>CAYLNK010000034.1:0-32718 GCA_964384675.1 uncultured Holophagales bacterium | reverse complement strand
GGGCCTCGACGCCGGCCGTGCGCGGCGGCTCCTCGCGGCGGCGAAGGCCCACCGCGCCGTCGGCGCCCGTGTGGACGCGCTCTCGAAGGCTCTCCTCGGCTGCCCGTACGAGGCGCACGGGCTCGTCGGATCGGCCGAGACGCCGGAGGCCTTCACCGCGTCGCTCGAGCGGTTCGACTGCGTGACCTACGTGGAGACGGTCCTCGCGCTCGCCCTCTCCGCCCGAGCGGACGATTTCGCCGGCTGGCTCCGCCGGATCCGGTACGACGGCGGCGAGGTCCGCTGGCGGAGCCGGAACCACTACATGACGGGCTGGATCCGCGCCAGCACGCGGCTCGGTGTGGTGCGGAAGATGCGGACGGGACTCCCCGGGACCCGGCTCGAGCGGCGGCTCGACGTCGTGCCCGGGCTCCCGCCTTCGCGGGCACGCTTCACGTGCGTGCCGAAGGGCCAGCTGGGCCGTTTGGCGTCCCGCCTCGCCACCGGCGACCTGATCTTCTTCGCCTCCACGCGCCGGAACCTGGACGTCTTCCACTGCGGCCTCCTCGTCGCGGGCGACGGCGGGTGGCGGCTGCGCCACGCCACCCGGAGCCGCGGGAGCGTGGTGGAGGAGGAGCTGGACCTCTTCCTGAGGAGACAGCGCATGTCTGGAGTGATCGTGGTGCGCCCCGTCGGGATGGAGCGCCCGTGAGCCTCGTCCATCCGCCGGACCTGTCGTCGACGTCGGTCGCCGCGCTCCTTCACGCCGCGACCTCGGACGTCCTCTTCCTCGGCGACCCGCGGGTCGCCGTCGAGCCGGGCCCGCGTCTCTTCGCGCGGATGGAGCAGGCGATGCGCGACTCGGGCGCGGGCTGGGTCTACTCCGACGCCGTCGGCCACCCACGGATCGACTATCGACCCGGCAGCCTCCGCGACACCTTCGACTTCGGGCCGGTGGTGGCGATCTCGGTCCCGGCCGCGCGGGAAGCCGGCCTCGAGCCGGGGCTCCGGTGGGGCGGCCTCTACGACCTGCGTCTGCGCCTCTCGGAGCGCGCCCCGGTCGTGCGGGTCCCCGAGCCGCTCTACGCCGCGTCGGCGGCGGACACGCGGGCCTCGGGCCAGGTGATGTTCGACTACGTCGACCCGCGGAACCGCGACTACCAGATCGAGATGGAGCACGTCGCGACGCGGCATCTGGCGCGGATCGGTGCGCTCCTTCCGCCGCGTTTCCAGCCGGTGCCCGACCGGAGCGCCGCCTTCCCCGTCACCGCCAGCGTCGTCATCCCGGTGCGGAACCGCGAGCGGACGATCCAGGACGCGGTCGAGAGCGCGCTGTCTCAGAAGGCGCCGTTCCCCTTCAACGTCCTCGTCGTCGACAACCACTCGACCGACGGGACGGCGGAGCGGCTCGAGAGCATCGTCGACTCCCGGCTCGTCCGCCTCGTCCCGGACCGCCGCGACCTCGGGATCGGCGGCTGCTGGGACCTGGCGGTGTCGTCGTCCTCCTGCGGACGCTACGCCGTGCAGCTCGACTCCGACGACCTGTACGCGCACGACGGCGTCCTTTCGCGCGTCGTGTCGGAGCTCGAGAGCGGGCCGTACGCGATGGTCGTGGGGTCGTACACGATGGTCGACTTCGCGCTCCACGAGATCCCGCCCGGCCTCATCGACCACCGGGAGTGGACACGGGAGAATGGCCGCAACAACGCGCTCCGGGTGAACGGCTTCGGCGCGCCGCGCGCCTTCGACACGACGGTGCTGCGCCAGGTCGGCTTCCCGAACGTGAGCTACGGCGAGGACTACGCCGTGGCGCTCCGGATGAGCCGCGACTTCGAGATCGGGCGGATCTACGAGTCGGTCTACCTCTGCCGCCGCTGGGAGGGGAACTCCGACAGCGCGCTCCCCCTCGAGACACAGAACCGGTACGACGCGTACAAGGACTGGCTCCGGACGCTCGAGATCTCGGCCCGGAAGCGCGCGGCCCGAGACCGGGCGACATGACGACCCCGCTCCTTCGCCAGGTCGACGCGCTGCTCCGCGAGCAGCGCGAGGAGTGGCCGCTCCTCTGCAAGGGCCAGGACGGCCTCGCGGCGGCGCGGACGCGCACGTTGACCGCCGACGGCGCCGACGTCCTGGTGCGGCACATCCCGCACCGCGCCGCGAGCACGACGGCGGCGGTGGACGGGGCGTCGATCGCGAAGAGGCCGTGCTTCCTCTGCGCCGAGAACCTGGACCCCAGAGAGCGGGGCGTGCCGTTCGGCCAGGACTTCACCATCTACCCGAATCCGTTCCCCATCGTGGAGCGCCACCTGACGATCGTCCACCGCGAGCACCGACCGCAGCGCGTCGCGGGGCTGGCCGGCCCGATGCTCGACCTCGCGGCCGCGCTCCCCGGCCTCTTCGTGATCTACAACGGCCCCCGCTGCGGCGCCTCCGCCCCCGACCACCTCCACCTGCAGGCCGGCTCGCGCGACGGCCTGCCAGTCGTCGCCCTGGCCGCGCGGAGCGCCGGCCCGCTCGTGGAGGGCTACGGCGCGACGGCGATCGCGCTCCGCGGAGCCGATCGCGCGCGCCTCGCCGGCGAGATGGACCGCACCCTCGCGGCGCTCGCGGCCGCGACGGGCCAGGAGCCGGAGCCGTGGGTGAACGCCGCCGTCTTCCACGAGGAGGGGCGCGGCTTCACCGTGCTCCTCTTCCCGCGCCGCAAGCACCGGCCGGACGCGTTCCATACGGGTGAGCTGACCGTCAGCCCCGCCGCGATCGACCTGTGCGGGATCCTCGTCGCGCCGATGGAGAGGGACTTCGAGAGGCTCACCGGCGCCGCCGTCGCGGCGATCTTCCGCGAGGTGACGCTCCCCGGCGCCCGTCTGAGGGACGCGGTGACGCTGACGTGAGGGTGGCCGTCGGTTTGATGGAGGGGCTGCCGTCCGTCGAGGTGGAGCTGACCGGCACCTTCACCGACGCCGCCGGCGCGACGCTCGGGCCGGGCCGGCACCGGCTCGCCGGGGACGCCGCGCTCACGCCGTCCGACCCCGCCTCGTGCGCCTTCGCGCTCGACGGCGTCACCATCGGGATCGGCTTCCACTGGGAGCGGAAGGAGCGCCAGGTGTTCCGGGGCGGGCTGCGGGTGCTGGCGCGCGGTCCCGGCCTCACCGTCGTCAACGACGTGTCGCTCGAGGAGTACGTCACCAGCGTCGTCTCCTCCGAGATGAGCGCCGCCTGCCCGCTCGAGCTGCTGAAGGCCCACGCCGTGATCTCGCGCAGCTGGCTGAAGGGCCCGCTGCCGGTGGTCGTCGCGGGCGACGCCGGGCCGGGCGAGATCCGGCGCTGGTACGGGCGCGAGGCGCACCCCGATTTCGAGGTATGCGCCGACGACCACTGCCAGCGGTACCAGGGGATCACGAAGGCCTTCGCCCCCGCCGCGGCCGAGGCCGTCCGCGCCACGGCGGGCGAGATGCTCCTCGACGCGGAGGGCGCCATCTGCGACGCGCGCTTCTCCAAGTGCTGCGGCGGCCTCACCGAGCGCTACGCGACCGCCTGGGACGACCGCGAGGTGCCGTATCTCGTCTCGTTCCGGGACGGAGAGCCCGGCCCGCTTCCTTCGGACCTGGAAGCCTGGATCCGGTCGGAGCCGCCCGCCTGGTGCCGTACGCGGGACGCCGCGCTCCTGGCGCGGATCCTCCCCGGCTTCGACCAGGAGACGCGCGACTTCTATCGCTGGCGCGTCGAATACACGCCGGCGGAGCTGGGCGAGCTGGTCCACGCCCGCCTCGGCATCGACCTCGGGGACGTGGTCGACCTGGTGCCGCTCGCGCGCGGCCCCTCCGGCCGGACCTTCCGGCTCGGGATCGAGGGCACGCGCGGCGCGCTCGTGGCGGGCAAGGAGCTCGAGATCCGCCGGGCGCTCTCCCGCTCGCACCTCTACAGCTCGGCGTTCGTGGTGGACCGCGAGGAGGGTCGCCTCGTCCTGACCGGTGCGGGGTGGGGCCACGGCGTCGGCCTCTGCCAGATCGGAGCGGCGGTGATGGCCGACGCGGGGAAGCCGTACCGGGAGATCCTGTCGCACTACTACCCTGGCACCACCGTGTCCGCGCCCACCCGCTGAGCGCCGCCGGTCGAGGCGGCGACGAGCTCGGCGGCGTACGCCTCGAACGGGGTCTGCGCCAGGTCCTCGGGACCGCGCTCGCGGTGGGGCCCGACGCGCCCCTCGTCGAAGGCCCGCGTCATCTCGACGTACGAGGCGGCGAAGCTCTCGGAGAGGCCCGCGCTCACGAGGACGCCGACGAGCTCGGCCGGCGGGAGCTGGACGTAGCGGAGGTCGGGGCGGCCGAGGCTCGAGCCGAGGATCCGGGTCGCCTCCTCGAGCGTCAGGTCGCGCGGGCCCGGGAGCTCGTGGATCCGGTGCCCGCGGAACCCGCGGGAGAGGAGGGCTCGCGCCGCCACCCCGCCGACGTCGCGCGCGCCGATCATCGGGAGGGCCACCGACGGCTCCAGCGCGTCCACGTGGACGCCGTGCGCGGCGATCGGCCCGAGCGCCACCTCGAAGTTCTCGTAGAAGGAGCCGGGACGGAGCAGGAGGAGGTCGACCCCCGCGAGCGCGCGCAGGCGCTCCTCCTGAGCGCGGAGCCCCAGGAGGAGCCCGGTCCGGTCCGTCTGGTCCGCGCCCAGGCTGCTCAGGGCGACGACGTGGCGCACCCCGCTCCGGGCGAGCGCCTCCGCGACGGCCCGCCCGTGCCGATCCTGCTCGGCCCGGTAATCGGACGCGGCCGGGTCGGGCGCGGTCAGGACGTAGACGGCGTCGACCCCGCGGAACGCGTCGGCGAGGAACGCGGCGTCGGTCACGTCACCGGCCCGCGCGTCCACGCCCTGCTCCGAAAGCAGCGCGAGCTTTCTCGCGTCGCGCCCGAGGCCCCGCACTCTCTCTCCTGCCGCGAGCGCGGCCCTCACGACCTCGCCTCCCGTGTGTCCCGTCGCTCCCATCACCGTGATCATCCCGACCTCCTTCGGCTCCGCCTCGCTCGGCCGAGCCGGACCGAATCTGGCGCCCCGCGCACCGGACGGCCACGCCGCGCGTCGTGATCCCTTGCCCGATCGTCCGAGAGCGTCGGAGAGCCTTCCCACGGAGCGATACTGGAGCGGTGGCGGGCGCTGGCGTCTGGACTCCCCTCGATCCCCTCGGAGAGGCGCTCCAGCTCTTCCGGATGAGCGGCGCCTTCTACGCGCGGTCGGAGCTCACCGCGCCATGGGCGCTTTCGGTACCGCCGATGAAGGGGTTCCTGATGCTCCACGTGGTGAGGTCGGGCTCCTGCTTCCTTGAGGGGCACGGCGCGGGACGGCGGCTCCTCCGGCCGAGCGACCTCACCCTCGTGCCGCACGGTGAGGGGCATCGCCTGTCCAGCGCTCCGGGCGTGCGGGCCGTGAAGCTGTTCGATGCCCCGCGCGAGGAGACCGGGGACCGCTACGAGCTGCTGCGATTCGGCGGGGGCGGCGCCCCGACCAGCCTCGTCTGCGCCGCCGTGCGCTTCGACCACCCGGCGGCGCACCGGCTCGTCGCGCTGCTCCCACGGCTGATCTGCATCGACGCCGAGAGGGCACCGCACCCCGCGTGGATCGAGAGCACGTTGAGGGTCATGGCGGACGAGGCCCGCGACGTGCGGGGCGGCGGTGAGGCCGTGCTCGCGCGGCTCGCGGACGTGCTCGTCCTCCAGAGCATCCGGTGGTGGCTCGAGAAGGCGGGCGCCGCACGGGCCGGCTGGCTGTCGGCCCTCCAGGACCGGCAGATCGGCCGCGCCCTGGTCGAGATCCATCGGGACCCGGCGCGCGCCTGGAGCGTCGCCTCCCTGGCTTCCGAGGCCGCACTGTCCAGGTCCGCGTTCTCGGCCCGATTCACGGAGCTCGTCGGCGAGCCCGCCCTTCGGTACGTCGCACGCGTCCGGATGCAGGTGGCGCGAACGGCGCTCGAGGAGGGCGGCACGGGCGTGGGCGAGCTGGCGGGGCGGCTCGGCTATCGTTCCGAGGCGGCCTTCTGCCGCGCGTTCAAGCGGCTCAACGGAGTGCCGCCCGGCGCGGTCCGGAGGAGAGCGTCGGGAGGCAGCTCGCCGCGCGGACGCGGGACGGGCGAGGCGGCGCGGGACCAGGTGGTGCGCGGCTAGACTGGCCGTGATGCGCTTCTCGATCGAGGACCTCGCCACCCTCACCGAGGAGGAGGCTCTTCGCCGGCGCTTCGATGCCCACAACCTCGGCCTCCTCCGCCGCGTCCTCTGGGGCTTCCTCCTCGTCGCCTTCATCCAGGTCCCGGTCTCCCTCGACCGCGACCCGGGCGCGCACGCGGGCCTCCGGCTCGGCGTGACGCTCGTGAACCTGGCGGCGGCCGGGCTCCTGATCCTCGTCTTCCGGCGGCTCGCCGATGGAGTCGACGGGATGCCCCGCAGCCTTCTCCACGAGGGGGCGCGCCGCATCGCCCGGGCCCCGCGCGGAGCCGTCCTCGCGATCCTGGTCCTCCAGTTCGTCCTCCTCGCGGCGTTCGCGTTCGCGGGAACCAACCGGGAGCCGTGGTTCTTCGCCTTCCCGTTTCTCTTCGTCCTCTTCCGCGTCTCGGCGGCCGAGTCCGTGCTGCTGTTCGGCTCGGTCGCCCTCACGGCCCTCGCCGAGACGCTCCTCGCGGCCTTCCTCGGGTGGCCGGGCTTCGGGGGCGACTTCTTCCTGGCGCTGGCCCTCACGCTCTCGTTCGCCCTGGTCGTCGCGCTCGTCGTGACACGGCGCGCCAAGCGGAGCGTCCTCGCGGAGTGGACGGAGGAGCGCGCCCACGCGAAGGACCAGATCCGGATGCGGCAGGAGCTGGAGCTGGCGCGCGAGGTCCAGATCGGCATGCTGCCGGGCGGCGACCCATCCCTCCCGTGGCTCGACATCGCCTCCGTCTCCGTCCCGGCGACCGAGGTGGGCGGTGACTACTACGGCTACTTCACCACCGCGAGCGGCAAGCTGGCCGTGGTCGTGGGAGACGTGGCCGGTCACGGCCTCGCCAGCGGGCTGGTCCTCTCCGGGGTGCGCAGCTGCCTGACGCTCCTCGCCGAGGAGCTCGATCACCCGAGCGCCGTGATGCGGAAGCTCCACCGGATGCTCCAGACCACCGCGAGCAACCGGATGCTCGTGACCCTGGCGATCGTGCTGTTCGACCGGGAACGCTCGAAGGTCGTCACCGCCAGCGCCGGCCACCCCCCGCTCCTGATCCGCAGGGCGGCGACCGGGGCGGTCGAGGAGGAGCTCCTGCCGGCTCTCCCCCTCGGAGCGGCTCTGTCGTCCCGGTTCGAGGAGCGGGAGATCGCCGTCGCGCCGGGTGACGTCCTCGTGCTCCACACGGACGGCATCTACGAGGCGGTGGACGGCGCGGGGGCGCCGTACGGCCTGTCGCGGCTTTCGTCGGTGATCGAGCGGGACGGGGCGGACGGAACGGCGGCCCGTCTGCGCGACGCGGTCATCGGGGACCTCCGGGCCTTCCGGGGAGCGGCGCCCCAGGAGGATGACGTCACGCTCGTCGTGATGCGGGTTACCGGGTAGGTCCTCGGACGGGGACCTCCGGAAGGACCAGCTTCGAGATCCGGCCTCCGTTGCCCGCGGCCCATCCGACGCGCCCGCCGGGCGCGAACGCGACCGTGTCGAAGCCGGCGGTCGCGACCGGTGCCCACGTCCGCCCCCCGTCCGTCGAGCGGTCCGCGCCCGTGGGCCCGATCGCGAGGAGCGAGCCCGCCTCCGTGGGCAGCCAGGCGACGACGGAGCGGAAGCCGGAGAGCCCGTGCTCCTTCGCGAGAGCCCACGTCGCGCCCCCGTCCGTCGAGAACGCGGCGTTGTCGACCGCCTCGCCTTCCTTCTTGTAGTCGCCCCCGACGACGACCCCGTTCCGCGCGTCGCGGAAGGCGATCGAGAAGACGCCGGCGGTGGGTCCGGTCGCGAGGGGCGTGGTCGAGACCGCCCACGTGCCCCCGCCGTCCGACGAGCGGAGCACACGAGAGGCGCCCGTGCCGATCCAGACGTGGTCGCGTCCCCACATCGACACGTTGGTGCCGCTGGCCGCGAAGGCCCCTTCGTCCGGGAGGGCGGGCGGCAGCCGATCGGCGGGCACCCGCGGCCACGTCCTTCCGCCGTCGGTCGTCGTGAAGACGACGTGCCGGCCGTCCACCGAGTCGCTGAACGCCACGCCGTGCGTCGAATCGCGGAACGCCATCGCGTCGAGGAAGACCTTCGGGTCGGTGTTCGCGAGGCGGAGCCCCCACGTCGCGCCGCCGTCCGTGGTCCTGTAGATCCGCGACGCCTCACCGGGACCGATGCTGAGAGCGCACGCGACGTCGGCGCCGAACGCGTCGACGTCGCGGAAGTCGAGCGCCTCCGCGCCGGGCACGGCCAGCCGCGTCCAGCTCGTGCCTCCGTCCGTCGTGCGGAGGATCGTCCCCTTCGCGCCGCTCGCCCAGGCGACGCGCGCCGACACCGCGCTCACGCCCCGGAGGCGGACGTCCACGCCGCTCGTCTCTGCCTGCCATGTCAGCGCCGGCGCCTCCGCGGCGACGGCCGCTCCGGCCAAGCCGAGCGCGAGCGGCACGCGAAGGAGGAGGGTGAACCGCATCGCCCGGATGGTAGCGCCGCGCGAGGTCCGGCTCCTGGGATACGATTCGCCCGTCCGCCAAGAGGGTAGGTCTTCATGGGATGAGGCCACGGGTCGCGACCGAGAGGTCCAGGCGGCTCCTCGCCGCCGCGGCTTTCGCCCTCCTCGCGACGCGTGCGGACGCTCAGATCACCGGCCGCTTCCAGAGGCTCTCCGTCCAGTTCCTGACGTACTGCGAGAGCCAGGACCGGACGATCGAATCCACGAGCCCGACCGGATCGATCACCTTCACCTTCACGTGCCAGGGGTCGACCTCGAGCGCCACGCTCTCCTACTCGTTCCCGGCCAGCACACCGCCCGTCGCCGGTGTCCCCGCGTTCTTCGAGCCGCCGCTCCCCATCACGAGCACGTTCACCGCCCGCTGGACCACGCCGCCGTCGCCGCCGGCCCCCGCGCCTCCCTATCGGATGACGGCGGCGGCCGGGCTCCAGAGCAGCTGCTACGACATCCGGGAGGTCACCGGACTTCCGGCGGGGACGCACACGATGGCGCCGACCAAGGCCTGTCAGATCGCGACCTCGGGCTTCGCCTCGGAGCCGGTCGGTACCCTGAACGGCGGCTTCAGCGGCACCGGCTACGGCGGCGTGAGCTACCTCGGCCGCATCTACTACGACTTCTCGTCTTCGGGCACCGTCACGTCGATCGCGCCCTCGGCGGCCCCGAACACCGTGACGGGCGTCCTCCTCGGCGACGGGTTCTTCAGGGAGCCGCTGACCGCCACGATCACCGGCACCGGCTTCGTCGACGGCGCGAAGGTCGCGATCGGCGCGGACGTCTCGGTCCTTTCGGTGCGCTGGAAGAGCGGCACCCAGATCGAGGTCGACCTCGGCGGTTTCCACGGCCTGCCCGAGGGGCCGCGGGACGTCACCGTGACGAACCCCGACGGCTCGAAGGCGACCGCCCCGGGCCTCTTCCACGTCTCCAGCCTCACGGTCGCGCCGCTGGTCGTGAACCAGGGGATTTCGGTCACCGACTGCCCGGCGGCACGGCCGTGCGTCGCCGACCACGACACGGTGATACGCGTGAAGGTCAGCTGCAACGGCACCGGCTGCGAGGCGGGAAAGGAGCAGACACGAGGGCTCCTTCACGTGACCGACGGGACCACGCGGGCGCCGATCGCCGGCTCCCCCTTCGAGCCGCAGCCCGGCGCCGTAAAGGTCCTTCCCTCGGACACCGACGCGGAGCTCGCCGACCGCGCCGCGGCCCGCGACACGCTCACCTACTCGATCCTCGGGGACGGAGCTCTCGGCGCCGGGACGTACGACCTGGCGTTCGAGGTCGATCCCCGGCGGCCCGACACACTGCCGGCCCGCTCCCCGGCGCCGGACACGGCGCGGAACCTGGTCCGGAGGCTCCCGTCCCAGGTCTTCGCGCGGAGCCGGGCCGATCGCGGGCTGAAGATCGGGGTCGTCCGCGACTCGCAGATCCCGGCCCACCCGGCCCCCTTCATCCGGGAGGCCGAGGCTCGCGTCCTTTCGACCTTCGACTTCGTGCGCGCCACGTACCCCGTGAGCGCCGACCTGGTGCGGGCCGAGAGGATGCCGTGCGCCGGCGCGACGGTGGAGGGCGACGACGAGTCGACCGCCTGGCCTTTCCTGATCCGGTGCTTCCAGGCGTACAACGCCGCCAACCCCGCGGACCCGTACACGCACGTCGTTCTCTTCACCGCGAGTCTGGCCTTCGAGAGCCCCGGCGTGAGCGACTGTGATCCGCGGGCCTTCTCCTCGCCGCGGTGCCGGTCCGCGGGCTCCGTGGTGAGCCTCCTCTACGGAGAGGACGTCCCGGGGACCGTCGCCCACGAGATCGGGCACCACTTCGACCTCGGCGACACCTACCTCGGCGCCGGCGCGGCTCACAGCCTCGTGGCGAACCGGATCGACCACGACACGTGCCAGATCCTCCCGGACGGCTGCCTCGTCGCGGACGGAACGATGGACACGCAGCGCCACGACGTCTCGACCCTCGGCCTCGGATTCCTCCGGGACTACACGTTCGTGAAGCGCGACTTCATGGGGAACGCCCCGCGCCGCGTCCGCTGGGTCGACGAGCGAAGCTGGACCTACCTGTACGGCAAGCTGATGCTCCCCCTGGCGTCGAGGCCGGCGCCGCTCGCGACCGGAGAGTGGATCACGCTCTCGGGGATGATCGGGCGCGACGGGACGGCCGAGCTCTTCCCGTTCGCGCGTTTCACGGGACCCGCGGAGCCGGTGACCCCGGCTCCCGGCGAGTACGCGCTGCGGCTCGAGGACGCGACCGGCACGGCTCTCGCCTCCACCAGCTTCGACCGTTCCTTCGAGACGGCCGACCGCCCCCGCTCGGCGACCCGGGCCAGCTTCGTCTTCACGCTTCCGTACCCGCCCGGGACGTCGCGCATCGTGCTGAGCAAGGGCGGGCTCGAGATCGCCTCGCGCCGCGCCTCGCCGAGCGCGCCCGTCGTGCGCGTCACCGCCCCGAACGGGGGGGAGCCGCTCGGCGGCGCCGTCACGGTGACCTGGACGGCGACCGACGCCGACGGGGACGCCCTCACCTACGACGTCCTGTACACGGCGGACGGCACCACGTGGCTCCCCCTCGCCACGGCCCTCGCGGCGACGAGCTTCCTCTGGGACACGACCGCGGTCGCGGGGACGCGCGGCGGGCGAATCCGGGTCGTCGCCAGCGACGGCGTCCACTCCGCGTCGGACGACTCGGACGGCACGTTCACCGTCGGGTCCAAGGCCCCCGAGTGCGGCATCTCCGAGCCGCGCGACGGCACGGTTGTGACGCCGGGGCAGCCCCTCGTCTTCCGGTCGTTCGGCCTGGACGCCGAGGACGGCGCGTTGCCCGATTCCGCGCTCTCGCTCTCCTCGAGCCGCGACGGCGCGCTCGGGTCGGGCCGCACCATCACAGCGGTCCTCTCCCCCGGCGCGCATGCGCTCACGCTCACCGCGACGGACCGGGACGGCAACCGGACGACGGCGTCGATCGGCGTCCTCGCCTTCGCGCCGCCCGCCCAGGCCGACGCGGCGGTCCTGGTGCCGATCGTCCTGTCGACCGCCGGCGTGAACGACGCCTTCTTCACGTCCGAGCTGACGCTCGCGAATCGAGGAACGACGAACGCGACCGTGGAGCTGGCGTACACGCCCGCCTTCGGCGGCGGTGTCGCGAGCTCCGGATTCGACGTCCTCCCCGCAGGCCGCCAGAAGGTCGTCTCCGACGCGCTCGGGTACCTCGCCTCCCTCGGTGTCGCGATCCCGACGGGAGGCAACAGGGGCGGCACGCTGACCGCGCGGTTCTACGGCCTCTCCTCGCCGCGCTCCGGGGCCGCCACGGTCCGCACGGCCACCGCGGTGCCGAAGGGACGGGCGGGCCTGTCGTACCCCGCCGTTCCCCCGGCGATCCTGACCGGCCCCGTCTACCTGACCGGCCTCAGGCAGACGGAGAGCGACCGTTCCAACCTGGCGGTCCTGCACGCGGGTCAGCCCTCGGACGGCGACGTCTCCCTGCGGCTCACGGTGTACTCGGGAGACCCCGCGCGTCCCGGGTCGCAGGTGCTGCCCGAGGTGACCCTCGCGCCGGGCGCCTTCACGCAGATCTCGGGGATCCTCGCGTCGAACGGGCTGAGCCTGTCGAACGGATACGTGAGGGTGGAGCGCGTCGCCGGCACCGCACCGTTCTACGCGTACGGTGTGATCAACGACCAGGTCACCTCGGACGGCTCCTTCGTCCCGCCCGTCCCGGCGGACGCCCTGAAGGGGAGGAAGGGGATGACCGTACCGGTCATCGTGGAGACGGCGGCGCCGAGCAGCTTCTCGAGCGAGCTCGTCGCGACGAACTGGTCGGGGACGGGAAAGACGGTGCGGCTCTCGTTCGTGTCGGACGCCGTCGGCGCCACCGGCGCCGCGACGTTCACGCTGGAGGTGGACTCGGGCGAGCAGGTGGTGATCCCGGCGCTCGTCCAGTACCTGCGGGACAGGCAGGTCCCCGGGATCGGGCCCGCGGGCCCGACGTTCGCCGGCGCGCTCTTCGCCGAGGTGGACGGCGGCGACGCCGAGGGCCTCTTCCTCGGCGCTCGGACCTCCTCGGCCGCGGCGGAGGGCGGCCGCTTCGGTCTCTTCTACGCGGCCGTCCCGTACGGAGCCGCGGCCACGGACACCGCCTGGGTGTACGGGCTCCAGCAGGACGCGGAGAACCGCTCCAACCTGGCGCTCGTCAACACCGGAGAGGTGGACGGCAGCGGGAGCGCCTACCGGATCGAGATCCACGACGGCGAGACCGGGAGCCTGGTGAAGACGCTCGACCTGTCACTCCCGGCGAGGCGCTGGACCCAGCTGTCCGGGATCCTCTCGGCGAACGCGCCGGACACGAGGCATGCCTACGTGAAGGTGGTGAGGACGTCAGGGAGCAACCCGTTCGTCGTCTACGGTGTGATCAATGACGGTGGGACGCCGGGAGCGCGCAGCGACGACGGCGCCTTCGTGGCGATGGACCCGGGACCGTAGGACGGCCCCCCACCCAGGGGGATAATCCATCCAACCCGAGCGCAGAAGACGTGATGAGGACGACCCGACTTCCGATGCTGCTGGCCCTCGCGTGTCTCGCCACGCAGGCGGCGCCCGCTCAGACTCCGGAGGCCCCGCCGTCGACGTCCGACGATCTGGAGATGGCCAAGCTGATGGCCATCCTGAACGAGGAGACCGCGGTCGCCACGCAGACGCGCCTGAACGCCGACTTCGTCCCGGGGATCGTGAGCGTCCTTTCAGGCGACGAGCTCGAGGCGATGGGGATCGAGACGGCGTGGGAGGCGCTCTCGCTGGTGGCCGGCGTCCAGGCGGTGAGGGACCCGGGCGGACAGCCGTCGATGATCGTCCGCGGTCTCGACTTCCCCTTCAACTCGGGGAACGTGAAGGTCCTGATGGACGGCGTCCCGCTCTCCCGCGAGAGCGCCGGGATCAACGGCATCGCGCTCCAGCTGCCGATCCAGGCGATCGCCCGGATGGAGGTGATCCGCGGTCCCGGGTCGGTCATCTACGGTGACTTCGCGTTCATGGGGCTCGTGAACCTGGTCACCCGCACGGATCGGAACCGCTTCTTCCTCCGGCAGGGGGGTGATCGCGCCACGTCCGCTGGGGCGCACCTCTCCTTCGGGGACCGGCCCGACGGGTGGAAGGTCTCGCTCTCGGGGGCCGGCCTGACCGGCCGGCACGCGCCGCTCCCCGCCCCCCGCGAGGCGAAGGACACCCGGGGCTGGGGCGCGCTCCTCGCGTCGCGCGGCGGCTTCTCCTTGAAGGCCGAGGCGATCACCCGCGAGCTGGACGACCCCGTGACCCAGGGGAGCGCGTCGAGCGAGCAGACCCACTGGATCGTCGAGGGTCGCTACGGACGCGACCTCGTTCCGTCGCTGCGCGCCGAGGTCCACGCCTCGTTCCAGCACGACCGGCTCGACACCCAGCGGAGCGACTTCCGGGGCGGCATCGCGAAGACCGGGCTCGACGTGACGTGGGACGGCTGGCGCCACCACTCGTTCCTCCTCGCCGCCTCCTACGCCGACGGCACGATCGACGAGGCGACCAGCCAGCCGCCGGCGCAGCCGCCGCCCCAGCCGCCGCCTCCCGTGCTGGTCCTGCGCGGCGTGCCTCGCCGGGTGCTGGGCCTGGTGCTCCAGGATCGGGTCGACCTGTCCGACCGGATCGCCGTCACGGCCGGCGTCCGGTACGACCGGTACAGCGACCTCCGCGACCGCCTCACCCCACGGCTCGCGGCGGTGCTCAGGGCGTCGGACCGTTTCATCGTGAAGCTCCAGTACGCCGAGGGGTTCCGGGCACCGACGTTCTTCGAGGAGTACACCGCGGGGACCAGCACCCCGAGGCCGGATTTCGAGGTGAACCGGACCACCGAGCTGAACGCCGTCTACCGGCTGCCGCGAACGGTCGTGCGGGGGACGCTCTTCACCTCGCGGATCGACGACATGATCTACGCGGCGGGGCCGACCCGCTTCGACAACTCACGCTCCGGGCGTGCCCGGGGCTTCGAGCTCGAGTGGGAACAGCAGCTCACGCCGAGCCTGAAGCTGCAGTCGAACGTCTCGTTCACCGACGCCCAGGACGACCGCAACGACGGGAGCGTCCTGACCACGCCGGGTGTCGTCGCCGAGTGGCTCGGCAACCTCTCGGTCCTCTTCCGTGCGACGCCGCGCCTCCTCCTGGCGGGCCGGGCCACGTACGTCGGCGACCGCAGCACGCCGACCGACGCCAGGGGCTACACCGTGGTCGACGTCGCCGTCACCCGCAACGACCTCCTCGTCCCCGGGCTGCAGCTCCGCGCGGGCGTGAAGAACGCGTTCGACGACGAGCCCCGCTACTACTTCGGCGGGCGCCCCGGGCTCGCCGGCTCGTACCTCACGTACCCGGGGCGGACGCTCTTCGCGCAGATCGCGTTCTCGCGCTGAGGGCGAGGCGGGGCCGCTCGGCCTCCGTGTCGTCCTTTTCCCCCCGTTTCCGATTCCTCCCTTCGAGGAAGGCCCGGCGACACGCCGGAGCCGTCCCGGAAGAGAGGACCACGGGAATGCC
This sequence comes from uncultured Holophagales bacterium, assembly GCA_964384675.1. Lineage (GTDB taxonomy): Bacteria > Acidobacteriota > Thermoanaerobaculia > UBA5066 > UBA5066 > CAYLNK01. Next base: position 17,535 of record CAYLNK010000034.1, on the reverse strand, counting down.
AGATCTCTACGCTCAGGTCCGGTACGAGGCGGCGGTCGTCGCGCTCCGGGAGGAGGCCCGGAACGTCCGCGAGGTAGGCCAGAACAACCGCGGCCCACGGATCGACGTCTACAAGCTGCGGGCGCATTCGCCGCTCTCCACGAACCACGAGTGGTGCGGCTTCTTCGTCTACTACTGCCTGAGCGAGGCGGCCAACAAGTACGCCATGCCGCTGCCGTTCATCCCCGAGAAGCTCTGGAGCGGCAGCCGGCTCGCCGCCTGGGCCTTCGACACGCCCAACGTGAGCCTGGCGTGGGGCCCCTGGCTCCCGGGCGACATCTACGTCATGAACAACGGACACATCGGGATCGTCGTGAGCGATTCCGGCGGCGGCGTCGTCCACACCGTCGACGGGAACCAGTCCTCGCTCGGGAAGGGGCGGAGCCTGAAGCAGCGTACGCGCAGCGTTTCGGACATGCGGGTCATCATCCGGATCTGACGGCCCGGACCGGGACCGCCTTGACGGTGGCCGCTCCTGTAGATTGCGGCCACCGATGGACCCGAGGCGCCTGGCCGCGATCGACCGCATCCTCGAGGCAGCCCTGGACGCCGCGCCCGGGGATCGTGACGCGCTCCTCGCCGCCGCGTGCGGCGACGACGCGTCGCTCCGCGCGGAGGTCGAGAGCCTGCTGCGCGCCGCCGAGGCGGGCCCCGGCCCGATCGACCGCTCGCTCGGGTCCCTGCTGCCGGGTCTCGACGTCGGGGCCGCGCTCCGCGAGCGGCGCCCGAGGTCCCCGGAGGACACCGTCGTCCTCGACGAGGGCCGCACGGCGCCCGGGCCCGAGGGCCCGGGCGCGGACGGCTCGCCGATCGGGCGGCGCGTGGCCCACTACCAGGTCCTCTCTCTCGTCGCGGTGGGCGGGATGGGTGAGGTCTACCTCGCCGAGGACGCGCGGATGCCGCGCAAGGTGGCGCTCAAGATCCTGCCGGCGAAGTTCACGCGGAACGCCGACCGCCTCCTCCGGTTCCAGCGCGAGGCGCGCGCCGCCTCGGCGCTGAATCACCCCGGCATCGTGACGATCTACGAGGTCGGCGAGGCCGACGGCGTCGCCTTCATCGCCTCGGAGCACATCGAGGGCGACACGCTCCGCCGGCTCCTCGCCCGGGGGCCTTTCACGATACGCGAGGCGACCGAGATCGCCCTGCAGGTGGCGGGTGCCCTGAGCGCGGCCCACGCGGCCGGGCTCGTGCACCGCGACATCAAGCCGGAGAACCTGATGCGCCGCCGCGACGGCTACGTGAAGGTGCTCGACTTCGGCCTCGTCAAGCTCACCGAGGGCCGGTCGGGCGACACGCCGTCCGGCCCGAGCGACTTCACCGTACCGGGAGCGGTGCTCGGAACGGTCCGCTACATGTCGCCGGAGCAGGCGCGAGGGGACGGGGTCGACGCGCGAACGGACCTCTTCGCGCTCGGAGCCGTCCTCTTCGAGATGCTGGCGGGAGAGGCGCCGTTCGTGGGCGCGACGCTCGCCCTCACCTTCGACGCGATCCTGAGCGAGAGGCCGGCGCCCCCGGTGAGAGCCGCGCGGCCCGAGGTGCCGGAGGAGCTGGAGCGGATCGTGGCGCGCCTCCTGGAGAAGGACCGCGCCCTCCGGTACCAGACGGCCGAGGAGGTGCGGGCCGCCCTCCGCCGATTCCAGCGCAGCCTGCCTGCCGACGCGGCGTCCTCGGACGGGGTCGCTCCCGTCCCCCTCCCCGGCTCCGGCCCCCTCGCCGTCGAGACCCCCGGCCCCACCTCGGCGCGCCGATCACGGAGCACGATCGGCACCGTCGCCGCCGTCATCACCGTCGTCGCGGTCCTGGCGCTCGCCGGCTGGCTGACCTCGCGGGGGCGTCGTCCCGTGGCGGCCGTCGCGTGGCAGGATGCCGTCGTCACCAAGCTGACCGACCGCCTCGGAGCGGAGGTGTTCCCGAGCCTCTCCCCCGACGGTGCGTTCGTCGTCTACGAGGGGCGCGGTCCCGGCACGTCCGACCTCTTCCTCCAGCGGGTCGGGACGAAGTCGGCCGCCTGCCTCACCGCCGGGAGCGGGGCCGAGAACACGCAGCCCGCCTTCGCGCCGGACGGGAAGCGGATCGCCTTCCGCCGCAGCCTGCACGGCGGCGGTGGGATCTTCGTGATGTCCGCCACGGGAGACGCCGTGCGGCAGGTGACGACCTTCGGCTTCAACCCGGCCTGGTCGCCGGACGGCACGCGAATCGTCTGCAGCGAGAACGCGGTCGACGGGTCGACCCGGACCAGCTACCCGAGCCGCCTCTTCGTGGTCGACGTGGCGACGGGGGGCACGACGCCGCTCGACGTCGGCGACGCCGTCCAGGCCACCTGGTCGCCGGACGGCCGGCGGCTCGCCTACTGGGGCGTGCACCACGGCTACCAGCGCGACGTCTTCACGGTTTCCGTGAGCGGCGGCGACCCCGTCGCGGTGACCGACGACGCCTTCGTCGACGTGGCGCCGGTCTGGTCGCCCACCGGCGACTCGCTCTACTTCTTGAGCGACCGGAAGGGCACCTTCGCCCTCTGGCGGATCGCGGTGGATCCGGTGAGCGGCCGGCCCTCGGGTCGCCCGGAGCTGGTGCCGACGCCGGCGTCCCGGGCGCACCACGTCTCCTTCTCGGCCGACGGCAGGCGCCTGGCCCTCGGGTCCCTCGCCTACACGCAGAACATCGAGGTCCTCGGCTTCGACCCGGCCGGCGAGAAGGTGGTGGCCGAGCCGCGCCCGGTCACCCTGACGTCCAGCGAGGTCACGAACCCCGCCATCTCCCCGGACGGGACCCTGCTGGCGTACCAGACCACCGGGTCGCAGCCCGACGTCTACGTCCTGAAGCTGGGGGAATCGAGCCCGAGCCTCGTCACGCTCGAGGGGCCGAGCGACCAGGCGCCGCGGTGGTCGCCGGACGGCCGCCTCGCCTTCTATTCCAACCGCGGGGGGACGTACCAGGTCTGGACCGCGTACGCCGACGGGACCGGCGCCGTCCCGGTCACCGACGAGCCGGCGCCGGGAGCGGTCCTCCCGATCTGGTCGCCGGACGGGACGCGGCTCGCGTACAGCCGGCTCGGTGGCAGGACGGTCCTCCTGTCGCTCGGCACCAGGGTGCGGGAGGACCGGCTCGTCGAGACACCGCCGGCGCCCGGGCTCTTCACTCACTTCGTCGCGCAGTCGTGGTCCCCGGACGGCCGGCGGCTCGCCGGCACCGGATACCGGAGAGACGGGCGCGAGAGCCTTCAGAACACCGGCCTGTACCTCTTCGACGTCGAGGCGCAGCGGTACGAGAAGCTCTCGACGTTCGGCACGGCGGCCCGATGGCTGTCCGACGGCTGCCGCCTCGTCTTCGCCCATCAGGACAAGCTGTACCTGACCCACACCGATGACAAGCAGGCGCGCGTGATCCACACCACGACGCCGCGCTCGCTGAGGAGCCTCGACCTCTCGAGCGACGACCGGTCCATCTTTCTGAGCGTCGCGACGACCGAGGCCGACGTCTGGCTCCTCTCCCTGGACTGAAAGGTCAGACCGGGTCGCCGGAAGGAGGGTCGCCCAGCTCCCGCTGCAGCCAGGCCCGGGCCCGCTTCCAGTCGCGCTGGACGCTGCGCGCCGAGACGCCGAGCGCCGCCGCGATCTCCTCCTCGCTCATCCCCCCGAAGAAGCGGCACTCGACGACGCGGGCCAGGCGCTCGTTGAAGAGGGCCAGCTTCTCGACCGCGCGGTTCACCGCCAGCACGATCTCGGTCTCGGACCGCTCCCCGGCGAGATCGGGGTCGAGCGACGTGAAGGCGACGGCCCCGCCCCGCTTCTCGGCGACGCGCGTCCGGATGTGGTCGACCACGATCCAGCGCATCACGCGCGCGGTGACGCCGAAGAAGTGGAAGCGGTTCTGCCAGTCGAGGTCCGCCCCGTCGACGAGGCGGAGGTACGCCTCGTTGACGAGGGCCATCGTGTCGAGCGTCTGCCCCGGCCGCAGGTCGCGCAGCTGGCGGTGCGCCATCCGGCGCAGCTCGTCGTGGACGCGCGGCACCAGCGCGTCGAACGCGCTCTTGTCTCCGTCCCGGCACGCCTTCAGGAGGAGGGTGATCTCGCCGGCGGCGTCCTCGGTCACGGAGAAAGTCTAGGGGTGTGTCGTCCTTTTCGCGCGGATTCCGATTCTCTCCTTCGACGACGGCCCGGCGAGACGCCGGAACCGGGAACGAGAAGGAGACGAGATGAAGACCGCGACCTCCACCCTGCTCTGCCTCATGACAGCCCTGTCCGTGGTGTCGAGCACACCCGCGGCGGCCGAGGCCCCCGCCCCGGCTCCCGTGCTGATGGTGCTCGCGAACCGGGACTTCTACGCCCCCGACTACGGCCCGCTGCGCGCCTCGCTCGAGGCCGAGGGGCTGACGGTACGGGTCGCGGCCGGAACGCTCGACCGCTGCGTGCCGCACGGCGGCGACCTCACGGAGGCGGTCCAGCCCGATCTCCCCCTCTGGGCGGTGGACGCGGCGGACTACTCGGCGATCGCGTTCGTCGGCGGCTGGGGGGCCTCGAGCTACCAGTACGGCTTCCAGGGCACCTACCACGACGCTGCCTACCGCCCGGACCTCGCCACCGCCCAGGCCGTCTCCAGGATCGTCGGCGACGCGCTCGCGGCGGGGAAGCCGGTGAGCGCCATCTGCCACGGCGTCTCTGTGCTGGCCTGGGCGCGCGTGGACGGCGTGAGCCCGCTCGCGGGACGCCGCGTCGCCGCGTACTCCGGGGGAGGCCCCGGCTTCCGGTATGGCGACGTCGACTACGCCGACGCCGCCGTGTCGACCCGCTGGCACGTCGAGACCAACGGCGCATTCATGTATCCGTCCGGTGCCGTCGGCGACCCGACGACCTCCGCCGACGACGTCGTGGTGGACGGCCGCATCATCACCGCCGAGGACTGGGCCTCCGCGCCGGCGCTCGGCCACACCCTGGCGAGCGAGGTGAGGCGTCTGCTGCCCCCGCCCGCGACCGGCAAGCGCGCGCTGATGGTGATCGCCAACAAGGACTTCTGGTACCGCGAGTACGCCGAGCCGCGCGCCGCGCTGGAGGCGGCCGGGATCCAGGTGGACGTGGCCGCCGCGCAGGCCGTGCCGAGCGCTCCGCACGCCGGCTCCGGCACCACCGACGGGGACGGCGCGGTCACCCCGGACCTCTCCATCGCCGACGCGCTCGCGATCGCCCGCAACGAGCCGGAGCGCTGGTCCGCCATCGTCTTCGTCGGCGGCTGGGGCGCCAGCTCCTACCAGTACGCGTATGGCGGGACGTACCAGGATCCGGCCTACAACGGCTCGCTGACGGTGCGCCAGGACGTCTCGGAGCTGATCCGGCTCTTCGTGGAGCGGGACCGCTGGGTCACCGCCCTCTGCCACGGTGTCTCCGTGCTGGCGTACGCCCGTATCGACGGCCACGGCCTCCTCGAGGGGCGCACGGTCGTCGCGTGGCCCGGCTACGCGCCCGCCGAGGTCGGCGCGAACGGGACGGTCATCCAGCGCCTGACGCGCGAGCACGTCGAGGCAAACGGCGCGACGATGCTGCCGACCAATTCCGTGGGCGATCCGCGGCGGTCCGACGACGACGTGGTCGTCGACGGCCGGATCATCACCGGCGAGTCGTTCGATGCCGCGCGCGAGTTCGGCCTCGTGCTCGCGCGGAAGGTCCTCGCGGAATAGCCCTGCGCTGACGGGGCGCCGGCCGGAGAACCCCGGCGTCCCGTCAGCGCTTCGGGAAGGCCACCCGCCAGATCTCCGGGATGGTCGGCTCCTTGCCGTACATCAGCATGCCCACCTCGAAGATGCGGCCGGCCAGGCGCCGCACGACGAGCACGGTCGCGGCCAGGAGAGCCAGCGCCGCTCCCGTCTCGAGGAGCCCGGGGTCCGACAGGACCAGGCGCACCGGGAAGGCCGCCGGGGAGGTGAGCGGGAAGACGGCCATCACCCGCGAGGCCACCGCGTCGGGCGAGTCGATGACGAAGAGCGAGAGCACCACGGGGAAGAGAGGCAGGAAGAGGAGCGGACCCTTCGCGGAGGTGTTGGGGTCGTTGATGGTCGCCGCGACCGCGCCGAAGAAGCAGCTCCACATCAGGACGCCCAGGATCGCGACGAGCGCCAGCGCGGCCAGCACGAACGGATCGCCGATGCGCGTCGGCATCGGAATCGGCAGGAACGTCGCCAGGGAGAGCGGCACGACGACCGTCCCCACCGCCAGGGAAAAGACGTTCACGAGCGAGAACGCCGCGATGCCCAGGATCTTCCCGTCGATCCACGCCTGCGGGGAGACCGCCGAGACGACCAGCTCGCAGACGCGCTGCTGCTTCTCGCCGGTGATCCCCGCCAGGAGATAGGCGAGGCTCGTGAATGCCAGGATGACCACGAGCACGACGACCACCAGCGCGGCGATCTTCTCGGCTCGCCCTTTCGGCCCCTTCGACCGCGGGTGGTAGGTCACGTCCAGCTCGGCCTTCCTCAGGATCGAGCCGAGGTCCTCCCGGGAGAGGCCTCTCTCCTCGAGCCGCTGGCGCTGGCGCAGCTCCGAGAGGAGGCCGGTGACCTCGCTCCGGTAGCGGGGCTCCTTCAGCACGAAGAGCTCGGCGGCGGCGCCCGGGCCACGGGGCACGACGAGGAGCCCGGTGAGGTCCCCCCTCCCCACCTCCGCGCGAAGCGACTCGATCCGAGCCTCGGCGGCCTTGCGCAGCTTCAGCCGGCTGCCCGGGGCTGGGGACGGCAGCTCCAGCTCCGAGACGACGGCCAGCGTGACGTCCCGCCGCGAGCCGCCCAGGTAGGCGCCGAGGACGGCGAGGAGGCCGGCCCCTCCCAGGAAGAAGACGAGCCCGAAGACGAGGTCCTTCCACTTGAAGAGGCGGAGGAACTCCCACCGGGCCACCTCCAGGACCTGTCGCCTCTCGAGCCTCACGTCCCCTCCGCCGGCGCGGCGCCGTCCCGGCGCACGGCCTCCACGAAGACGTCGTGGAGGCGAGGCTCCAGGAGCGCCACGCCGCGGACGCTGAACGCGGCGGCGGCGCACGCGAGGACCGGAGACAGGCTCCGGCCTTCCTCGAGGGTCACCGCGACCTCGCGTTCCGTCAGGCGCTCGACGGCGACCACCCCGTCGAGCCCGGCGAACGGCGTGCCCACGATGGCGTCTTCCGCCACGATCCGGAGCCGCGTCCCGACCCGATGCCGGTGCCGAAGCTCGACGATCGAGCCGGAGAGGATCTCCCTTCCGCGGTTCATCAGGAGCACGCGGTCCGCGGCCCGCTCCACGAGGTCCATCTGGTGCGCGGAGAGGAGGATCGTCGTCCCCTCCTCGCGGATCGTCCGGAAGAGCCCGAGGAACGTCTCCTGCGAGATCGGGTCGAGGCCCGAGAACGGCTCGTCCAGGATCGCGAAGGACGGCCGGTGGAGCAGCGCGGCGGCCAGCTGGACGCGCTGCTGGTTCCCCTTCGAGAGCGCCTCGAGCTTCTCGTTGCGGCGCTCGAGCAGCTCGATGCGGGCGAGCCATTCCTCGGCTCGCCGGCCGGCCTCGGCCCTCGAGAGCCCGCGCAGGGTGCCCAGGTAGACGAGGGTGCCGAGCACCGGCTGGTCCCGCCACAGCCCGCGGTCCTCCGGGAGGTAGGCCGTGCGGGTCGGGTCCGGCCGGCCGCGGGCGTCCCTCGGGAGGGAGAACGCCAGGCTCCCGGAGTCGGGCGCGAGGATCCCGACCAGCATCCGCACGGTCGTCGTCTTGCCGGCCCCGTTGGGTCCCAGCAGGGCGAAGACCTCGCCGGGCTGGACGTCGAAGGAGAGGCGGTCCACCGCGGCGCGGCCGCGGAACGTCTTGGTGACGTCCCGCAGCGAGAGGAGGGGCTGGGCCACGCGCCCAGAGTACGGGATGCGCGAGCGAGCGATCCAGCGGGATCGGGCGTAGATTCCGGAGCGTCCGTTTGGCTCCTGAGGAGGCGAGAGGATGGACCCGCGATCGACTCCGGACGCCGCGGCATCCGCCGGGAACCCCTTCTCGAGACGCGCCGCTCCACGCGGCCTCGCCCGCTGGCTCCCGCTCGTCGCGGTGCTGCGCCGGTACGAGCGCGCCTGGCTCTGGAACGACCTCGTCGCCGGCCTCGTGCTCACGGCGATCCTGGTGCCCGTCGGGATGGGCTATGCCGAGGCCGCGGGCCTGCCCGCCATCTACGGGCTCTACGCCACCATCGTCCCGCTCGTCGCCTACGCCGTCTTCGGGCCGAGCCGCATCCTGGTGCTCGGACCCGACTCGGCGCTGGCCGCCTTCATCGCGGCGGCGGTCCTCCCGCATGCAGGCGGGGACCCGCGACGGGCGGTCGCGCTGGCCGGGCTCCTCGCCGTCCTGACGGGCCTCCTGTGCATCGCGGGCGGTCTCGCCCGGTTCGGCTTCATCACCGACCTCCTCTCCAAGCCGGTCCGGTACGGCTACCTCAACGGGATCGCGCTGACCGTCCTCGTCGGCCAGCTCCCGAAGCTCCTCGGCTTCTCCTCGAGCGGCCACAGCCTCCCCCAGGAGGTGGCGAGCCTCGTCCGCGGGATAGAGGACGGCCGGATCCGATGGACGGCCCTGGCCATCGGCCTCTCCTGCCTCGCCGTGATCCTCGGGCTCAGGAGATGGGCCCCGCGCTTCCCCGGACCGCTCGTCGCCGTGGCCGGCGCGACGATCGCCGCGTCGACCCTGGAGCTCGCGGCGAACGCCGGACTCTCCGTCGTCGGGCCGCTCCCTCAGGGGCTGCCCGCCTTCCAGCTCCCGGCGTTCTCCCTGGCCGACGCCCGGGCCCTCTTCCCGAACGCCCTCGCGATCGCCCTCGTCGCCTTCGCGGACATGAGCGTCCTCTCCCGCACGTTCGCTCTGCGCGGTCGCTACGAGGTCGACCCCGACCAGGAGCTGATCGCGCTCGGCGCGGCGAACGTGGCCGCTGGCCTCTTCCAGGGTTTCCCGATCAGCAGCAGCGCGTCGCGCACGCCCGTGGCCGAGGCGGCGGGCGCGAGGACGCAGCTCACGGGAGTCGTCGGCGCCGCGTGCATCGCCCTCCTCCTCATCCTCGCGCCCAGGCTGCTCCAGGATCTGCCCCACGCGGCGCTCGGCGCCGTGGTCATCGCCGCCTGCCTCGCGCTCGTGGAGGTTCCCGGCGTCGCGCGCCTCTACCGGCTGCGGCCCGGAGAGTTCGTCCTGTCGATCGTCTGCTTCCTCGGCGTGGCGCTCCTCGGCGTCATCCAGGGGATCTTCGTCTCCGTCGGCCTCGCGCTGCTCGGCTTCATCTGGCGGGCGTGGCAGCCTTACGACGCCGTCCTGGGGCGGGTCGACGGGCTCAAGGGCTACCACGACGTCTCCCGCCACCCCGAGGCCAGGCGGATCCCAGGCCTCGTCCTCTTCCGGTGGGACGCGCCCCTCTTCTTCGCGAATGCCGAGACGTTCCACGAGCACGTCCTCCGCGCCGTGGCCGAGGCCCCCACGCCGACGAGGTGGGTCGTCGTCGCGGCCGAGCCCGTGACCGACGTCGACACCACGGCCGCCGACCAGCTGGCCGAGCTGGACCGCGAGCTCGAGGAGGCCGGCATCGAGATCTGCTTCGCCGAGATGAAGGGGCCGGTGAAGGACCGCCTGAAGCGGTACGGCCTCTTCACGAAGCTCGGGGTCGAGAACTTCTTCCCCACGATCGGGCAGGCGGTCGACGCCTATCGCGCGCGGCACGGGAACGAGCCGGCGGGCTCGTGACCGGGCCTGCCCGACAATGCCAGCCGTGACGACGCTCCTCCTCGCCCTGGCTCTCTCCGGATCCCAGCTGCCGGGCGCGACCGCTCCGCCGCCACGGCTCGTCGCCGAGGCCGGCCGGGCGGTGCGGGACCATCTCGGAGGCGGCAGCCGGACGTTCCGGATCGCGTCCAAGATCCTGGGGGAGACGCGCCGCGTCTTCGTCCACCTCCCGGGCTCCTTCGCGGCCAGCTCCCCGTCGCGCCGGTACCCGACGTTGATCCTCTTCGACGGGGAGTTCCTGCTCCAGCCCGTCGTCGCGATGAGCGAGGCCCTGGCGCGCAAGGGTCAGATCCCCGAGATGGTGATCGCCTCGATCGAGAACACCGACGACTTCGCGGGGCGGATCCGCGACCTCACGCCCCCCGGCCTCTCGGTGAGCGGCAGCTCGCTCGCCGAAGGAGGCGACCGGTTCCTCGACTTCGTCGAGGAGGAGCTCCTGCCCGCGCTCGACGGCCAGTTCCGGGCCGCTCCCCCGCGTACGCTGGTCGGCACGTCGTCCGGCGGGATCCTCGCCACGTACGCGGCGGCGACGCGGGAGACGTTCCGCGGGGTGATCGCGCTCGACGCGCCGACGCACCTGGGCGACGGCTGGCTCGTGAAGAGGCTCCTGGAGCGCGCCTCGGCCAAGGGCTCCCCCCGGAGGTACGCCTCGATCGAGGCCCGCTTCGGCTGGAGCGACGAGTCGTGGCGGAGCCTGACCGCGGCGGCGCCCGCCTCGTGGCTCCTGTACCGCGAGAAGCTGGCGCACGAGTCGCACACCTCGATGCAGCTCCTCGGCTCCTACCTCGGCCTGCGCGAGCTGTTCCGCGACTACTCGATGCTCGCGGCGCCCGAGGCGCCCACCACCAGCATCCTGCCTTCGTACGAGAAGCTCACCGCGTCCTTCGGCGCGCCGCTGACACCGCCGGAGCCGCTCCTCGCCCAGGTGATCGACGACCTTCTGATGGAGGGCCGCGGCGCCGCCGCGCGGGCGGCGTTCGAGACGCTCGCCTCGGCGTACGGAGAGCCCCGCGACGCCGCCGCCCTGAAGGCGCGGATCGCCGAGGTCGAGCGCCAGCCCCCGCCGTCCGAGACCGTGGAGGGGCTCCTCGCGACGCCTTTCCCCACGGCCGAGGAGGCTCGCGACTACCTGGGCGAATGGGACGGCGAGCAGTGGATCAACCCCGCGGCGAAGAGCCGCTTCGCGCTGCGGCTCGTCGCGGAGAGAGGACGCGTGACCGGTACCCTCGTCTCGTGGCCCGAAGCGGGCGTCGAGCTCGCCCGGCCTCTCCAGTACCTGAAGGTCACGCCCGAGGGGCTGACGTTCGGAACGATGAACGGCATGCGTCCCCGGGGCGTCCTCCTGCACCAGGGGCACCGGGACGGCGACACCCTGTCCGGCGACGTGCGGTTCGGCGGCGTCCGGTTCGTCGCGCCCGAAGGGCACGAGATGCCGAAGCACCGCTTCTCGCTGCGCCGGACGGCCGGCCGGTAGCCGGGCCGCCGCTCAGCCCTGCCGGTCGAGCACCTCCCGGACCTTCTGGGCGAGCGCCGCCTTCGTGAACGGCTTCTGGAGGGAGTCGGCGGGCCCGAGGGCCGTGCGATCGAGGAAGCCGGCGTCGGTGTATCCCGACATGTAGAGGACCCGGAGGTCGGGCCGGACCGCCTGGGCGCGCTCCGCGAGGTCCCGTCCGTTGATGCGCGGCATGACGAAGTCGGTGAGAAGGAGGTGGACCGGTCCGGACCCCTTCGAGAGGAGCGCGAGGGCCTCGTCCCCCGAGCTCGCCTCCAGGACGGTGTATCCGCTCGAGCGCAGCAGCGTGGCCGTCAGCCGGCGGACGGCGGCCTCGTCCTCCACCAGGAGGACCGTCTCGTCGCCCCGCGGCGCGAAGGTGGGCACGGGAGGTGGAACGGAGCCTTCCGCACCCGGGGCGGCCGGCAGGTAGATCTTGAACGTCGTCCCCTGCCCCGGCTCGCTGTAGACCCAGATGCTGCCGCCGCTCTGCTGCACGATGCCGTGCACGATCGAGAGGCCCAGCCCGGTCCCCTTGCCCGCCTCCTTCGTCGTGAAGAACGGATCGAAGATGCGGGCCCTGGTCTCGGAGTCCATGCCGGTGCCCGTGTCGCTGACGCCCAGCATCACGTGCCGGCCCGGGACGACGTGCGGGTGGTGCGAGGCGTACTCCTCGTCCAGGAAGACCGAGGCCGTCTCGATCGTCAGACGGCCGCCCCGCGGCATCGCGTCGCGCGCGTTGACGCCCAGGTTCAGGATCACCTGCTCCATCTGTCCCGGATCGACGCGGACCGCCGGCAGGTCCCGAGAGAGGACGGTGGCGACCTCCACGTCCTCGCCGATGAGCCGTCCCAGGAGCTTCCCGGCATTCTCCACGACCTCGCTCAGGTCGACGGTCCTGGGCTGGAGGGCCTGCTTGCGGCTGAAGACCAGGAGCTGGCTCGTCAGGGCGGCCGCGCGCTCCGCCGCGGCCTGGATCTCCTCGAGGTCGGCACGCACGGCGTGGTCGATCGCGCCGAGCCCGAGGGCGAGGTTCGCGCGCCCCAGGATGACGGTCAGGAGGTTGTTGAAGTCGTGCGCGATCCCGCCCGCCAGGCGCCCGACCGCTTCCATCTTCTGCGCCTGCTCGAGCTGGCGCCGGAGAGCGACCTCCTCGGTCACGTCCCGCTTGACGGCGACGTAGTTGACGATGGCGCCGTTCCGGTCGCGGACGGGGGAGATGACCGCTTCCTCCTCGAACAGCGACCCGTCCTTGCGCCGGTTCACGAAGCGTCCCGTCCAGGTCCTGCCGGCGCAGATCGTGTCCCAGAGCGACCGATAGAGCTCCGGCGGGTGCTTCCCGCTCTTCAGGAGCGACGGCTTCCTCCCCAGCGCTTCCTCGCGCGTGAACCCGGTGACCCTCTCGAACGACGGGTTCGCGTAGACGATCGTCCCTTCGGCGTCGGTGATCATGACGGTCTCGCCCACCTGCTCCACCGCGGCCGTGAGGCGGCGCAGGTCCTCCTCGGCCTCGAGGCGCGCCCTGATGTCACGCACGCTGATCAGGCTGACGCGTTGCCCCTCCTGGTCGCGATAGCTCGCCGTGATCTCGACCGGGAAGACCGTGCCGTCCTTCCTCCGGTGGTAGCAGATCGGGACGAGCTCGACCCCCTCGCGCGACGCCCGGGCCGTCTCCTCCGGCTCGGCGGAGAGGTCGACGATCCACATGAGGAGGAGCTCCTCGCGCGTGTACCCGTACAGCCGGCTCGCCGCCGGGCTGGCGTCGAGGAGCCTGCCCGTCGCCACCTCGCATACGAGCAGCGGGTCGGGGCTGCTGTCGAAGAGCATGCGGTAGCGCGCCTCGCTCGCCTCGAGCTCCTCGACCTTCTTCTCCAGCTTCTTCGTCACGAGGGCGTCGTGCTGGCGGTGGAAGTCGGGCGTCTCGACGAGAGTCGGCTCCGCGGTCGCGAGGTGGCCCCGCCGCGCCTCGGCGAGCACCTCGCGGATGATCCCGACGAACTCCTCCGGGTCGGTCGGCTTGACGATGAAGCGGCTCGCGCCGAGCCCCAGCGCGAAGCTCCTGTCCTCGTCCGACGTGTAGGTGGCGGTGTAGAAGACCACCGGGATCGAGGCGAGGCGGGCGTCGGACTTCAGCGCGCGGCAGAGCTGATAGCCGTCCATCCCCGGCATCAGGATGTCGGAGATGACGAGGTCCGCCGCGGCGCGCCGCAGCTCCTCGAGGGCCGCGGCCCCGTCGCATTCCGAGGTCACCTCGAAGCCGTTGCCTCTGAGGAGCGCCTCGAGGAAGTAGCGGTTCTCCGCCAGGTCGTCGGCGACCAGGACCCTCATGGGCGCCCCCCCAGGAACCCGGAGATCTGGTCCATGATGGTCTCCGGGTCGATCGGCTTCTCGATGTAGCCGTTGCACCCGGCCGCGAGGAGCCGCTCCCGGTCGCCGGTCATGGCGAACGAGGTGATCGCGACGATCGGGATCTCCCGGGCCGCGGCCGACGCCCGGATCCGCTTCGTGGCCTCGAGGCCGTCGATCCCCGGCAGCTGGATGTCCATCAGGATCAGGTCGGGCCGCTCCCGCTCCGCGGCCTCGACCCCCTCCTCACCGGTGACCGCGCGCAGCACGCCGTGGCCCATCTTCTCGAGGATGAACGTGATGAGGTACATGTTCCTCTCGTTGTCCTCGACCACGAGGATCCGCTTCACATGGCCTCCTTTGGTGCCTCGGCCGGGAGCGTGAACGCGAACTCGCTCCCGCGACCCCGCTCACTCTGCGCCTGGATCTCGCCGCCGAGAAGGGTGACGAGCTTGCGGGACAGGTAGAGGCCGAGGCCGGTGCCCTCGCGGGCGGGCTGGTCCGCCGCCGTGACCCGGCTGAAGAACTGGAAGAGCCGCTCCATGTCCTCCGGCCGGATCCCCGGCCCCGTGTCCCTCACGGCGATCCGGACGGAGCCGTCCCGCCGCTCCAGGGCGACGGTGACGGATCCCTTCTCGGTGAACTTGACCGCGTTCCCCACGAGATTGACCAGGACCTGGCGGATGCGGCGCCCGTCGCTCACGACCGGCAGCGTCTCGGGCGCCTCGAGCGCCAGGGCCAGACCGGCCCGGGCGGCCGTCGGCTCGAGGGACGACACGACCTCCCGGGCCAGGCGCGACAGGTCGACCTCCTCACGGGTCAGGCTGATCTTCCCCGCCTCGATCTTGCTCAGGTCGATGATGTCGGTGATGAGCGCCAGGAGGTGCTGGGAGCTTCCCTTCACCATGCCCAGCTGCTTCTTCTGCTCGTCGTTCAGGGGTCCGGCGAGCCCCTGGAGGAGGATCCCGGTGAACCCGATGATCGAGTTCAGCGGCGTGCGCAGCTCGTGGCTCATGGTGGCGATGAAGAGCGACTTGAGCCGATCGACCTCGAGCAGCCGGGCGTTGGCGGCCCCCAGCTCGCGATTCGCCCGCTTCACGTCCTCGAGCAGCCCCTCGAGCGCCACCTGGGAGCGCTCGAGGTCGGTGGTCTTCTGGGCCAGCTCGGCCGTCCGCTCCTCGACGAGGAGCTCCAGGTGGAGACGGTGCCGCTCCAGCTCGGCCTCGGTCCGCTTGCGTTCGGTGACGTCGTGCACCGTGCCGAGGAGGTTCCGGCAGCGGCCGTAGGCGTCGAAGATCGGGGTGATCGACACCTCGCCGTGGCGGGTCCCGGCCGGGTAGACGGAGGTCTCCTCCCAGGTGAGCGTCTTTCCGGTCGCGATGGCCGCGGCGTACTTCGCGGTCACGATCCCGCGGGCCGGCTCGGGGATCACCTCCGCGACGGTGCGCCCCACGACGTCGCTCTCGAGAAGGCCCGTCGACTTCAGGAAGGCGGGGTTCACCGAGAGGAAGCGGTAGCTCCCGCCGGGCTCGACCTCGAGGTAGAAGAGGACCTCGGAGACCGCGCTCGCCATCAGGGCCCGCAGCCGCTCGCTCGTGCGGGCCGCCTCCTCCGCGTGCCGGCGGCGGGTCTCCTCCCGGAGGGTCAGCCACGACCGGGCCGCGACGGTGGAGAGCAGCACCCCGCCGACGAAGACGAGGCCGACGACCAGCGCCAGCCGGTTCCGGAAGGAGTCGAGACCGGCGAGGAGCTCCGGCTCGGAGGAGGCGACGACGATCGACCAGAACGTGCTGCCGAGCCGGATCGGCGCGTAGACGGCGTAGTGGGGGACCGGACCGGCAGCCCCGTTGCCGAGCGGGTCCGAGACGTAGGTCGCGACGCCCTCCCGGCCCTGGAGCATCTCGGTCAGCAGCGCGACGACGCCGGGGAACGCCTTGAAGCTCTCGAGGGCCGACTTCCCGGTGAGCCCGGGGACCGGCGTGTAGAGCAGCGTCCCGTCACGGCTCACCACCCAGGCGGAGCCGGTGCGGCCGATCCGGATCACGTCGAAGTACCGCTTCACGAGGCTCTCGAAGTTGACGACGATCGCGATCGAGCCGCGGAACTCCGTCCCGTCGAAGACCGGCACGTGGAGCGCGATGGCGTCGAACCCTTGCACCGCCCGGAAGACGTCGCTGACGACGGGCTTCCGATCGCGCCGGATCTCGCGCACGTGCTTCTGGTCCGAGACGTCGGCCCCCTCGGCCCCTTCGAACGGATAGGAGATTCGGATCACGCCGTTCTCGTCCACCCGGCTGAGGGAACGGAGCTGCTCCTGATGGGCCTCGAACAGGAGCCGGATCTCCCGCCGGCCGGTGGCGTCGCCCTTCACGATCTCCTCCATCCGTGAGAGGGCGGTGAGAGAGCTCGTCCACGTCGCGAAGAAGTCCTCGATGCCGCGGGCCGCCTGGCGCGCGTGGATCCTCTGCTCCTCGTGGAGGCTCGCGACGGCGGCCCTCTTGGCGTCCCGATAGAAGGAGGCGAAGAGCGTGGCGGAGCCGACGGCGAGGGCGAGGAGGAGCGCCGCGAACCCCAGCCGTCTCTTGCCCGCGCTCCTCCGGAGCCGGATCGTCATCACCCCGGAGGTGGCGGGCACGGGCTCCCCGGGCTGGGGCGCACGGCCCCCGGAGGACGTGGACGGTCCGTGAGGCTGGAGATCGCCCACCGATGGCCCTCCAGCCCCACTATATGCCGTGGCCGCCCGTCACATCGACGGGGCTGCGTTCGTCATACCCGTGACGTCATGGCGAATCGCGAGGGGGAGGCCGGGAACGCCGAGGACACGGCTCGCCGGCCGGAGAGCCCACGACGCGCCGGCGATCCCGAGGAGGATCAGCGGCGCGGCCACCTTCATCGCGGGGTCTCCAACGGCCGCGTGCGAGCAGGCCGCCCCGGCCAGGTCGAACGTGATGCCCGCATAGGCCCATTCCTTGAGCCTTGGAAGCCGCGGCGCGAGAAGGGCGAAACCGCCCAGCAGCTTCCCCGCGCCGAGGATCGTCACGAAGTACGCGGGGTATCCGAGCGCTGCCATGCCGCGCAGCGGCACCTCCGCACGGAGCAGGTAGGCGAGGCCTCCCGACAGGAAGGCGAGCGCGATGAGGGTCGTGGCCGTCCAGTACGTGGCGTTGCGGGCGTTCATCGAAGCTCCTTCGTGGTGATTCGGGGATGCGAACATCCATCCGTACCGCTCTGACGAAACGCGGCGAGGGAATGTGACCGATGGAGCACGATTGGCTGGCGGAGCGGTTCGAAGCCCACAGGACCCACCTCGAGGCCGTCGCCTACCGGATGCTCGGCTCACGCAGCGACGCGGACGACGCCGTGCAGGAGTCGTGGCTGCGCCTCAGCCGCTCCGGCGCGAAGGAGGTCGAGAACCTGGGCGGATGGCTGACCACCGTGGTCGCGCGCGTCTGCCTCGACGTGCTGCGCTCGCGCAGGTCCCGGCGCGAGGAGCCCGAACGACCCGACGAGCCCGAGCCCGCCGCCGGCCGGCCGGGCGGGGCCGACCCCGAGCACGAGGCCCTCGTGGCCGACTCCGTCGGCGCCGCGCTCCTCGTGGTCCTCGAGACGCTGCCGCCCGCCGAGAGGGTCGCCTTCGTCCTGCACGACATGTTCGACACGCCCTTCGAGGAGATCGCGCCGATCGTGGCGCGCACGCCGGCGGCGGCGCGTCAGCTCGCCAGCCGCGCGCGCCGGAGGGTCCAGGGAGCCACGACGGCCCCGGTTGCCGACCTCGCCCGCAAGCGGGAGGTCGTCGGCGCCTTCCTCGCCGCCTCGCGCCACGGGGACTTCGACGCGCTCCTCGCGCTCCTCGACCCGGACGTCGTGGCCAGGGCCGACGACGCGACGGTGCGGGCGGGGGCC
>CAYLNK010000033.1:1811-33078 GCA_964384675.1 uncultured Holophagales bacterium | reverse complement strand
GCTCTTTCGACACGGCGCACGGCGGCTTCGGGTCGGCCCCCAAGTTCCCGCCCCACCTGGCCCTCGACTGGCTCCTGACCCGCGGCGCCGCCGGCGACGGCGCGGCGCTCGACGCGGCGACGCGCACGCTCGAGGCGATGGCCCTCGGCGGGATCCACGACCACCTGGCCGGCGGCTTCCACCGCTACTCGACCGACGAGCGCTGGCTGCTGCCGCACTTCGAGAAGATGCTGACCGACAACGCGCAGCTCCTGGGCGTCTACGCCCGGGCGTACGCGGTGACGGGCCGCGGCCTCTTCCGCCTGGTCGCCGAGGGGATCGGCGACTACCTGCTGCGCGAGATGCGCACGCCGGAGGGCGGCTTCTTCGCCGCCACGGACGCCGACTCCGAGGGCGAGGAGGGCCGCTTCTTCGTCTGGTCGGCGGCCGAGATCGCCGAGGTGCTCGGCGCGGACGACGCGGCGTTCCTGGGTCGGCACTACAGCGTCCTTCCCGAGGGGAACTTCCACGACGAGTCGACCGGGCGTCCGACGGGCCTCAACATCCTCCACCTGGGCGTCGAGCCCTCGCCGGAGGACGAGGCACGCCTCGCCCCGCTCCGGCGGAAGCTGTACGAGCACCGGCAGAGGCGCGTCCCGCCGGCTCTCGACGACAAGCGGATCTCCGGCTGGATCGCGCTCGCCGTCTCGGGCCTGGCGGCGGCGTCGCGTGCGCTCTCCGAGCCGCGGTACCTGGCAGCCGCTCGCGACGCGGCCCGTTTCGTGGACGGCACGATGCGGGACGGGGAGGGCCGTCTCCTCCGGAGCTGGAAGGACGGCATCGGCAAGGTCCCGGCGTTCCTGGAGGACGAGACGTACCTCGCGAACGCGTTCCTCGACCTGGCCGACGCGGATTCCGGCGAGGGGCGGGCCTGGGCGCTCGGGCGGGCGGCCGCGCTGGTCTCCTCGCTGCGGGCGCGCTTTCGACGGCCGGACGGGCCCGGCTTCCGCTTCACGGGCGAGGGGCACGAGACGCTCCTGATGCAGGGGCGGGACCTCTTCGACAAGGCGATCCCGTCCGGCTCCGGCTGGGCGACGCGGGCCCTGGCGCGCCTCTCGGCCGAGAATCCCGTCCTCGCGCGCGAGGCCCGGGAGGCGCTCGACGAGGTGGCCGGCCTGATGGCGCGCGCCCCCCACGGCACGGAGAGCTGGTACCTGGCGCTCGAGGCGCTGCTCGACGCGGGGGAGGCGGTCCCGCACGGGGCCCATCCCCCGCACCAGGACGCCGGGCCGGATCGCTCCGTCCCCGTCACGCTGCGTGTCGAGCCGCCGTCCGAGCCGGCGCGCCGCGGCGGGACGCTGGAGCTGCAGGTCGGGATCCGGATCGCGGCGGGCTACTACCTTCCGGCCGTGTCGCTCGAGGTGTGGGGCGGATCGGACCTGGCCTGTCGCGCGCTCGAGCTGCCGCCGCCCTCCGACCTCGTCAAGGACGGCGAGACCACCCGCGGGCACGAAGGGACCTTCGAGGCGCGCGCCGTCCTCGACGTGGCGGCAGGGGCGGCCACGGGGCCGCGCGACGTCGTCGTGCAGGTGAGGTTCACCGCCTGCGGCGACGGAGCCTGCCTCCCGCAGGCGATCGTCTCGATGGCCGTGCCGGTCCGGGTCGCCTGACCTCGCGGCGCGAGCCGCTCAGACCGGCGTCACGCACGCGGGCTCGTCGTGGCGCGGCGAGTTGACGAGCGTGGAGACCTCCCGCGCCACGAGCCCGCCCGGGTACGGGACGAGGAGCGTCGAGAGCGAAGCCGGATCGCGCTGCGGGTCGAGCCAGGCGTCCTCGGCCTCCGGTGTGAGGATGACCGGCATCCGGTCGTGGATGGGCCTCATCAGCTCGTTCGGCTGGGTCGTCACGATGGTGAACGTGAAGAGAGAGGTGCGATCCGGCCTCCGCCAGCGCTCCCACAGGCCGGCGAACGCGAACGGCTCGCCGTCCGGGAGCTGGATGTGGACCGGGACCTTCCCGGTCGGCGTCTTCCTCCACTCGTAGAAACCGTCGGCCAGGACGAGGCAGCGCCGGGCGAGGAACGCCTCCCGGAAGCTCGGCTTCCCGGAGAGGGTCTCGGCCCTGGCGTTGATCAGCTTCGCGCCGCCGCCTTCCTCGCGCGCCCACGACGGGACCAGACCCCACCGGAAGAGCGCCAGCTTCCGCTCCGGGTGCCCGCCGACGACGGGGGCCTCCTGGCTCGGCGCGATGTTGTAGCGGGGGACCAGGGCCACGTCCGTCTCGGCGTAGCGAAAGCGCTTCCGGAGCAGCGCTTCGAGCTTCGCCTCGGTGTAGCGCCCGCACACGACGGGACGATTATGGGCGGGTACGGCGGTGACGGGTATGCTTCGGGGTTGCGTATGACCTCGAGCCGAGCCGTGCAGGGATCGCCGACGGGACGGCCCGGATGAAGCCGGAAGCGCTGCGGCGGGCCTTCTTCGAGGGCGTCCCCCGCTACCGCTGGCTCGAGACGCTCGGGCGGGGCGGTGTGGGCGTCGTCTACAAAGCGCTCGACCTGGAGCTGGACGAGGTGGTCGCCATCAAGGTCCTCACGCCCGACCCGGACCGGGACGACGACGCGGTCCTCGCCCGCTTCAAGAGGGAGATCAATCTCAACCGCAAGATCAAGCATCCGAACATCGCGCGGATTCACGACTTCGGGTTCAGCGGCGAGTTCCCGTACATCACCATGGAATTCATCCCGGGCCGGGACCTCTGGACCCTGATCCACGAGGCCGGCCGGCTCACCGCGGCCGTGGCGGTCCCGATCCTGCGCCAGATCGCCCGGGGCTCCGAGGCGATCCACACGCTCGGCTTCGTGCACCGCGACCTGAAGTCC
Organism: uncultured Holophagales bacterium; assembly: GCA_964384675.1. Taxonomy (GTDB): domain Bacteria; phylum Acidobacteriota; class Thermoanaerobaculia; order UBA5066; family UBA5066; genus CAYLNK01. Next base: position 30,221 of record CAYLNK010000033.1, on the reverse strand, counting down.
CAGAACGTGATCGTCGACGCGAACGGCGGTGTGGCGATCGTCGATTTCGGGATGGCGCGGGGGAAGGTGAACGAGAACTTCACCATCGACTCGGTGATCCTGGGGACCCCCCACTACATGTCGCCCGAGCAGGCCACGGGGATGCCGGTGGATGCGCGGGCCGACATCTACTCGATCGGCGTCATCGCTTTCGAAGCGCTGACCGGCGACTACCCGTTCGGGGGGAGCTCCCCGGTGGCCATCGCCATGAAGCACGTGAACGACCCGGTGCCCGACACGCTGAGCCGTTTCCCCGACGTGTCGCCGCAGCTTCGCGAGATCGTGCTGAAGGCCCTCGCGAAGGACCCGGCCGATCGCTTCGCCAACGCCACCGACCTCGAGACCGAGCTCGCGATGCTGGAGCCTGCGCCCGCCCCCCCGACGCCGGACCCGGGGGCCGAGGCGCTCTCCGACGAGGTGGAGATCGCGCTCGACTCCATCGTCCTGTCCGCCGCGGACGTCGACTCGAAGAAGCGCATCTCGAAGGGTCTCCGGCAGCAGGCCGGGAAGGTGGCGCCGGGGAGCGCTCCGGTGACCCAGGTCCGGAAGGGGAAGCCCCTCGTCCTCGTCGTGCACGGCGAGGTGCGTCAGCTCCTGAAGCTGGCGACGGCCGTCTGCCAGAGCGGCTGCCGGACCCTGGAGGTCCAGAGCGGGCAGGAGGCCCTGGAGACCCTGATGAGCAAGCCCGTGGACGCCGTCCTGATGGACGTCGCGCTCGACGGCATGGACGGTTTCGACGTGGCGCGGGTGATCCGCTCGCAGCCCGGCCTTTCCTCGGTGCCGATCCTCCTGGCGTCGGCGCGCCCCGACCGGAGCCAGCTGGCGTTCGCGGTCCAGTCGGGGGCTCTCGACCTGGTGCCGCTCGACGTGGCGGTCGACGTCCTGGGAGAGCGACTCTGGAAGGTCCTCGCGCACCGCGGCTTCACCGCGCCGGGCGAGAAGGAGAAGGAGCGCGCCGCGGGCGCGGAATCGACGCCCCGGTCCAGGCGCCGGCGCTCCTAGCGGAACTTCAGCGGCGCGGCCCCTGCCGCTTGGGAGCGCCGGACGAGGATCCCGATCCCGGTCCGAGCATCCCCTGCTCCGACAGGAAGAGCGCGAGCCCGGACAGCAGGATCGTCAGCACCACGACCGGTCCGAAGGCGCGCCGGAACTTCAGGCTCCAGTCGAACCACGCCTCGCCCGACACCGCGAACCCGCGCCATCCGCAGAAGTCGCAGCGGTAGAGCATCACCGGAAAGAGATGGCGGACGGTCCGCTCCAGACCGCGGGTGCGCGAACGGATCAGGTGCCCGCCGGGGCACTTCGGGCACGCCTCGGCGACGTCGGTCTGGATCGGGAAGTGGGCACCGCGCCCCTGGTCGAACTCTCGGCTCACGCCGGGAGTCTAGATCGAGCCCGCGGGAAACGGGCGGTCTCGCTTTACAAGCGCAGCCGGCGAACCGCAACATAGGCGGAGTGCCTTCGGGATCGCCGCCAGACGGTGCCGGTGAGGACGCGGCGTCGGCCGCGCCGGAGTTCGCGCGTGCCGAGCCCTCCCGGGCGGACGAGCCCCGCTACGAGAGCTACTGGGAAGTCTCGGACTCGGGCTCGCGGCTCGTCTCGCGCCCGATCGTGGTGGACGGCCTCGGCCTGCCCAGCGCCCGCATCGAGCTCGCGCCGCGCATCCGCGAGGTCGGCAACGAGCTGGTCGACAACTCGTATCACGCCGTCGAGCACGCCGCGGTGCAGTTCTACCGGAGCCTGACGCTCGAGCAGCTCGTGATGGCGACCGCCGCGCTCCGGATCCAGATGCGGAAGCACCGTCACCACCTGGGCGAGAAGCGCGCGCTCCAGGAGAGGTGGAGCGAGCTGGCCCGGCGGATGAAGCGCCTCCGCGTGCAGGACGAGCATCTCGCCCTGGACGAACGGCTCCTCACCGAGGAGCGGAGCCGGGCAGCTGCCGAGGAGGCCGGCTCGTCGCTCATCCCGCTCCTCGCCCTCGAGTCCGAGGAGCTGGAAGGCCGGCGGGCGGCCCTGGCGGCCGAGCGCGTTTCGGCGCAGGCCGAGTGGGACGAGCTGGAGCGGCTGGACGAGGCGCTCATGCGGGACGCGCCGCACCTGGAGCAGAGCGAAGACCTCAAGTACCCGTACGTCCTCCTCCTCCTCCCCGGCAGCCCCGACCGTCAGCGCAGCCTCGCCTCCGCGATGCACGCCCTGGTGGAGGCGCTCCAGAAGCCCCTGTCCCGCACCGATCAGCTCCTCCTCGAGATCGCGCTCCGGCGCAGCATCCGGGCGCTGTCCCCGGCCGCCGAGCTGGCGCCGGAGGCCTGGGAGCGCGCCCTTCTGAAGGACGCCGAGCAGGAGTTCGTCGCGGAATTCCCTTGGGCGCTCCGCTACGTGGGGACATGACGCGGGTGAATCACGCTTTTTCGTCTTGGCAAGGCGGGCGGGTCGAGATAGCCTCCGGGCAGCGGATGCTCTTCTCCAGTCGAGAGGGTCACTCACCCTCTGTTCGGCCCGGCTCCCGTTCGCGCGACCTAGCGGCGCCGATGGCGCTGCCCTTGTCGGCGCGTTTGACGGGTTCCCGGACCGTCCCGAACCAGGCCCCTGAGCCTGGCGCGAGCCGGAACCTCATGCTGTTTCAGCATTTACCGCGATCTCCGGCCCGCGAGGGCGAGCAAGAAAGCAGCGATAAATCGCTTTCAGGAAACCACTTGACAGATACGGCCTGTCATCCATAACGTAGGAGCATAAATGCGTGAATTCTTTTTCTTCGCAGAGACCTTTCAGGTTCTTGGCGAAAGGAGGTAGGGGAATAGTTATGAGGCGCTTCTCAAAACTCATGGTTCTCGGGATCGTGGCGCTGGGTGCCACGTTCTCGCTCCACGCCGAGAAGGGAGCCGCTGGTGCCAGCGGATCCTCCAAGGCAGGGGCCAAGTCGACCGCAGCGGTAAAGGCGCCGCTCGCCGACACGTCCGCCGACTACGCCCTGTGGTCGAATCCGGCGGCCTTCGAAAAGCTCTCCTCGGGCGGTCAGGCGCGAATCGTCGCCAAGTACGGCGTTCCGGGTGGCAAGGGCCCCCAGGCCAAGCCGCACACGGGCGTCGCTCCTAACCTCGCGCCTCCGAACTTCCTGGTGAACGACCCCACGCTGGACGTCTTCCCGCTCGATACCCAGAGCGAGACCTCCGCGGCGCTCGGCGAGGGCTCGAACGTCATCGTGGCGTACAACGACTCGGGCTCGTACGTCGTCAACGACCAGTTCACCGGCTTCTCGGTTTCCACCAACAACGGCGTGAACTGGACCGACAAGGGGACGCTTCCGTACGACCCGAGCGTCGGCGACGCCGGCGACCCCACCCTGGCCCGTAGCGCGAAGACCGGCACCATCGGTTTCACGACGCTCCAGTTCTACGGCGCGGGCGTCAACTTCTTCCGCTCCGCCGGCCCCAACCCGGCCATCTTCACCGGCGGGAACTTCGACCCGGCCGTCAACGCCGGCCCCGGCTTCAACCAGGTCTCCGACTTCCTCGACAAGACCTGGCTCACGGCCGACAACACCCCGGGCGCGACCGGCTCGGGCTTCGGCAACTTCTACTGCGTCTACCGCCTCTTCTCCGGCACGGGTGAGGGCGGCATCTACTTCACCCGCTCCACCGATGACGGTCTGACCTGGGGCCCCAGCCCGGGTGTCCAGATCATCAACTCCGAGCAGGGAGCCTGGGTCACCGTCGGCGCCGACCACGCGGTCTACGCCTTCTGGCACCAGAGCTACGACTCGGCCGCCGGCAACAGCCCGGAGATCAGGATGCGCAAGTCGACCGACCAGGGCCTCAGCTGGGGCCCGGTCGTCACGGCGGCGTCCCTGATCGGCCGTGGCGTGAACGGCAACCTCGGGATCACGACGGGCTTCCGCTCGAACTCCTTCCCGCAGGTCGTGAACCACCCGACGCTCGCCAACGTGCTCTACCTCGTCTTCAACGACGTGGTCAGCACCGCGGCCGGCGCCGACTCGAACTGCTACTTCGTCACCTCGACGGACGGCGGCTCGACCTGGTCCGCCAAGACCACCATCAACACCGTCACCAACCGGTACCAGTACTTCCCGACCATCGCGGTCTCGCCCGCCGGGAACTACCTGTACGTCGGCTGGTACGACCAGCGGCGTGACGCGGCGAACTTCCTGATCGACCGGTGGGGCCGCATCGCCACCATCGACGGCGCCGGCGTCGCGACGTTCCAGGCGGCCGACTTCCTGGTCACGACCAAGCAGTTCCGGCCGTACTTCGGGCAGGACCCGGTCGTCAACACCACCTACATGGGTGACTACGACCAAGCCCGGATGGACGACGACTACATCTACGACACCTGGGGCGACAACAGCATCGCCACCGTGCTCAAGCCGTCCGGCCAGGCCGACATCCGTCAGGCCCGGATCCCGGTGGCCGGTCCCGGTCCGAACCTGGTCTACACCTCGACGGCCCTGGGCGCCGGCAACGGCGACCAGAACGTCAACGTCGGCGAGTGCAACACGGTCCGCGTGACGCTCTCGAACCTCGGCAACGCGAGCGCCACGGCGATCAGCACGGTCCTGACGACGAGCACGCCGGGCGTGACGATCCAGAGCATCCCGCAGGGGATGCCGAACATCGCCGCCGGCGGCTCGGGCGCCACCAACGCCCCCGGCTTCTACGTCACCACCAGCCCCGCGATCGCCTGCGGGACGGTCATCGACTTCACCCTGATCGTGACCACGGCCGAGGGCCTCTTCACGATTCCGTTCTCCCTCACGGTCGTCTCCACGGCCGCGCCCGGCGCGCCGACCGTGTTCACCTCGGTCGACATCCCGAAGACCATCAACGACAACGCCACGATCGACTCGAACAACATCGTCGCGGGCCTCGTGGGCACGGTCGCGAAGGTCACGGCGTCGATCTACATCACCCACACCTGGGACTCCGACCTCACCATCTCGCTCATCGCGCCGAACGGGACCACCGTCGCGCTGGCCAACCGCCGCGGCAGCAGCGCCAACAACTTCGGAACGGCGTGCGGCACGCCCACCACGTTCGACGACGCCGGCGCCACCGCCATCGGCGCGGGCTCGGCTCCGTTCGTCGCCGCCAACCCGTACCGTCCCGAGACCCCGCTCTCGGTGTACGCCAACCTCCCGGCCGCCGTCGCGAACGGCACCTGGAAGCTCCGCGTCAATGACGCCGCCACCGGCGACACCGGCGCCATCCAGTGCTGGTCGCTCTCGATCTCGACCACGCCGTGCGCCGGACCCGCGAACGCCCTCTGCCCGCTCCAGGCGATCTGTGACGCCGTGCCCACCTCGGGCACCGCGCCGCTGAACGTCGCCTTCACGGGCTCCGCCATCGGCGGTTCGGGGACCTATTCCTACAGCTGGGACTTCGGGGACGGCTCGCCCACGGTGAACGTCGCGAACATCCCGCACGTCTACCAGTTCCCGGGCTCGTACAACGCCAAGCTGACCGTCAACGACGGCCTCGGCACCGCGACCTGCACCAAGGTCATCACGGTGACGCAGCCGATCGTGACGCCGGTCATCACGGCGGTCGACGTCCTCTGCGGCAACATGAGCGGCGGCCGCGTCGTCAACATCACCGGCACCGACTTCGACGCGTTCGTCTCCGTCACGCTCGCGGGCGTCCCGGTCACGAGCATCGTCGACACGCCGACCGGTATCCAGGTCACCGCTGGCCAGTACATCCCGGCCGGTCCGGCCGTCTCGGGCCCGATCGTCGTGACGAACCCCGGCCCCGCCTCCGCCACGTGGACGTCGAACTGGACGTACGTGGTCCGCGGCGACGGCAACAATGGTGGCTTCCTCGATGGCGGTGATCTCGCGGCCATCAACGCGAACCTCAATGGCGTGCTCGCGCTCCCGGCCGTCTGCTCTGGTGACGCGAACAGCAACGGATTCGTTGACGGCGGCGACCTGGCCTACATCAACGCGTTCCTGAACGCGGTCGTCCCGAACCCCGGGCCGTAGCATCGAGCTAACAGGATCAGTTGCCGACGGCGGGTCAGCGCCCGCCGCCGGCAACGTCCAAAGAGACTAAGGAGATTTTGAGAATATGAAAAAGGCTTCCTTCAAGCTCGCGGCCATGGTCGGGTTGGCGGTTCTGGCCTTCGGTCGGAGCGCCAACGCTCAAGACGTGATCTCGATCCCGGCGTCGACGGGTGGGCTGGGCCCGAACCCCGCCTCCGTGACGATCCCGATCTCGATCACGGACAACGCTGGCACGCTCCTGAACGAGGACAGTGCGGCCGGTTCGAAGATCCGGACTGTCAACGTCCGCATCAACTACACGCCGACGGACGCCGTGACGTCCGCCTCGATCACCGTTCCGGCGGCAACGGCCGGCAACCCCTGCAGCAATGCAACGGGTCAGTCCGTGTTCCCGGGCTCGGGGACCGGGTTCGTCCGCACAACGGTGACTTGGCTGACCGAGGCGACCGGGCCGGTGTTCCCTCTCGGGACCTCCGCCCCGTGTCTCGCGCTTACCCTCAACTTCGCCGCCAACTTCCCGCCGGCCGGCGTTACTCTCTCGATCGACACTAACCCTGCGAACACCTCCCTGCAGAGCAACGACGGCACGAAGACCGAGTGCGTGGTCGGCGCGAATTGCGCCGGCGGTGGGCTGACCGTCAGCGCTTCCGGCACCGTTACCCCGGTTCACCTCACCAAGTTCAGCGCCGAGTAAGACACAGCACATTCAAGGGGAAGAGGGCGGCCTTCGGGCCGCCCTTTTCGTTCTTGACGGGTCTACGTGATGCCCCTCATGACATGCGTCCGGTCATTCCTCGGGGATCGCCAAATAGGTGATGTGTTAGCACGGAACACGAGGGGTCGCGTCTCTATTCTCTATTCTGAGGATCGCCGGGGTCTCCTGCGGCCCCTGGCGGGCGCTCGGCGGGTGGGTATCGTCGGTCTCATGTCGAGCGCCCGGCGCACCCTGATACTCGTCGTGTCTTGCCTGCTACTCGGCGGCGCCTGCTCGGTCGGAAGACAGCGTCCGGACACCTCGGTCGTGCCTCGTGCCGCCTCCGATGTACCGGCCCGTTTCGAGGTCGGGGGGACGCCGCCGACGTCGGGGGCCCCCGAGGCGTGCCGGAACCCTCTCGTCGATCCACGAAACGGAACCCACCTGCGCCTCGTCCGCTCGGCGCCCGTGCGGGGCGAGCTCGTCGGCGACTACGAGGTGCCGCCCGGGAGCTACGGTGTTGGCGAGGGCGAGCGGCTCCGTGTGGCGTGCGGCACCGGTCGGGCGATCGGGATCGTCCCGCGCTGAGGCGGAGGGCTACCCCTGCGGCGGCATCGCGCCGAAGCGTGTCCGAGTCGCGAAACGGTCGAGAGCCGCAATCGGGGTCAGATCCGGGTGAGGGGAGTCGCGCGAGCGGCGCTACGTGACGTGCTCGACCGGCCGCGCGATCGGGAGGACGCTTCGGCGAAGCCGTGACCGCTCAGACGAGCGGGTTCACGAAGTCGAGCCCCGGGAAGGGGTGGAAGTCGCGATCGGTGGTCTGGAGTGTTGCGCCGTTCTCGATCGCCAGAGCCGCGAGCGCCGCGTCCATGACGAGCGGCCCGTCGCCTGACCATCCTTGATCAGGGCGGCGAGGATCTCCCAGTGTCGTTCACCCGGTTCGGCGATCCCCGCGTTCGGCCTCTCCAGCCACGCGCTCACTGCAGCCGAGGCCTCCCGGGTCGAGAGGGGACGTTCGAAGCCTCAGGGTTCGTGGAGATCCGGAGAAAGGCCCAGAGGGTCGCCCAAGCGAAGCGGACGAGACCTGGTCCAGAAAGCGCCCCCCCTCGCCCACTTACGGGCTGGGTCGAAGGGGAGAGCGGGTGTGGTGGGCGTGGAGAAGGAGATTGGCGTCGATCAGGATCATCGATCCTTCGGCTCTTCGACCTGGTCGAGAAGGTCGGCCACGTTGTCCAGGTCGAGGCCGGAGCGCAGGTGGCCCAGATCGCGTTTCACCACCCGGAACGGCTGGGGCGAGCGAGTGGCGCGCCGGGTCGCGAGACCGATACGGAGGGTCTCGTTCACCACCTCGCGAAAGCTCTTCCGGGTCCGGTGGACTTCCGCCTTGAGCCGTTCCGCGAGGTCTTCGTCGAGGGTCAGCGTGGTGCGCACGTCGTGATGCTCTTTGCGAGGCACCATGATGTCAACGGGCTCCGGGGCCCTGGAGTGGCGACCCGGCCGCCCTACCCCTTCGGCGGCATCGCGCCGAGCTGCGTCAGGAGCGTCATCTGGTCGAGCACGACCAGGTGATCGACCAGCTTCCCGTCCCTCACCCCGATGATGTCGATGACCGTCAGGTCGAGCCGGTTGCCGCTCGCGGGAGTCCCAAGGAACGGACCCTGGTGCGTGCCGTTGAACGTCTTCCGTGTGACGACTCGTTCGCCTTCAGCCACCTGCTCCTGAATGGTGATGGCGAGGTCGGGAAACGCCGTCTTCAGCGCCGCGAAGAGCGCCTTCACCCCTTCGCGGGTGGGAGGCAGGCCCGGCAGCGGGGTGTGATCGACGAAGTCGGGTGGGAGGAGCTCGTCGATGAGCGCGAGGTTCCCGTCCTGCTCGGCTTCCCTCACGAAACGGGCCACGAGCGCCTTGTTCTCTACGATCGACATCGGATGTCTCCTCGGGTGGAGAGTACGGGCGCTCGCGGAGCCCGGATCACCCGGGGCGCCTCGTGATAGGTTGCCGCGCATGCCGGACAGGAAGCGGGGCCGGAAGGACGAGATCGATGCCGCCCTCGACGGGGCGCTGACCGAGGACGTCTTCCCGCACGCGTCCGACGAGGTCCCCGCCGCGCTCGGGGAGCCGCCCGAGTGGACCGATCCGATCGTGCGGACCGTGCTCGACGAGGTGCGCTCCGATCCCGACGGCGGGCTGCTCGCGCTCGCGCGGACGGCGCGTGGCTTCGACCTGGTGCCCGAGACGGTGCTCGCGGAGGCGGTCGCGCGCGAGGTGCGACGGGAGCTGGAGAGGAAGGGAGCGGGGAAGGCGCGCCGCACGGCGGATCACGTGGACGCCGGCCTCTGGTCGACGCTGCAGCTCGTGAACGCCTACCTCCGCGCCAGCGAGGCCGCCGCCGCGGCCCGCTCCGGGGGCGCCGACGCGAGCATCCAGGCGGCGTTCGACGTGCTGTCGGCGTTCTCGATGCCGGAGCGGCTCGAGGCGCCGGAGATCGACCTGTCGGGGCCCTTCGAGGCGTGCGTGAAGAACGCGAGCCGGATCCACGAGGCGCAGAGCGTGCCGCGCCGGGGCCGCTTCAGCCACACGGCCCTCGCGCTGGAGCTGGCCCGCGAGCACGGCTGCCTCGTCCCGTCGGGGGCCCCGAAGGCCGTGATGGAGACGCTCCGCGCCGCGGCCCGGCGGTACGAGTCGTCGACCCACGTGGACCGGTGGGTGCGCGTGGAGGAGACCGTCCGGGCCGTCCTGCGCCGGAAGAGCCGCTAGCGGATGTCGCGGCCCGCTTTGCGGCGGGCCGAGCTCAGCTGATCGGGGCGCTCCCGCCCCCCCGGGCCCCCCGGGGCACCGGTTCGAGGCCGTGACGAGGCTTCTTGACGGCTCTCAGCGTTTCTCGCGGACCGTCAGCACCGGCACCGGCGAGCGCCTCACGACGCGCTCGGCCGTCGAGCCGAGGAGGAACTTCTCCAGCACGGAGCGGCCGTGGGTGCCGATCACGACGAGGGACGCCTTGGCGCGGGTCGCCGCCTCCACGATCTCGTCCGACGGCCGGCCCCAGCGCAGCTCGGCCGTGGCGGCGACGCCGCGCTTCTCGGCCGCGGCCACCTCTCGGGAAAGCCGCTTCTGGGCGCGCTCCTCCCACTCGCGGCGGGTCGTGCCGTCGAGATAGGGGACGGCGCCCACGACGTCGATCGCCTGGACGGGCTCCGACAGGACGTGGACCAGGTGGACCCGGCCCCGCTGCGACGACGCGACCGAGACCGCCATCGAGAGGGCGCGGGCCGCGCAGACGGAGAAGTCGGTACCGACCAGGATGACCTTGAAGACCGGTTTCGGCTCAGCCATCGAGTGCCTCCCGGCGCGAGCGGAGTCGCGCCACGGTATCCCGGATCTCGCCGCTGGACGGGCGGCGGAACGCGCCCGTGCCGGAGCGGTGGTAGCAGAGGCGGCCGTCCACGTACGTCGAGACGACGTGCGAGCGGTCGAAGGAGTAGACGATCGGTCCGTACGGGTCGTCGCGCCAGCCGGTCGGCTCGGCGAAGCCGGCGGCCGGGTCCAGGAGGACGAAGTCCGCACGGCTGCCGGGCGCGAGCGTCCCACAGCCGTCGAGGCCGAGCGCCCGCGCCCCCTCGACGGTGGCCATCCGGACGACGTCGTAGGCGGAGAGCGCGCCCGGTCCGAGGCGCACTTTCGGGAGGAGCGCGGCGAGGCGCATCTCGGTGAAGGGGTCGAGCCGGTCGTTGCACGGTGCGCCGTCGGCGCCGAGCGAGACGTGGATGCCGCGGGCGAGGTACTCCGGGACGGGGCAGACGCCCGAGGCGAGCTTCAGGTTCGACGACGGGCAATGCGCGACGCGCGTCCCGTGGGCGGCGAGGCTATCCCGCTCGCTCTCGTCCGTGTGGACGACGTGCGCCAGCACGACGTGCGGCCCGGCGATGCCGACCGACTCGAGGTAGCGGACGTTCGAGAGGCCGGTGCGGGCGCGGACCAGCTCGATCTCGCCGCGGTTCTCGGAGGCGTGCGTGTGGAGGATCAGGCCGTGACGCCGGACGGCGTCCGCGGCCTTCCCCAGCGTGTCCCGGGTACACGACACCGCAAAGCGGGGGCAGTACGCCACGCGGAGCCGGCCCTCCTCCCGCCGGTGCCAGGACCGGAAGAGACGGTCGGCCTCGGCGAGGCCCTCGTCTCCGTGGGCGCAAAGGCTGGGCGGGCAGGTGGACGGGTCGTCCATCAGCGCGTTGCCGCTGGTGACCCGCATGCCCGATGCCGCGGCCGCGCGGAAGATGGCGTCGGTGTGGCGGACCGTCCCCATGTCCAGGATGGCCGTCGTCCCGCCGGCCAGGAGCTCGGCCAGGCCGAGACGCGCCGAGACCTCCAGGGTCTCCTCGTCGTGCGCGGCCTCACCCGGCCAGACGTGCGTCTTCAGCCACGGGAGGAGCTCGAGGTCATCGGGGCCGTTGCGCAGGATCGTCTGGCAGAGGTGGATGTGCGTCTGGACGAAGCCCGGCAGCATCCAGAGCCCGGTCGCGTCGAGCCGCTCGACCGGCTCCCCGCCGGCCTCGAGGTCGGCGGCCCGGCGTGCCGCCTCGCCGTCGCGGGCGGTGAGGACGCCCTCTTCGACCAGGGCGTGGCCGCCGGGCGTGAGGTCTCCCGGAGCCGACATCCCGATGATGAAGGCGTTCTCGACGAGCAGCCTGGGCATCACGCCCGATTATGAGGCGTCAGGCGGTCTCCGGCTCGGGCAGGAAACGGTAGCCGACCCACGGCTCCGTGACGATGAAGCGGGGCCGGGAGCGGTCCGGCTCGAGCTTCTTCCGCAGCGTCCCGACGTGGACGCGCACGGTGTCCGGGCTGGTGCCCGCCGCGCCGTTCCAGACCTGGGCGATGAGCCGGGAGACCGAAACCGGCTTGCCGCTGCTCGTGGCGAGGATCTCGAGGATCGAGAACTCGATCGGTGTGAGCTTGACGTCCCGTTCGCCCTGCTTCACGAAACGGCGCTCCCGGTCGATGACGAGGTCGGGGAAGCGGAGCACGGCCGGGTCCGCCTCGCCCGCGGACTGGGGCCGCCGGAAGAGCGCGCGCACGCGGGCCAGGAGCTCGGCCACCGAGAACGGCTTCACGACGAAGTCGTCGGCGCCGAGGTCGAGCGCGCGCACCTTGTCGGCCTCGGCGCCCCGCACGGAGAGGACGAGGACGGGGGTGGCCGAGGTGCGCCGGATCGCCTCGATCAGCTCGAAGCCGTCGCGGCGGGGCATCGCGAGGTCGGTCACGACGAGGTCGGGCGGCCTCTCCGAGAACCGCTCGAAGCCTTCGAGGCCGTCGGCGGCCTCCACGACGTCGTAGCCGGCGCGGGAGAGGGCGGACTCCAGGCCCGTGCGGATGGAAGGGTCGTCGTCCACGACGAGGACGAGATGTGCGGGGGGTGGTGTCATCGGACCTCCGTGGGGAAGGGAGCGGCGGGAAGGTCGAGGAAGGCCACGGTGCCGCCGCCGGGCCGGCTCCGGAGCGCGAACGTGCCGCCCAGAGCCGAAGCGAACGTGCGGCAGATCTCCAGGCCCAGTCCGCCTCGCCCGGTGTCGGACTCTCGGCGCTGACCTGTGCGGACGGCCTCCGGGACGCCGGGGCCGCGATCGGCCACCTCCAGCCTCACGGAGGCGCCCGACGCGCTCGGCGCCCGCGAGGCGGAGAGGACGATCGGGAGGCCCGCCGGGGCGAGGCGGGCCGCGTTCTCGAGGAGGTTGACGAGGACCTCCACCGTGAGGGTGGGGTCGGCCGAGACGTCGGGGCAGTCCTCCTCCACCGCGATCTCGACGGAGCGCCCTTCCAGGACGAGGGGCAGGTTCTCGAGCGCGGACCGGAAGAGGTCCTGCGCGGGCGTCGGCTCGACGTGCGGGACGAGCGTTCCCGCCTCGAGCCGCGCCAGGGCGAGGAGGTTGTCGATGCGGCGCGAGAGCCGTTCGGTGGCGCGGGAGACGTCCTCCAGGTGCTTGTTGGCGTCCCCCTCGGCGCGTGCCAGCTCGATCCCCATCCGGATGGCGGTGAGGGGGGTGCGGAGGTCGTGAGAGACGGCCCGCAGGATCGAGGTCTTCAGGGCCTCGCTCTCCTTGAGGGTCTGGAGGTGCGAGCGCTCCTCGAGGAGCCGCTCCCGCTCGCGGGACAGCGACACGAGCCGGCTGCCCACCGTCGCGCAGACGAGGAACGCGGCGAGGGCGATCCAGTTCTCCGGGTTGACGATCCCGAGCCCGTGGAGCGGCTGCAGGGAGTGATAGCTGAACAGGAGCGCCGCGGCGATCGAGGCGACGAGGCCGGCGAAGAGGCCGAGGCGGGCCGCGATCACGAGGACCGTGATGAGGAACGCGAAGGCGTCCGTCATGGGGTTGGTGTGCGGCAGGTGAGTCAGCATCGCCACGACCCAGACGACGGACGCCGCCACGGCGGCCTCGCCCGTGCGGCGCGCCATCGGCCGGAGCAGGCTCGAGCGGTTCGCCCCCATCCCCTCGGCAGGATACCGCCACAAGGGAAAGGCCCGGGCCGAGCGGCCCGGGCCTTCCAGGGAGGAGTGGACGGGAGAGCTAATTGACGTTGAGGGCGAAGTCGTCCAGGACGAAGGAGGTCTGCTTCGTGGAGTCCTCGACACCCACGACGTAGACCTGGATGGTCTGGCCCTTGTAGGTCGAGACGTTGAAGCTCTTCTGCGAGTAGCCGGCCGCCGCGTTGGCGTTCGAGTAGGTCGCGAGGGTCGCGAGAACGGTGCCCGAGGAATTGCGGATCTGGACCTTCAGCGTGTCGTACGCGGTGGTGCCGGTCTCGGCGGTGTCGATGTGGAGGTAGAAGCTCAACGTGGCCGTCGTGGTGGAGGCGGGGATCGCGACCGTCTGGAGGATGGAGTCGGTGTGCGCCGAGCCGTAGCCGTTCATCCACGCCTTCCAGCTGCCGCTGTGCGCGGCCTGGGCGCTGCCGTTGTCGGCCACGCCGGAGGTCGTCGTCCAGGGCGCCGTCGTGGCGCCGTTCTCGAAGCCGGGGTTGCCGAGGAGCTGCGTCGTGGTGGTGGTGTTGGAGACCGTGACCGTCACCGTGGAGGACGTGCCGACGTTGCCGGCGGCGTCGTACGCCTTGGAGGTGAGCGTGTGCGAGCCGTTGGCGACCGTGGTGGTGCCCCACGCGTACGTCAGCGACGTCGCGTTCGTGTTGGAGGTCTTGAGCGCGCCGTCGACGTAGATCTCGAGCTTCGTCACGCCGACGTTGTCGGATGCGGACGCCGTGACGTTCACCGACCCGGAGACGGTGGCGCCATTGGCGGGAGCCGTGATGGACGTGGTCGGGAGCGTGGTGTCGCCCGCGCCGGCGGCGGTCACGCTCGTCACCTTGAAGCCGTAGTAGACGACCGAGCCGTCGGAGGTGAGGCGGATCTTGACGGTGCTGCCGATCACGTTCTTCGTCGCGCCGGCGAGCGTGGTGCTGGTGAAGGGGGAGCCGGCGATGTTCACGCCGCTGCCGTTCATGACGTAGATGTAGTCGTAGCCGGACTCGACCTTGGTCAGCGCGTCGAACGTGACGTTGATGGAGGCCGGGCTGCCCGCGAGGGTGTAGGTCCAGGTGTTGTCGTAGTTGTTCGCGTAGTTGTGCGCGGACTCGGGCAGCGTGGAGCCGCCCGTCGGGTTCACGACCAGGGTCGTCGTGGCGGTGTGCGAGCCGGAGCCGGCCGTGCCGCGGACCGTGAGCACGTACGTGCCGGCGGGCGTGGAGGAGGTCGTCGCGACCGTCATGGTGTCGGACGAGCCGGCGGTGACGGAGGTGGGGTTGAAAGACGCGCTGGCGCCGGTCGGGAGGCCGGTGACCGAGAGGCTGAGTGTCTGGGCGCTGCCGCTCGTGACGGCGGTCGAGAGGGTGTACGACGTGGAGCCGCCGGCGGTGACGGTCTGGCTGGACGGCGTCACGGAGATCGAGAAGTCGTTGGACGCGGTGGGCGGCGTGACGATGCAGGCGCCGTAGTGGTTGGACCAGAGCTTCTGGACCGTGTAGGTGACGCCGTCGGTGCCGACGATCGTCCCCTGCTGCGCGTTGCAGATGTCGCCGTTCTCACCGTTCGTCGTGTCGTACCAGGCGAGGGGGCGGCTGACGGTGGTCCCGATGCCGACCTCGGCGTCGGTGATCGCCTCGAAGACCTCGTGCGAGGCGACGGAGGTCTGGTTGTTGAACGTGGTGCTGCTGCCGCAGCCCGACGCGCAGCCGGAGCTCGCGCTCATGTCGGGCATGACGCCGTAGTAGAACTCGGGGATCGGCGAGGCCGCCGGCACCGTGCCGTGGTAGGCGCAGAAGCCGCCCGACGCGCAGGAATTGGAGCCGCCCTGGCTGATGGTCTTGCCCGCGGGGAAGTGGACCATGTAGAGCGTGTTGGCGTCTGGCATCGGGAGGACGCCGGCCGTGATCTGGGCCTTCAGCTCGGTCTGGATCTGCGCGTCGGTGATCGTGGAGCCGTTGCGGGCCGAGTTCGGCGTGATGGCGATCTTCCCGGCGAAGCTGCCGCGGCCGATCGTCTGGTTGGAGCTGGCGCCGCCGTCCTGCGGAACGACGCCCACGGTGTTGTACTCGCTCTGCCAGTCCATGTAGGCGCTGTTGGTGACCTGCTGGTAGAAGGCGCCCATCTGCGTACCCGCGACCTCGGGGATGTAGGTGCCGGTGCCGTAGTTGACCTGGTAGATCTTGACGTTCGGGATGACCTTGCCGCCGTAGTACTTCAGGTTGCCCGTCACCGCGAACGGCACGATCCCGTTCAGCGCCTTCGGCGCGACGTGCATCTCGTTCGGGTCCTCGTTGTCGACGCGGCTGACGCCGGCGTGAGACGCGAGGAGCGTCGTGGAGCAGGGCAGCGCGAGAGCCGCGACGAGGGTCGCGAGGCCCGCCCTCCGAAGCATGCCGTTGCCGATGTTCTGGTTCATTCGTTCCCCTTTCGGTGTGGTGAAGGAAGGAATTTCGATTTGGGCCTGCAAGGGCAAGGGCCGTACCACACCGGGTGCGATTCGCGTCGAGAGCCCTCGAAGCGCACGGCGAAAGGGTTTTGTCGAGCCTTTAGGCAAACTTTTCGTGGGTGAGAAACTGACCAATGGGGACGTGTTTGACCCACCCCACCGGCCTGTGGGTCGCACGTTGATCAAAAGAAAGGCGCAAGGGGCGAACGATGTCGCGAGGGGGCCGGACCTCGAGCCGTCGTCAGGGCGCGGCGGGCTCCGGCGGCACGTCGAGGCCGAGCGGTTCCGCGGGGGCGCCGCCGAGGCCGATCCGTTCGGCGATCGGGACCTGCGCCGCGAGGACGAGGGGGACGAGCTCGGCGAGCGGCAGGCCCCACTCCTCGGCGCCGCGCGTGACGTAGGTCCGGTCGACCGTGCGGGCGAAGGATTTCTCCTTGAGCCGCTTCAGCACCGACTCGACGGGGACGTCGGCCACCTTCTTCGAGGGGCGCACGAGAGCGCAGGCGCCGACGAAGCCGGTCAGCTCGTCGGCGGCGAGGATCGCCTTCTCCATCGGGGTGACGCGATCGATGCCGGTGCCGAACGCGTGGCCTCCGATCGCGCGGACGATCGCCTCGGGCCAGCCGCGCTGGCGGAGGATCTTCATCCCCTCGAGCGGGTGGTCGGGCTCAGTCGGGAACTTCTCGTAGTCGAAGTCGTGGAGCATTCCCACGAGACCCCACGTCTCGATCTCACCGGGATCGGTGACACCGGCGGTCCGCGCCAGGTGCCTCATCGTCGCCTCCACGGCGAGGGCGTGGCGGCGGAGCGCCTGCGATTCGGTGTGCTCGGTGAGGATGGACCAGGCGTCGGCGCGGCTGGGGAAGCTCATGAGGGCGAGTCTAATGTCGGCCGGGACGACCGTCGTGGTGAACCCGGGACGCGAGCCGTTCGATACTCCTCCGTTCGTTTTGGTTAGACTCGACCTCGCGACGGCTGGTGATGTCGTTCAACACCATGGAAGACAAAGAGTTATTCGAGTTCGGCCCCTTCCGGCTGGACCTCAGGGCGCGCCTCCTCTTCCGCGACGGCGTTCCGGTCCCCCTGGCTCCCAAGAGCTTCGACACTCTGTCCCATCTCGTGAGAAACGGCGGCCGGGCGGTCACGCGGGAGGAGATCCTCGGGGCTGTCTGGCCGGACGTCGTGGTGAGCGACGCCAGCCTCACACAGGCGGTCTTCCTGCTTCGAAAGGCCCTCGGGGAGACGGAGGACGGTCCCCGGTACATCGAGACCGTGCCCAGGACCGGATACCGGTTTCTGGCCCCGCCGGTGTCGCCTGCCGCGACCCCTTCGAGCGCGCTGGCCCCTGGGGCCGAGCCGGAGGTGGCCATCGAGGTGCCGGCGGCGAGGACTCCGCGCTGGGCCATCCCGGCGGCGCTTCTCGCGACGCTGGTCCTCGCGGCCCTGGCCGCGATCACCCTCCGCCCCGCCCCGCCCACGCGGCCGGAAGGAGCCGCGAGCGACGGCCGCTCGCTCCTCTCGCTCCACAGGACGATGGCCGTGCCGGGCGGGACGATCCGTCCGCTCGGCGTCGTCGACTCGAACTACGTGCTCGCCGCGCCCGGGGCATACTACCTCCTCCCGACCGACGGCGCGCTCTCGGCGACCCGGATCGCGCTCGCGGCCGGGGAGCGCCTGGCGGGCCTCGTGGGCGATTCGCTGATCCTCGTCGCGGACGGCCGCCTCGTCGAACGCCACGCGGTCAAGCAGACCTCCCGTGATCTGGGTCCCCTTCCGGAGGGGCTCGGGCCGGTCGAGGAAGGGCGCCTCCTCGTCTCGTGGGACGGCCGCTTCCTGGCCGTGAGGGGCGACCGCGTGCTCCAGGTGCTGGAGGTGGGAGGCGGGAAGGTCGAGCTGCGGGCCCGGATCGACTCGCAGCGCCAGGAGACGGAGGCGGTCGCGCTCTCCTCGCGCTTCGTCGCGATCGCGCCCGGCCGTGCCGCGCCGCTGCGCGTCTTCTCCGTGACGACGGGCGCGACGCTGCTGGAGGTGCCGTTTCCCGAGCAGCGGGTGATGGCGCTCGCCCTCGACGACGCGGGGGGCCGTGTGGCGGTCGGCGGCCCGTTCGATTCGGTCTCGGTCTTCACGATCGGCGGCGGCGCGCCCGTGCTGATCCCGCGGAGGGGCTGGACGTGGGGGCTCACCTTCGTCCCCGACTTCCCGACGCTCCTCATCGCGGGGTTCGCGGGGGTCGCCGCCTGGCGGCCCGTCGAGGGCGTCGTCTCGTCCCTGGAGGTGCCGGCGCCGGGGGCCGCCATCGTCTCCACCATCGACGGCGTGCTCGTGCTCTCCCCGGAGAAGCAGCGCCTCGCCGTCCTCTCCTACGACGGGCTTCCCCCCACCGCGAAGGTCTCCGCGGGAGGCGCGGCGCTCTGGGCGATCGCGGCGGACGCCGCCGGCCGGACCGTCTACGCGGGCGGGCGCGACGGCCGTCTCCACGCGGTGGACACCGCGACCGCGGCGCACACCTCGTACGAGGCTCACACCGACGGCGTCCCGTCCATGCTGCGAGACGGGGAGCTCCTCGCGACCTCCTCCGACGACAAGACCGTCGCGGTGTGGCAGCTCCCGGGCCCCCGTCTCCTGCGGCGCACACGCGCGCACACGTTCCTCGTCAACGACCTCCAGGTGACGACCGGGTCGGACGGGTCCCGCGAGCTGGTGACGTCCTCCTCGGACGGCACCGTGAAGCGATGGGGTTGGCCCGGGCTCGACGAGCGGGAGAGCGTGGACGTCAGCTCGCTCGTCGGCGAGGCGGTCGATCTCCACGCCCTCTGGGTCGCGCCGGGCGGCGCACGGATCCTGGCCGGGACGTGGAACAACGCCCTCGTGGAGCTCGTCCGCGAGAAGACGCGGTGGACCGCGCGCCGGCTCCCGGTCCGGTCCCGCGCCACGTACCGGATGGCCGGCCTGCCGGCGATCGGGGCCGTCGCGGTCGTGGGCCTCTTCCCGTTCGAGGCGCAGCTCTTCGACCTCGCGAACGCCACGCTCTCTCCGCTCCAGAGCGCGGGCCTCGACACGTTCTGGGGGGTGGCCGGTCCGGGCGGAGACGAGCTCTTCGTGGTGGGTCTCGGCGGCGCGCTTCGCTACTCGTTCTCACGCACGGCCGGCGGGCCCGTGCGCTACCGGCTCTGGTCCCGCCGGCAGTCGTTCGCCGACATGCAGACCACCGCTCTTCTCCCCGACGGCTCGCTCTGGGCCGGCACGGCGGACGGAGCGATCCTCCACCTTCCCACCGCTGCCTTCGGAGGGGCGCCGCTGCTCTCCGGGGAGATCGAGTCTCATAATAAAGACTGAAGGATCCGTTGTGGCGCATGATGCACATGACGCGGTGCATTTACACGGGTAATAGTTGACTTTTCGGCTGGTCGAGTGAAAATCCGGCCGTCGAAAGGAGCTCTATGGCCATGGCGATGAAAGCGGCGGACATCCTGAAGATCTGTGACAAGGAAGGCGTCCGGTTCCTCAGGCTGCAGTTCACCGACATCCTCGGAATCATCAAGAACGTCGAGGTCCCGCGCTCCCAGTTCGAGAAGGCGCTCGATGGACAGATCCAGTTCGACGGCTCGTCGATCGAGGGCTTCACGCGGATCGAGGAATCGGACATGGGCCTCGTGCCCGACCTCGAGACCTTCCGGATCTTCCCGTGGTCGCACACCAACGGGAAGGTCGCCCGCCTCGTCTGTGACGTCATCGAGCCGGACGGCAAGCCGTTCGCCGGCTGCCCCCGCCAGGCGCTCAAGCGCCAGATGGAGAAGGCGAAGGAGCTCGGCTTCACCCTGATGACCGGGCCCGAGGCGGAGTTCTTCCTCTTCCGGCGCGACGCCGGCGGGGACCCGATCGTCGACACGCACGACCAGGGCGGCTACTTCGACCTCACCCCGGTGGATCGCGGCGAGGACGCGCGGCGGGACATCGTCGTGGCGCTCGAGGCGATGGGCTTCGAGGTCGAGGCGGCGCACCACGAGGTGGCGCCCGGCCAGCACGAGATCGACTTCAAGTACGGCGACGCGGTGGGCACGGCGGACAACGTCACCACCTTCAAGCTGATCGTGAAGAAGGTCGCGATGGACCACGGACTCCACGCCACCTTCATGCCGAAGCCGATCTTCGGCGTGAACGGCTCGGGGATGCACGTCCACCAGTCGCTCCTGACCGGCTCCGGCGCGAGCGCCAAGAACGCGTTCTACGACCCGAAGGCGCCGTTCCAGCTCTCGGCGACGGCGCTTCACTACATCGGCGGCATCCTCCGCCACGCGCGCGCGATCGCGGCCGTCACGAACCCGCTGGTGAACTCGTACAAGCGGCTGGTGCCGGGCTACGAGGCCCCGGTCAACGTCGCCTGGTCCGAGCGGAACCGCTCGCCGATGGTCCGTATCCCGGCGCGGCGCGGCATGGGCACCCGCTGCGAGGTCCGCATGCCGGACCCGTCCTGCAACCCGTACCTCGCCTTCACCGTGATGCTGGCCGCGGGGCTCGACGGCATCAAGAACAAGCTCGAGGCCGGGGAGCCGGTGAACGAGAACATCTTCGAGATGTCGGAGCGCGAGAAGCGGCGCCGGAAGATCGACGTCCTCCCCGCGAACCTCTCCGAGGCTCTCGACTGCCTCGAGAAGGACGACCTCCTGAAGAACGCGCTCGGAGAGCACATCTACACGCACTTCGTCGAGGCCAAGCGCTCGGAGTGGGCCACCTACATCTCCCGCGTCCACCCGTGGGAGATCGACGAGTACCTCCAGGCGTACTGACCGTACTGACCTCCGCTCTCTCTCGTGGGTCCTCGAGGGCCGGCGGCGACGCCGGCCCTCTCCTTTTCCGGGGCGCGTAGGATCGGCTCGTGACCCGTTCGCCGATCGCCCTCGTCCTCGCGGTCCTCTCTCTCGTGTCGTCGGGCTGCGGCGCCGAGCCCACGTTCGGCTCCGCCCCGCCGGGCGAGACCCGCGCGGCGCGGCCCCGGCCGGGACCCGCGGAGCCGACGCCCGCGACCCGGGTGGCCCGGCGCGACCTCGGAGCGGACGAGGCTCGCGGCGGCCACACGCTGAGGAAGCACGTCGGCCGGAGCGACGGCGAGCTTCGCGAGCGGCTGGCGCGCGAACGCGGGATCTCCGCCGCCTCCACGTACACCGATCGCCGGACGGCGGAGGAGGTCGTCGGGGCGACCCTCGCGGAGGCCGGCGACAGGCTCTCCCGCTGGGTGGCTCGCACCGGACGCCGGCCGAACCTCGCTCTCGATCACCGGGCCGATCGTGTCGTGGGGCGCAGCCTCGAGCGCGGAAGCCGAGCGGTCGAGCCGTGCCTGCAGGCGGTCGTCGTCCTGAGGTGGGACGAGCGCGCCGGCGACTTCTACGTCCTGACGTCCTACCCGGAGGCGCGCTGATGGCCCATCACTCCGTCGACCCCGACGACTTCCCCGCGCTGCGCGGCTTCGTGCGCGGCTACCTCCACCAGGACCTGCACGACACGTACGGCTCGGCCGTCGATGCCGCGGCCTCGTTCCTGGCGGACGCGAGCCCCGAGGAGAAGGAAGAGCTGCGGCTCGAGCTGAGGCGCTTCCGGGGCGCCACGCATGCCCTCTCGGTGCACAAGCTGGGGCGGATCCTGACGAAGACGTTCGGGGGCTCCTGGGCGCCGGCGGACGACGCCGAGCGCGAGGCCGTCTTCGGCCGGCTCGAGGGGCATCCTCGGTAGGGCGGGGCGCGGCCCCGGCCACGCCCGGCCGCCTCGGCTCGCCCCGCGAGCTGAAGCGATGGAGCTCCCGACCGACCGGCCCGTTGAACGTGGCAGAAGCGGGAGACTAGTGGCGTGTTAGCGAGGAAGGCGAAGTGGATGCGTCGAGGGCCGAGCAGGCGCTTCGGATTCTCCGCTGACGCGCCACTAGGTGGACGAGCTCGTGGGAGGCGCTCCAGCGCAGAACCTGGCGATGGTCCCCCAAGCCCGCTGGCTCTCCCCGAGCTTCGGAAGGGCGAGAGGGTAGTCGTGGAGCATGCCCTCGCCCACGACCTCCTCGACCGACACACCCTCGGCGCGCGCCTTCTGCACACAGCGGCGGGTGTCGTCGAGTATCACCTCGTGCCCGCCTACCACGAAGAGAAGCGGCGGCAGTCCCTCGAAGCGTCCGAAGAGCGGAGACACGCGCGGGTCGGAGCGATCGGCGCCCGCCAGGATCTGCGGAATCCAGGCCTCGCCATGGCGCCTGCTGAACCAGTCGCGCCGTCTGTTGGCGTCGATCGACGCACCGCTCGCGGTGAGGTCCGTCCAAGGCGAGAGCACGAAGCAACGGACGGGCATGGGACCTCCCTCGTCCCGCATCGACATCATGAGGGCCAGCGCGAGCCCTCCGCCCGCCGAGTCGCCGGAGAGGACGGGCGCCGATCCCGGGTGCCGGCCCGCGAGGGCGCGCCACGCCGCCTTCGCGTCCTCGAGCGCGGCGGGGAAGGGGTGCTCGGGAGCGAGACGGTACTCGGGCATGAAGACCGTCGCCCGGCAGCGGTAGCTCAGGTTGTTGGCGCGCGCCCTGAACGAGGCCGCCGACCCGAAGAAGTAGATTCCCCCGTGAAGGTGCATGAGGACCCGCTCCGGCGCCGCGAGCGAGCAGGTCGACTCGGCGTGGACGCCGCCGAGGTCGTGGTCGCCGAACTCGATCCGAGGGAAGCGCGCCTTCATCTTCTCGCGTGAGACCGTGGAGAGACGCTCGTACTGCTCGCGGATGTCGGGCAACGGCCGACCCGGCCGGAAGACCCAGCGTGCGAGCTGTGTCTGGAGCCAGACCGTGACACGGTCTCGCAGCGGCGGCACGGCCGGAGTCTAGCGAAGCTCCGCCTCAAACCGACGAGACCGGGGATCCTGGCGGGAGGCACGTAGATCCTTCGATCCGCCGGGAAGGGACGGTCTCCTCGCTCCCGCGGCGCGCGGGCGACCCGCTATCGCGTGCGGCGCTTCGGACGCGGGGGGCTCGCCGTAACTCGCTCCTCGGCGGCGAGAACCCGGGCGGCGGCTCGCGAGCGACGCGACACGGGCAGCTCGAGCCCGCCCGTCAGGACGACCCGGAGCTCCCCGTCGGGCGCGGAGAAGAGAGAGGTCACGTGCGCCGCGTTCACGAGGTGCGCGCGGTGGAGGCGCGGGAAGACACCGGGGTCGAGCCGCTCGGCGAGGCTGGCCAGCGAGAGGTCGGTCGTCCCCTCGGTCCCGTTCGCGAGGTGGACGCAGCTGACGTGATCGCGGGAGACGACGGCCACCACGTCGCCCTCCTCGGCGAGAACGAGACGGCGACCCACCCGCACCGCGAGGCGCCGCAGGGCCCCCTCGCGCTCGGTGAGCCGCTCTTCGAGCGTGGCGAGCCGCTGACCGTCCGCCACCTGCGTGAGGGCGCGCTCCAGCGCGGACCTCAGGCGATCGGCCGTGAACGGCTTGACGAGGTAGTCGCACGCCGCCGCCTCGAAGGCGTCGACCGCGTAGCGGTCGAAGGCCGTCTGGAAGACGACCCGGAACGTCCGCCCGGGGAGCTGCCGGAGGACGTCGAGGCCCGAGAGCCCCGGCATCTCGACGTCGAGGAGGACGACGTCGAACGCGGAGCCCCGGAGCTTCTCCAGGGCCTCGAGGCCGTTGCGGGCCTCCTCCACGGCGATCGCGAGGCCGCTCGCGGAGACGAGCCTCACCACCCGCTGGCGCGCGAGGGGCTCGTCGTCCACCACCAGGATCCGGCGCGGGACGGCCGCGATCACGCCGGCTCTCCCGTCACCAGGAACGTCGCGACCGTTCGCCCCGGCTCGCCCCGCAGGGTGAAGCGGTGCCGCTCGCCGTACAGGAGACCGAGCCGCTCGCGGCTGTTCGGGAGGCCGGTGCCGCCGGGACGCGACGCGTCGAAGGGGGCACCGGTGTTGGTCACCGTCAGGCGTACGAGGCCATACGGCTCCCGGGCCGCCTCGACCCGCACCTCGCCGCCGTCCACCGAGGGGGCGATCCCGTGCTTCACGGCGTTCTCGACGAGCGTCTGGAGGATGAGGCTCGGCACGTGCGTCGCGAGCAGCTCGCGCGGCACGGCCAGCGACGACCTGAGGCGGTCCGGGAAGCGGATCGCCTCCAGCTCGAGGTAGCGGCTCACGATCGCCAGCTCGTCCGAGAGCGGCATCGTCCGGGTGCCGGAGGCCTGGAGGAGCCGCCGGTACAGGTCCGCGAGCGCGTGGGCCATCCCCGCCGCCTCGGGACGCCCCGACTCGACCAGCTCCGCGAGCCCGTTCAGCGCGTTGAAGAGGAAGTGGGGACGCATCTCCCGTTCCAGGGCGTGGAGCCGTGCCTCGGCGAGGGCCGCCCGTGCCGCCAGCGCCTGCTCCCTCTGCCGGCGGCTCTCGTCGTGGAAGAAGAAGACGCCGATCAGGAGCGCGGCCACGAGGAGCCCGGCGCCGACCGGCATCCGGCCGCGGCCGGTCGACGTGATCCAGAGACCGCAGGCCAGGCCGAACGCGCCGAGCGAGAACCGCAGCCAGGGGGACTCCGGTACTCGACGGCCGGTCCGCAGGTACCGGACGACGAAGGCGGCGTACGCCCCCGCGAACGTGAGGAGTATCGAGAGACCGATGACGAGCCCTCGGGCGAGCCCGCCCGGGAGGCTCGCCGCGCCACCGAGCGCGTAGGAGAAGGCGAGGGTCGCGACGAGCGACCAGACGAGGTACGGAACGTACCTCCGCTGCTCGGCGAGGTACCGGCGCCAGGCGGGGTGCACGAAGCGATTGTCGGCCCTGACATGGGCGGCGGGCGACCGTCCGGTCGCCGGAACGCGCCGTCCGGAAGCGGATCGTTGCGCCGCCGATAGGCGGACCGCACTTTGGGACGGGCGCGGCACGACGCCGGCGCCCGGAGGACCACGACGATGAAGAAGACGACGCTCGCCCTTGCCCTCGCCCTCCTCGCCGCCGCGCCGCGGGTCGGGGTGGCCCAGTCGTTCGCGCCCCACGCCGCGCCGGACCCGGCCGCGCTCGCCGCCCTGAAGAAGCTCGACTTCCTCGTGGGCGACTGGGCCGGAGAGTCCGTCTACGAGATGGGCGGACGGACCTCGAAGGTCCGTCAGGTGGAGAGCGTGAAGCGGGCGCTGTCCGGCCTGGCCCTCCTCGTCGAGGGGCGAGGTTTCTCCAGGGGAGCGGACGGAGCCGAGGTGGTCCAGCACGACGCGCTCGGCGTCATGACCTACGACCGCGCCGCCGGCCGCTACCGCTTCATCGCCCTCAAGGCCCCCGGAGACGTGGTGGAGCCGGAAGTGACCGTGGCCGACGGGTCGTTCACGTGGGGCTTCGCGACACCGCAGGGAATCAGGTTCCGCTACACGATGAAGATCACGCCCGATGGGAAGTGGAACGAGGTGGGGGAGATGTCGCGGGACGGGAGCACGTGGCAGAAGACGATGGAGATGAACCTGACGAAGAGGTGAGTGTGGCGGCCCGACGCCCCGGCCGGCTCGAAGGGATCCTCAATAAGGTGGGAGCAGCCGCCGGAGCCCATGCGTCAGCACCGTGCCGAGGAAAAGCGCGTTCCGGGGCACGAGCCCCGGCCAGAACACCGGCACGGCGTCGTGTCGATCACTCGCCAGACGGTCGGCGATCTCGCGGAGCACGCGGACGCTCCTCGGCCACTCGAAGAGGCCGTCGATCCAGTCGGCCGGGATCCCGGCCTCGCCGACCGTCGAGCCGGCGAGCGCCCCGGCGATCGCGCCGACGGTGTCGGTGTCGCCCCCGCACGCGAGCGATGCCTCGATCGTCGTACGGAAATCGCCGGCGTGGAGCCACCAGGCGTGGAGCGCCACCGGGACCGACGTGAGGACGTAGCCGGTGACGCCGCGCGGCTGTCCGAGCGCCGCGGCGAGCTCCGTCGGCGGGGCGTCGCGCCGCGCCGCGTCCTCCATCCGGTCGACCACGCCGAGCCACTCCGGCTGCTCCTTCCCCGAGGCTCGGAGGAGCGCGATCCAGGCGTCGACCTCGGGGCGTACGGTTTCCTCGCGGAAGATCCAGGCGGCGGTGTCCGCCACGGCCCGGGCGCCGGCGAGCGCGCGGACGTCCGTGTGGGTGAGGCGTGTCGACGCGCTCACGAAGGCACGTCGCGCGGCCTCGTCGTCGGCGAACCGGGCGCCGATCGGCGCGACGCGCATCGCCGGGCCGTTTCCGGCCGACCGCACGCCGCTTCGTGTCGGCGGGAAGCCCATCCAGAGCCTGAGGATCGAGCGAAGGGTCGCGAGGCCGATGCCGGCGGGGAGGCCGAGCAGCCAGAGCCGCAGAGACCAGGCGAGGCGGCGCGAGAACCGGTCGGCCGAATCCCCCGACGTCAGGAGCGCCTGCGCCACGAAGAAGGTGTGCTCGGTGTCGTCGCTCGTCATCCCGCGCCCGAGGAGGAAACGGTGTCGCGCGGGCCCCGGATGCAGCCGCTCACGGCGCCGGCGCGAGAGGCCTTCCGCCGGCAGCCCGATCGCATCCCCGACGGCGGTCCCGAGGAGGAGACCCCTCAGCCGTCGGGAGCGGTCGCCGTGGCTCGCCACACGTGGATCATGCGGCAGACCAACAGGCGACGTGACCGCCAGAAAAGGAAACGGCCCGGGCGTCTCCGCCCGGACCGTACCTGAGCTCGGAGCTGGAGAGCCTAGTTGGTCTTCGCGGGGGCCGGAGCGGCCTCGGGGGCCTTCTCGCCCTTCTTCTCGCCCTTCTTCTCGTGCTTCTTGGCGTCGGGCGCCTTCGCGGTCTCGGGGGCCTTCGCGGCCTCGGGGGCCTTGGCGGCCTCGGCCGGCTTGGCGGCGTCGGCGGCGGGCTTGGCCTCGGCCGGCTTCGCGGCGGCGGGGGCGGCCTTCTCGGCGGGCTTGGTCTCGGCCTTCTTCTCCTCCGCGAACGCGACGCCGAGCGAGAGGACGGTGACGGCGACGAGGGCAGCAGCGGTCTTCTTCATGGGGTTCCTCCGTTTTGGGGCCCTTGTTTCCGTGGCCGGGGCCCGCCGGCGTCTTCCCCTGCGCAAGTGCGCTGCCAGTTCCGGAATTGAAGGCCGCTTACGATCATCCATCACCATTGCTATCAATGACTTGGCTATCCTTTAGAACCCCTTTGGACGGCTGCGACCCGTCGTGTCGTGCTTCCCGGGTACACGATTCCGGTTGCCGCATCTACGAACGCGGGCATCACGCGATCCACATCGCGTCGCCATAGCTGAAGAAGCGGTAGCCGCCGGCGACGGCGGTCCGGTACGCGGCGAGGACCGCGTCGCGGCCGGCGAAGGCCGACACGAGCATCAGGAGGGTCGAGCGGGGAAGGTGGAAGTTCGTGAGGAGCGCGTCGACGACGCGGAGCTCCTGGCCGGGGACGAGGAAGAGCGACGTCGCGAAGGGGCCGGCCTCGACGCGGCCACCGTGAGCCCGGGCGGACGACTCGAGGGTGCGCACCGTCGTGGTCCCGACGGCCACGACGCGACGGCCTTCCTCCCGGGCGAGATTCACCGCGATGGCCGTCTCCTCGGGGATGAAGCCGCGCTCCAGGTCCATGACGTGCTCCTCCACGCGCTCCACCTTGACCGGCCGGAACGTCCCGATCCCGACGTGCAGAGTCACGTGGTGGCGGGCGACGCCGCGCTCCTCGATCCGTGCCAGGAGCCCGGCCGTGAAGTGCAGCCCGGCTGTCGGCGCGGCGATGGCGCCGGGCGCCGCGGCGTAGACCGTCTGGTACTCGATCGCGTCCCGCTCGTCCGCGACGCCACCCGGCCGGTGGATGTAGGGAGGGAGCGGTGCGGAGCCGATGCGAGGGAGCGCGGCCGCGAGGTCGCCATGGAAGGCGACCCGGTAGCGCCCCGACGCCACGACCTCGAGGACCTCCGCGTGGACGCCCTCGCCCATGTCGAAGCTGCGTCCGGGCCTCGCCCGCCGGCCCGGCTTCGCGAGGCAGTCCCACACCTCCAGGGAGGCGTCTCCGGCTCGCTCCACGAGCAGGAGCTCGAGCCGTCGTCCCGCGTCGTCCACCCCGAAGAGCCGGGCCGGAATCACGCGAGTGTCGTTCACCACGAGCACGTCCCCGGGCCGCAGCAGCGCGGGGAGGTCGGCGATCGACCGGTGGGCGACCGTCCCGGTGTCGCGGTCGAGCGTCATGAGCCGCGACGTGCCCCGCGGTGCCGGCCGCTGGGCGATCGCCCCGGCGGGGAGGTCGAAGTCGAAATCGGCGACGTCCACGCGCGGATTGTCACCGGTCTCCTACACTTGCGGGGATGCAGCGGTGGCTCGTCCCGGCGGCGTTCCTCGCGCTCGGGCTGCTCGTCCATCCGGTCTTCCCGCACTTCCAGTCACCCAACGAGCTCACCCGCTGGGTCGCGGTGGCCGCCGTGGTGGACCACGGCAGCCTGGACGTGACGCCGCTCCTGCCCCTCCTGGCCCCCGGCTTCGAGGACCTGTCGGTGCGGGACGGCCGGACGTACTCGAACAAGGCGCCGGGATCGGCGCTGATCGCGCTGCCCGGCTACCTCGCGGCGCGGCCGGTCACCGGACCGCCCGCCGGCGGGACGATGCGCCCCCAGCTCTCGGCCATGCGATTCGTGGCGTCCACCGTGCCCGCCGCGCTCCTCGCCTGGATCGTCGCGTGGGCGGCCGCGCGGCTGGGGGCGCCGGCCGAGCGCGTCCGGATCGTGGCGGCGTCTCTCCTCTTCGCCACACCGGT
>CAYLNK010000033.1:0-1801 GCA_964384675.1 uncultured Holophagales bacterium | reverse complement strand
GCGATGATGCTGAAGCGGCCGGCCTGATGCGCTCGCTGCTGTTCGTCCCCGGAGGCGAGGCGCGGGCGGGATCGCGCGAGGTCCTCGCCGGAGCGCTCCTCGGGGTCGCGGTCCTGTCCGAGTACCCGGCCGCCGTTCCGGCCGCGGTCCTGCTCGGGCTCGCGGCGTGGCGGGAGAGTCCCGCGCGCGTTCTCCGGATCGTGGCCGGGGGGAGCCCCGCCGCGCTCCTCTTGATGGCCTACGACACCGTCTGCTTCGGCGGCCCGTTCGCGCTCTCGTCGGGCTACGAGCGGTTCGCGCAGTTCCAGACGCTGGCCACGGGGGGCGTCTTCGGGGTCGGCTGGCCGTCGCCTTCGATCCTGGGGCGCCTCCTCGGCGATCCCGGCAAGGGGCTCCTCGTCCTGTCGCCGTTCCTGCTCCTCGTCCCTTCGGCCCTGCGCCAGGCGTCGCGACGGATCCCGGCGCGCGCGGCGGCCGGCCTGGTCCTCACGCCCCTCGCGACGGTCCTCTTCTACGGCGGCTACCCGAACTGGCACGGCGGCTGGACGGTGGGGGCCCGCTACCTGGTCTCCGCGCTCCCGTTCCTGGTCTTCCCGCTCGTGTACCGAGAACGCCGCGCGATCGACGACGTGCTGCTGGGCGCTTCGCTCGGCGCGGTCGTCCCCACGGCTCTCGTCTTCCCGTTCGTCCCGCCCGAGCTCTTCGTGCCGTGGGCGTCGTTCGCCTGGCCGCTCCTCGGGCACGGGCTCGTCGCGCCGAACCTGCTGCACGTCGTCTGGTTCCCTCTCGCGGTCATGGCGCCCTTCCTCCTCGTGGCGGGCCTCTTCGGGCGGCTGCTGGGTCTCCGAAGCGCGCTGCTCGCGACCGGCGGCGTCCTCCTGGCGTTCGGCGCCGGGGCGCTCTTCCTGCGCCGTTTCCCGCCGGACCTCTCCGCCAGGATCCAGCGTGCGTACATCGAGGAGGCTTACTTCGAGCGCGCCGGTGCCCTCGAGCGGGACCTTCCGGGTGCCCTGAAGGCGCTTCCGCGGCTCCAGGCTCGGCTCGACTCGGATCGGGCGCTGGGGCCGGCGACCTGGCCTTTCCTGCCGGAGGTCGCGAGCGCGCCCGCCGCGCCACGCGAGTCGCCCCACCCGGAGCATTGACGACGTCTCGCGCCGCGCTGTACTGTCCGCGGCCGATGGGTGAAGCCTCCGGGACCTTTCGCAAGCTGCGCCTGATGGACGCCACGGGCATGGCGCGCACCGTCGCGCGGATGGCGCACGAGATCGTCGACGTCCTGGGCGGGACGGACAACGTCGCCCTGATCGGCATAAGGACGCGCGGCGTGCCGCTCGCCCAGCGGCTCTCGGTCGAGATCGAGAAGAGCCAGGGAGCGCGCGTGCCGGTGGGGCTCCTCGACATCACGCTTTACCGCGACGACCTCTCCACCGTGGCGGCCTCGCCGGTCCTCAAGAGGACCGAGATCTCGTTCGCGGTCGAGGAGAAGACGATCGTCCTGTGCGACGACGTCCTCTTCACCGGCCGGACCGTGCGGGCCGCGATCGACGCCACGCTGGACTTCGGCCGGCCGCGGCGCGTCCTCCTCGCGGTCCTCGTGGACCGGGGCCGGCGCGAGCTGCCGATCGAGGCCCAGTTCGTCGGCAAGCGGATCGACACCTCCGCGACGGAGATCGTCTCGGTGACGTTCAAGGAGACCGATCGCGAGGACGACGTCTGGCTGCTGGACCGCGAGCCGGTCAAGGCGACGCCGCGCAAGGGCTCCGCGAAGAAGGCCGCGCGCGCGTCGAGGCCGGCACGGGCC
>CAYLNK010000032.1:6624-33697 GCA_964384675.1 uncultured Holophagales bacterium | reverse complement strand
TGCCGCCGTCCGAGCCGGACCGCGTGCTCCGCGTGAAGGCGAGCCACCTGAGCCGGCTCGTCGGGCTCGCGGGGGAGTCGCTGGTGGAGGCGCGCCGGCTCGGCTCCTTCTCCGACGCGCCGCGCCGGCTCCGCGGCCGCCAGGCGGGCCTCGCCGACCTCCTGAACGAGCTGCACCAGACGCTCGGCGCACCCCCTCCCGACGATCCGATCGGCGTCCGCATCGCCGAGAT
Organism: uncultured Holophagales bacterium; assembly: GCA_964384675.1. Classification (GTDB taxonomy): domain Bacteria; phylum Acidobacteriota; class Thermoanaerobaculia; order UBA5066; family UBA5066; genus CAYLNK01. Next base: position 33,465 of record CAYLNK010000032.1, on the reverse strand, counting down.
CCGCTCGCGGCTCGGCGACTGCCGCGAGCTGGTGACGCAGTGGGCGGAGGGCTTCGAGGAGCACGCCCGCCGGACCGAGGACCTGACCCTTCGCCTCTTCCGCGAGGCGACGGCCAGCCGGATGCGCCCGCTCGGTGACGGGCTCAGCGCGTTCCCGCGGATGGTGCGCGACGTGGCGAAGAAGCTGGGGAAGAGGGTCGAGCTGGTGATCGCCGGCGAGGAGCGGGAGATCGACCGGGACATCCTGGAGAAGATCGAGGCGCCCCTGAACCACCTCCTGCGCAACGCGGTCGACCACGGGCTCGAGACACCGGCGGAGCGCCGGGCGGCGGGAAAGCCGGAGCAGGGAACCGTGCGGATCGAGGCGCGCCCCCGCGCCGGGATGCTCGAGGTGTCGATCGGCGACGACGGGCGCGGGATCGACGAGGAGCGGGTGCGGCAGAAGGTGGTGGCGCTCGGGCTCCTGCCCGCCGCCGACGCCGCCGTGCTCGACCCGGGGCGGCTTCTCGACTACATCTTCACCCCCGGCTTCTCCACGGCGGCGGCCGTCACCGAGATCTCGGGGCGAGGCGTCGGCCTCGACGTCGTGCAGAGCGTCCTTCACGAGGTGGGCGGGAACGTGCACGTCACGTCCGAGAAGGGGCGCGGCGCCACGTTCCACCTGCGCGTCCCGATCAGCCGCTCGGTGATCCGCGCGGTCGTCGTCTCGATCGCCGGCGAGCCGTACGCGTTCCCGCTCACCCGGATCGACCGGCTGCTCTCGGTGCCGCTCGCCGAGATCCCGCTGGTGGAGGACCGGCAGTACGTGATCGTCGACGGCCGGAGCGTGGCGCTGGTCCCGACCGCGCAGGTCCTGGAGCTGGACGGCGGGCCGCCCCCGGCCGACCCCGTGAGCGTGGTCGTCGTCTCCGATCGCGCGCAGCGCTTCGGCTTCGTGGTGGACCGATTCACGGGGGAGTACGACCTCGTCGTCCGCCCGCTCGATCCCCGCCTCGGCCGCGTGGCGGACATCAGCGCAGCGGCGATCCTGCCCGACGGAGCGCCGGTCCTGATCGTCGACGTCGAGGACCTCGCCCGCTCGGTCACGCACCTCCAGCAGCTGACCCGCATCGACAAGGTCGCGGCCCGCCTCCTCCCCGCCGAGCGGCGCGCCAAGCGGATCCTCGTCGTGGACGACTCGATCACGGTGAGGGAGCTGGAGCGTCAGCTCCTGCTGGCCAAGGGGTACGACGTCTCGGTGGCCGTGGACGGCGTCGACGGGTGGACGTCGGTGCGGGAGAACGCGTTCGACCTCGTCATCACCGACGTCGACATGCCGCGCATGGACGGCATCGCGCTGACCCGCTCCATCAAGCAGGACCCCCGGCTGAAGTCGCTCCCGGTGATGATCGTGTCGTTCCGGGACGGCGGGGCCGACCGCGCCCGCGGGCTCGAGGCCGCCGCCGACTTCTACCTGACGAAGGGGGAGTTCCAGGACGACGTCCTCCTCCGCGCGGTCCACGACCTGATCGGGGGGCCCGGGGCGGCGTGAGCGGCGCGGGCGGCGGGCCGGGCCCGGAGAGGAGCGACGCGTGAAGATCGCCATCGCGCACGGGAGCCGGATCACGGTCGAGGCGCTCAAGCGCGTCCTGACCTCCGGCGAGGGCCACGAGGTCGTCTGGACCGCGCGCGACGCGGAGGAGGCCGTCTCGCTCTGCCGGGAGGAGCGGCCCGACCTCCTGCTCCTCGACGTGGCGCTGCCCGGCGGGGGCGGCGTCGAGACGACGCGGCGCGTGATGGCGGAGACGCCGTGCGCGATCCTCGTCGTGGCGCCCGACCGAACGACGCACGTGAACCAGGTGTTCGAGGCCCTCGGCCTCGGCGCCCTCGACGTCGTGCAGGCTCCGGCGTTCGACGCGGAGGGGGAGGTGACCGGGGCGACTGCGCTCCTCGCCCGTGTCGCCACCGCCGAGAAGCTGATCGGGAAGCGGCCCCCGGCCTCCGGAGGGATGAGGCCTCCTGCGGCCCCGGAGAGCGGCGACGCCGCGCAGACGCTCGTCGCCCTCGGCGCGTCGACCGGCGGTCCGCAGGCCCTCGCCGCCGTCCTCTCGAAGCTGCCGCGCGACCTCTCGGCCGCCGTCGTCATCGTCCAGCACATCGACGACGGCTTCGCGGCCGGGCTCGCGAGCTGGCTGACCGACCGGACCGGATTCCCGGTGGCGCTGGCGCGGCACGGGGACGTGCCGAGGGCCGGGACCGCGTACCTGGCCGGGACCGGCGAGCACCTGGTGCTCGCCCCCGACCGCACGCTCGCGTACACGCCGGATCCCGCGGACTCGATCCACCGCCCCTCGATCGACGTCCTCTTCGCGAGCCTCGCTCGGCTCGCCCCGGTCGGCATCGCCGCGCTCCTCACCGGGATGGGCAGGGACGGCGCCGAGGGGCTCCTGAAGCTCCGGAGGCGGGGCTGGAGCACGCTCGCGCAGGACGCCCGCACCAGCGTCGTCCACGGCATGCCGAAGGCCGCGGCCGACCTGGGCGCCGCCGAGCAGACCCTCCCGCTCGAGGCGATCGGGCCGTCGATCGCCGGGTACCTCTCGCGGGCGGCGCGGCGGGGCTGATGGCGACCGTCCCGACGACGACCGGGAGCTGGCGGCGAGCCCTCACGGTGCTCCTCGTCGACGACCAACCGATCATCGGGGAGAGCCTGAGGCTCACGCTGGAGCCCGAGCGCGACATCGCGTTCCACTTCTGCCAGGACCCTCTCCTCGCCGTCGAGACCGCCGCGCTGCTGGGGCCGACCGTGATCCTCCAGGACCTCGTGATGCCCGGCATCGACGGGCTCGACCTGGTGCGGATCTTCCGGGAGGACGAGCGGACGAAGGAAATCCCCCTCGTCGTCCTCTCCACGAAGGAGGACCCCGAGGTGAAGGCGGAGGCGTTCCGCCGCGGCGCCAACGACTACCTCGTCAAGCTGCCGAGCGCGATCGAGCTCGTGGCCCGGATCCGCTACCACTCCGAGGCGTACCGCAACGCCGTGAAGAGCCGCGTCGCCTACGAGGCGCTCCTGGAAAGCCGCGAGGAGCTCCGCGACCGGAACGAGGAGATCCTGGCCCAGCGCGACGCCCTGGCCCGTCAGGCCGAGGAGCTGGAGCTCCGGAACCGGTTCATCAAGAAGACGTTCGGCCGCTACCTCTCGGACGAGGTCGTGAAGAGCCTGCTGGAGTCGCCGGAGGGCCTGAAGCTGGGCGGGGAGAGCCGCGTGGTGACGATCCTGATGTCCGACCTGCGCGGGTTCACGGCGGCCGCCGAGCGGCTCACCCCGGAGCAGGTCGTGACGGTGCTCAACAACTACCTCGGCCGGATGGCGGACGTCATCACCGAGCTCCGCGGCACGATCGACGAGTTCATCGGGGACGCCGTCCTCGCCCTCTTCGGCGCCCCGGACTCCTCACCGGACGACGCCGAGCGGGCGGTCGCCTGCGCGCTCGCGATGCAGCGGGCGATGCTCGACGTGAACGAGCGGAACGCCAGCGTGGGCCTGCCCGCGCTCGAGATGGGGATCGCCCTCCACACCGGCGAGGTCGTCGTGGGGAACATCGGCTCCACCACGCGGGCCAAGTACGGCGTCGTGGGGAGCAACGTGAACCTCACGGCCCGCATCGAGTCGTGCACCGTCGGCGGGCAGGTCCTCGTCTCGGAGGCGTGCCGGGAGGCGGCGGGTCCCCACCTCACCCTCGGGGAGCGGATCACCGTGGGGGCGAAGGGGTTCCGGGAACCGATCGTGGCGTACGACCTCCTCGGCATCGCGGGGCGCTGGGCGCTCACGCGGCCGCGTCTCGACGAGGAGCGGATCGTCGAGCTGGTCGAGCCGGTTGCCGTCCGCTTCACGCCGCTCGAGGACAAGCGGGTCGGCAGCGAGAGGCGCGAGGGGACCCTCCGGCGCCTGTCGGCGCGGCGGGCGGAGATCGAGACGGTGTACCGGGTGAGAGCCTTCTCCAACGTGCTGATCCGGCTGACCGGCCCCGACGGCGCGGAGATCGTGGACGACCTGTACGGCAAGGTCGTCCGGTCGTCCCTCGACGACGCCGAGGGCTTCTCGGTCCGCTTCACGTCCGTCCCGCCGGCGCTCGTGGAGCGGATCCGCGTGCTCGTGGAGTCGGCGCTTCAGGGGTGAGGCCGCGGCCGCGGCGCGACGACTACCGCCCGAACGTCGCGGAGCCGAGGAGGCGGTAGGTGTCCAGCCGCGGCGTCACCCGCAGGCCGCGCGTCGCGTAGACGAGGTCCTCGTACTGGTAGACGGGGATCGCGAGCCGCTCCTTCATCAGCGTCCGGCTGATCTCCTGCAGGCGGGACTGGCGCAGCTCGACGCGCAGCTCGCGGCGCGCCGCGTCGATCGCCGCGTCGAGGCCGGGCACGGGGGACTCATCGAACGAGTAGTTCGACACGCCGAGCCCGGCCGCCGCGTCGCGGGAGTGCGCCCACCGGTCGAACAGCTCCTGGGCGTCGCCGTAGCGGCAGGAGAAGCGGAGGAGGTAGAGCGACGCCCCGTGCGCGAGACCCTCGAAGAACGGCTCGTCCTCGAGGAGGTTCTCGTCGACCGTGAGGCCGAGCTCCGAGAGGTGACGCGTCACCGGACCCGCGAGGTCCTGCATCACCCGCCGGGAGTCGAGCCGGACGCGGAAGCCGGCCGCGAACGGGGTCGTGGCCAGGAGCCGGCGCGCCTCGGCGAGGTCGCGCTTCGGGGTCGGGAGGTCGGGCGCGTGGCCGAAGACGAACGACGGCACCATCTGCGTCGGGACGAAGCCGACGCCCGCGGCCGTGCGCAGGGCGTCGAGGTCGAGAGCGAGCGCCATCGCTTCCCGCACGCGCCGGTCCAGGAACGGGTTGCGGTGCGAGCCGTCCGGATGGGTCACGTACGGGGTCTCGGGGCCGTGGAGGTCGAAGCCCAGGTACGCGACGGACAGCGTCGCCTCGCGGGTCCTCGCGAAGAGCGCGTCGGCCTCGGCGGCGCCCGGCCTCGACGGGCGATGGAAGAAGACGTGCGGCGTCGGGTCCTTGGCGATCCGGGCCATCTCCTTCCCGTCCGGGGTCGAGGCCACGAATCGGGCGCGGTCGAGGGCCGGCCGCCCGCTCCACGCCCCGTCGAAGGCGCGCAGGACGACCTCCCGCCCGGCGCTCGCCGACGCGATCGCGAACGGCCCGGTGCCGGCCGAGGCGCTCTCGAGCGCGGCCTCGCCCCTCTCGGCCACGAAGCTCTTCGAGACGACGTAGACGTCGCGCAGCTTCCCGAGGAGGGAGGCGTCGGGGACGCGCGTCGAGAGCCGCACGCCGCCGGGGATCGGCTCGAGGGCGGCGAGCTGCACGAGGGCGGTGTGGCCGCGCCGCCGGGCGCGCTCGAAGCTGAAGACGACGTCCTCGGACGTCATCGTGCCGCCGGAGTGGAACGGCACGCCGGGCCGGAGCTTCAGCTCCCAGGTGTTCTCGTCGGGGTTGGTCCACGAGGCGGCGAGCGCGGGCACGACCACCATCTGCGGGTCGAGCGAGACGACGCCCTCGTAGACGTTCGCCAGCACCTCCTGGGTCTGCGCGATCGTCCCGCCGCCGTGCGGGTCGAGCGTCTCGGGGGAGCGCTCCTGCAGACAGACGACCTCCCGGACGGCGGCCGCCTGGCGGCGGCACGCGGGAGCCAGGAGGACCGCGACGAGGAGGCCGGCGGCGGTCGAGGCCCTCATGCGGCGACCTAGCGCCGTCCCGTTTCCCGCTTCTGCTGCACCAGGTCGCGGAAGAGCGTCGCGAACCTCTCGACCGGCTCGCCGCCGTCGCCGGTGACGACGTCGCCGTCGATCACCACCGGACGCCTCTCGTAGTGGGCGCCGGCCTCCTTCAGGACCTTGAGGGTGTCGGAGGTCATGAAGACGGTCGCCTTCTTCTTCTCGAGGAGACCCGCCTTCCCCAGCGCCCCGACCCCGAGCCCGACCGCGCCCAGGGGGCGGCCGTCGCGCTCCAGCATCCGGAGCACCTTGTGGAGGAGGCCGTTCGTCCAGAGGTACGCCTGGGCGCCGGGGCCTCCGAGGATCACGACCCCGTGGAGCTCCGACGTGCGCGGCTCGGTGAGCGGGACCGTCTGGACCGTCTCGCCTCCCGCGCCCGTCGCCTCGCCCCCCTCGGGGGTGCCGAGCAGGACCGTCGCGCCGGCCGCCTCCAGCACGCTCGTGCACGCCTTCAGCTCGACCTCCCGGTACCCCTTGGGGGCGAGGACGAGGAGCACCTTCGCTCCCGAGAGAGGAGTCGCGGTCATCGCCGCCTCCTTCAGGCCCCCAGCGGGTGGATCGCCACCGACGACCCCACCCACGTGAAGTCCTTGTTGAAATCGACCCCGAGCATCTTCCCCCTCGAGAGCCGGCAGAGGTTGAGCCCCAGCGTGGGGACAGAGGCGCCGTCCGGGCGGAAGAACATCATCCGGATCTCCACCTTCACGCCGCCGCCGTCCACGGCGAGGAGACACGGGTCGTAGGCGATCTTCTCCTGCACGCACCAGACGCCCCGCTCGGACTCGGGAACCGCCGCGAGGTCGGCCGGGGTCGGGTCGACGTTGACGCCGCCCCCGGCGAACGAGAAGAGCGGCTTGAGCACGTAGCGGGAGAGGTCCGCGGGGATCCCCTGCAGCTCGGAGAGGTACGTCGCCCGCGGCACCGCCGGGTGGTCGAGGAGCGGGAGGGAGTACTTGGACCAGGTCCAGTACCAGTTCGGGTGCGGCGCCCAGGTGACGTCGAGGTCGTCCCGGAAGTCGAACGGAAGCTCGATGCCGGTCTGGATCAGCTCGTCGAAGACGACGCGGTTGTAGATCCGGTGTACCGGGATCCGCCGCCCGTCCTTCCGCCGGTACAGCCGGCGGCCCTCCTTCTGGAGCGTCGTCGGGCAGACCGCGTCGACACCGAGGAGGAGCTTCGTGGCCGAGAAGTCGACCCACGTCTTCTGGCGCTCCGGGTGAAGGTCCATGAGGATCACGGTCTCCGGGTCGTCGTGGCCCACGACGACACGCCGGATCAGGTCGAGGAAGCCGTCCCGGGTCAGTCCGTTGAAGAACGGGCTCCAGCTCCCGGCCGGAAGCCCGGGGATCCCCTGGAGCACCTCGGACCAGACGTCCGCCTGCACCACCTCGAAGCAGGAGAGCGACGGGAAGCCTTGCAGCTCGATGAGCCGCGGTCCGAGGGAGCCGTCCGCCTCGCGCACGATGGCGAAGTCGACCTGGGTGAGGGAAGGAAGCGCGTCCATTCCCGGCGCGTTCCAGCGCGGCGGGATCGCCGACTTCATCCGGGCGATCGCCTCGGGTCGGGAGAGCTGCGCGATCACCTCGTGGGCCGCCCGCACGAGCCGCTCGCCGAGCTCCTCGGTGAGGAAGACGGGCGTCTCGGCGAGCCGGAAGCCCGGGACTCCGCCCAGTCTCCCGGCCAGCTCTCCGGTCTGGCGCTGGTACAGCTCGTCGGTGAAGGCGGCGTTGTACGCCGCACGAAAGGCCTGGTGCATCCGCGGATCCTACTCGTTCCCCGGCGGCCTTCGGCCCGGAGGCGACGACCGGCGATCCATCGCGGCAGGGCGCGGCTGCGGAGGGGGGCGGGGGAACCCGAAGCCTGGCGGGTTCCCCCGCGCGCTCAGGACGGCTCGAGCTCCGGCGCCCGGAGCACGAGCGTGAGCGTGTTCTCGCCGTCCGCGGTGGCATACCGGAGGTCGTCGCAGGCGGCGCGGATGATCGGAAGGCCCATGCCTCCCTCGGGCCATGTCGACGGGTCGTCCGGATCGGGCTCGGGGGGGAGCGGCACCGCGGCGGGGTCGAACGACAGACCGCGGTCCTTCACGGAGAGCGACAGGGCGGTGCCGTCGCGGGCGAGCACCAGGGTCACCGGTCCGGGCGTGCCGTCCCGGTAGGCGTGCCGCGCCACGTTGGTCGCGGCCTCGACGAGGGCCAGCTCCAGGAGCAGGCGCCGGTCCTCGGTGAGGGGCCAGCTGTCGAGCACGCCACGCAGGGCGGCCGAGAGGAGCCTGAGCGCGGGCAGGGTGGCCACGGTGGAGAGCGCGATCGACTCCATCGAGCTCACCCGCCGAAGACGACCGCCAGCCGGCGGAGGATCTCCTCGTCGTCGAACGGCTTGGTCAGGTACGCGTCCGCTCCCGCGGCCATCCCCTCCACCTCGTCGGCCTTCTGGCCGCGGGCGGTCAGGAGGATGACGTAGGTGTCGCGCAGGGACTCGTCGGCGCGCACCGAGCGACAGACGTCGAAGCCGTTCTTCCTCGGCATGTTCACGTCGAGGAGAGCGGCCCTCGGGTGCTCGCGCCGGAGGACGGCGAGGGCCTCCTCGCCGTTCGCGGCGGTCACCACGCGGTACCCCTCGCAGTCGAGGATGAACGCCGCGGTCTCGCGGAGCGCGGGCTCGTCGTCCGCCACGAGCACGGTCCGGTCGCTCACGTCCGGCACGAAAGGAGGACGGTGATGTCGTCGTTCACGCTGCGGCCCTTCACATGATCATAGACCGCGGCGTACAGCGCCTCGGTGACGGCGGCGGCACCATCACCGCCGGCCGCGTGGAGGACCCGGGCGATCCCGTCCTCGCCGAAGTCGGCGGCGCCGTCGTTCGCCTCGGAGAGGCCGTCGGTGAAGAGGAGGACGGCGTCGCCCGGGCCGAGCGTGAAGCGGTCCTCCGGATACGTCTCGTCGTCCACGATGCCGGCCGGGGCGCCTCCGGCTCCCAGCCGCTCCAGGGTCCCTCCGGCGCGGCGCACGAACGCCTCCGGATGGCCCATCGACACCAGCCGCGCGGCGCCGTTCCCGTCCACGCGGAGGAGGGCCGCCGTCAGGAACATCCCGGTGTCGCCGACGTCCGCCGTGACCAGGGCGTTGAGCGACGCCGCGGCCTCGGCCGGGGTGAGGTCGGCCGCCACCAGCGCCTTGAGGGCGGCGCGCGCCGAGGCCATCAGGAGGGCGGCCGAGATGCCGTGCCCGGAGACGTCGGCGACCGCGGCCCAGAGCCCGCCGCCGTGCCGCGCCGCCACCTCGAACGAGTCGCCGCCCACGTACGCGGCGGGCTCGCAGCGGCCGAAGACGTCGAAGCCGGGCACGGCGAACGGCCCCTTCGGGAGGAGCGTTCGCTGGATCCGCGCGGCGAGGTCCAGCTCGCGCTTGAGCCCCTCGGTGCGCCGCGCCTCCTCGAGGAGCGTCACGTTGGCGAAAGCGATCCCGACCTGCGCGGCGATGGCCGAGACGAGCTTGCGGTCCTCGGCCTGGAACGGCCGGCTCGCGGCGCGGTCGGTCAGGTTGATCACGCCGATCGGCACGCCGTTCGACGGGATCGGGACGGAGAGGAACGAGTTGCTCCGCGCCTCGTGGTGGAGGGAGCGGGCGAGCTGGTCGTCCGAGGCGAGGCGGTCGACGTCCTCCACCAGGAGCGGCTCGCCCGAGCGGAAGACCCGGTCGGCCACGCCGCCCTCGGGGATCACCGAGCCCACGTGCGAGGCCTGGTTCAGGCCGTGGGCGGCCGTCACCGCGAGCCGGCCGTCCTCGCGCGCGAGGAGGATCGACGCGCGTCCGACCCCGAGCAGCTTGACGATGCGCGCCAGGAGCCGCTGGGCGGTCTGCTCGCGCGTGTCGCTCACCTGGAGCGAGGTGGCGACCCCGGTCAGGAAGTTCTGCTCCTTCCAGAGGCGGGCCGTGGTGGCCACGAGGTCCCGGCGCGCGATGTGTCCCTCGGCGAGCCGCGAGAGGAGGCGGGCGCACGCCTCCACCCGCTCCTCGGCGCCCGCCTCCGGCGCGAGCGTGCCGAGCACCTCGCCGTTCGCCTCGACGGGCGTGCCGTCCTCGCCGGGCTCGCCGAACGTGAGCGCGAGGGACGTGGCGTGCCGCAGCTGCGCGAGCCAGGCCAGGAGCTCGCCCTCCGGCAGCTCCGGGGGGAGGTGCAGCGTCACGCCGGGGTCTCGGGGGCTTCGGGCAGAGCGACCGTGAAACGGCTTCCCTTCCCGGGCTCCGAGCGGAGGTGGATGCGGCCGCCGTGGCGCTCGACGATCTCCTTGCAGATCGAGAGGCCCAGCCCGGCGCCGGCGGGCTTGCCGCTCGTCGGGTCGGTGACCTGGCGGTACTTCTCGAAGACGATCGCCTGGTGCTCGGGCGCGATCCCGGCGCCGCTGTCCTCCACCGCGAAGAGCGCCGCCCCGCGCCCCGCCGGAGGCGAGACGCCCCACTTGACGGCGTCCTCGGTCCCGACCCGTGCGCAGACGATCCTCACCGTTCCGCCGGCCGGCGTGAACTTCAGCGCGTTCGAGACCAGGTTCACGACGACCTGCGTCAGCCGGTCCCGGTCCGAGCGCACGAGGCCGTCGCCGGGGCCGCCGGGCCGAACCTGCACGCCGAGCTGGATCCCCTTCTCCTCCGCCATGGGGCGGAACATCTCGCCCGTCGCGACGATCAGCTCGCCGAGCGGGAACGTCTCGTCCCGCCATTCGACTCCGCCCGCGTCGAGCCGGGAGAGCTGAAGGACGTCCTCCAGCATCCGGGTCAGCCGCCCGCACTGGTCGAGGATCATCGTGCCGAACTTCTCGATCGCCTCCGGCTTCTCGCGTCCGTGCTTGACCAGGATCCGCGCGGAGGAGGCGATCGCGGTGAGCGGCGTCCGGATCTCGTGGGAGATCGAGGCGAGGAACTCGGTCTTCTGCCGGTCCGCCTCCGCGGCCTTGGCGCGCGCGGTCTCGAGCTCGTCGTAGGTCCGCTTCACGGAGAGGAAGGCCTTGAGCCGCAGCCGGAGCTCGAGCGCGTCGACCGGCTTGGTGAGGAAGTCGTCCGCCCCGGCGTCCACAGCGCTCTGGCGCGCCTTGGCGTCGGAGAGGGCGGTCACCATGACGATCGGGATGAGGCGCGTCTCGGGATCGGACTTGAGCGCCCGCGTCGCCTCGATCCCGTCCAGGACGGGCATCATCACGTCCATCAGGATCAGGTCGGGCCTTTCGGCCTTCGCCGTGACGATGGCCTGCGATCCGTCGGCGGCCGAGACGGAGCCGTGCCCCATCACACGGACCATCTTCGACAGGAGCATGACGTTCGCCGCGACGTCGTCGACCACGAGGATCTTGGCCGGCCTCGGCGCGGCCGGCGGAAGGGTCATCGTGTCGGCGGGATCGGCGGCCACTTGGGAAGCGAGAGAATAGCGCCGTGAGACCCAACGCGAACGAACGATCGCGGCGACCCACCGGCGCTCCACCCCCCCGCGTCCTCCGCGCGACGCTCGAGTACGACGGCGGGCGGTACCGGGGCTGGCAGGCCCAGATCAACGCCCGGACGGTGCAGGGCACCCTGTACGCCGCGGTGACCGAGGTGCTGGGTGCCGACGCGCGGATCTTCGGCGCCGGCCGTACCGACGCCGGCGTCCACGCCCTGGCGCAGGTGGCCTCGATCCACCTCCCCCCGGGCGAGAGGCTCGGCCGGCTGGAGGAGATCCGGCGCGACCTGAACGACCGGCTCCCTCCGGACATCCACATCCTGTCCCTCGCGCCCGCCGCTCCCGGCTTCCACGCCCGGCACGACGCGCTCCTGCGCATCTACCGGTACCGGATCTCCGGGCGCCGCACGGCCTTCGGGAAGCCCTTCGTCTGGTGGGTGAAGGACCCGCTCGACGCCGGGGCCATGTCCCGAGCCGCCGAGCTCCTCGTGGGCCGGCACGACTTCTCGTCGTTCTGCGAGAACGCGGCGGGCCACGAGTCGACGCTCGTCGAGGTGTCGTACGCGAAGGTGCTCGCGCCCGAGGAGGCGCCGGACCTCCTGATCTTCCGCATCGGGGCGTCGCACTACCTGTGGAAGATGGTGCGCCGGCTGGTCGGGACGCTCGTGGAGGTGGGGACGGGACGGCTCCCCGTGAAGGAGATCGCCGAGCTGCTGCGCACGCCTTCGACGCGCCCGGCCGTCTGGACCGCGCCGCCGTCGGGTCTCTTCCTGGAGGCGGTCGTCTATCCGAAGGACCCGCCGCCGGCCGAGGTCGATCCGTTCCGCCCGGGCTTCTGAGCTGCGACGATCGTCGGATGACGCGCTCCGCACTCCTCCTCGCCCTTCACGCCCTCCTCGTTCCGGCCCTTTTCGGCGCGCAGGCGCTGCCCCCTGCCACGGCCACCACCGCCATCGACGCCCGGCGGATCCGGGCCCACGTCGCCGCGCTGGCCGACGACCGGATGGAGGGGCGCGGCCCCGGCACGCGGGGCGGAAAGGCCGCCGAGGCGTACGTCGCCGAGCAGCTGGCCGCCGCGGGCGTGGCTCCGGGAGGCGAAGGGGGCACGTACTTTCAGAAGGTGCCTCTACTCGGCGTGACCGGGACCGGGGCATCGCTCACCTTCTCGACCGAGGGCAAGACCCTCTCCCCCGCGCCGCTCGAGGAGATGATGGTCTGGACCGAAGCGCAGCGGGAGCGCGTGGACCTGACGGCCGACGTCGTCTTCGCCGGCTACGGCATCGAGGCCCCCGAGTACCGCTGGGACGACTTCAAGGGCGTCGACGTGGCGGGGAAGCTCGTGATCCTCCTCGTGAACGACCCTCCGGCGACGGCGAAGGAGCCCGATCTCTTCAAGGGCAAGGCGCTCACCTACCACGGTCGCTGGACGTACAAGCTCGAATCCGCCGCGCGGCACCGGGCCCGTGGCGCGCTCCTCGTCCACACCGACGAAGGGGCCGGCTACGGGTGGGGCGTGGTGCGCACCTCCTGGTCCGGCGAGCTGTCCCAGAACCGGCTGGAGCCGGGGGGGCACGCCCTGGAGCTGGCGGGCTGGCTCTCGGAGGGGACCGCGCGGAAGCTGATGGCCCAGGCGGGGCTCGACCTCGACACGCTCCGGAGGGCGGCCGCCACGCGCGACTTCCGGCCGGTCCCGCTCCGGACCACCGCGACGGCGTCCCTCGGCTCCACGCTGCGGAGCTTCGAGGCGGCCAACGTGATCGGGCGGATCCCCGGACGCGATGCCGCCCTGAAGGACCAGACCCTCATCTTCAGCGCGCACGTCGACCACCTCGGGATCGGGACCCCGGACGCCGGCGGCGATCGGATCTACAACGGCGCCGTGGACGACGCCGCGGGTGTCGCGGCGCTGCTCGAGATCGCCCGCACGGTGGGGGCCGAGGGCGGCTGGCCACGAGCGGTCACGTTCGTCGGATTCACCGCGGAGGAGCAGGGGCTGAAAGGCTCGGCCTGGTATGCCGCGCACCCGGTCGTGCCGGCAGGCGCCACGGCCGCCTGCGTGAACCTCGACGCGGCGATGCCGTTCGGCGAGGTGGACGATTTCGTCCTCATGGGTGCCGACCGGTCGCCGGAGCTGGCCCGCGTCGGGACGGAGACGGCGCGCGCGCTCGGCTTCCAGGTGCGCCAAGACCGCCATCCGGAGAAAGGCTACTTCTACCGGAGCGACCACTTCAGCCTGGCCCGGGTCGGGATCCCGTGCGTGAACCTCCAGATGGGGGAGACGCTCCGCGGCAAGCCCGCGGGTGCCGGCGCCGCGCGGGTCGAGGAGTACCGGAGGAAGCGGTATCACCAGCCGGCCGACCAGCTGGACGGGACGTGGGACCTCGCCGGGCTCGTCCAGTACGCGACCGTGGCGCGCGAGCTGGGGCGCCGCATCGCCGCTCTGCCGGCCCTGCCCGGCTGGAGGCCGGGCGACGAGTTCGAGGCGGCGCGCCGGCCGCGTTGACGTCGCCGTTTGACCGGCGAAAACCGGCGTGGTTACATGAAGGTGTGAAGGTCCGCCCGCTCTCCGCCGCCGTCCTCGTCTCCCTCGCCCTGGTGTCCCCGGCCCTCGGCGCCCAGCCCACCTCCGCTCCGGCCGCCTCCGCCGAGAGGGTCCCCTTCATCGAGGGACGGCCCTTCGCCGAGATCCTGAAGAAGGCGAAGGCCGAGAAGAAACCGATCTTCGTGGACGTCTACGCCGTCTGGTGCGGGCCGTGCAAGCTCCTCGACCGCACCACGTTCGTCGAGAAGAACGTCGTCGACTGGGCCCGCAAGACCGTGATCTCCGCGAAGTTCGACGCCGAGAAGGGCGAGGGCCGCAAGGTCGCCCAGCGCTACGCGGTCCACTCGTTCCCGACGATGCTGTTCCTCGACGAGGACGGGAACGAGCTCGACCGGCTGCAGGGAGCGTTCATGTCCCCGGAGTTCCTCCAGTACGCCGGCCGGGTCCTGAACCGCCAGAGCCCGATCTTCCAGGAGCTGGAGCGCCTGAAGACGACCTGGAACCCGCAGGCCGCGGGCCAGATGGTCGGAGCTCTGGCGGGCCGGGGTGACCTGAAGCGGGTCCGTCCTCTGGCCGTCCGTCTCGTCTCGGACGACCCCGACATGGCACGCACCGAGACGATCGACTCGTTCGCGCTCCTCGTCTACCTGGAGGACCTGAGGCAGCAGGTGTCCGCGGAGACGGCGGACCTCATCGTCACGATGATGCCGCGCATGGGGAGCGACCCGAGGCGGGCGGTCTTCGGTCTCGTCCTGGCCCGGGAGCTGGCGCGGCGGGGCGACCTCGACGGCGTCCGCCAGGCCGTGAAGGACTCGCTGGCGGCCGCCGGGCCGAAGAGCCCGTACGCGTCGGATCTCCTGGCCGCGCAGGGCGGGGCCGAGCGGAAGGCCGGGAAGCTGGACGCCGCGATCGCCACGTTCCGCAGGGCGCTCGCAAGCGCCGAGGAAGCGAACGGGATGCCGTCCCGGACCGGCCGCCGGCTCGACCTGGCCGACGCCCTGGCCGCGGCCGGGAAGAAGGACGAGGCCCGCTCCCTGATGGCGACGGCCCTGCAGCAGGCCCCCGGCGACCCCGCCGCGCTCACCCGGGCCGCACGTGTCTCCCTCGCCCTCAAGGAGAGCAAGGAGGCGCTCGGGTACGCGCAGAAGGCGGTCAGCCTGACCGTCGGCGAGGACGCGGAGGCCCAGGTGGTCCTCGCGCAGTGTCTCGCCGCGAGCGGAGACACGACCGGCGCGGCGGCGGCGTGGAAACGGGCCGGCGAGCTGGAGCCCGAGAACGCCGACGTGAAGAAGCAGGCGGGCGGCGGCGGCGGAAAGAGGAAGGCGGCGTGATCGGCCGGCTGACCGGGACTCTCGTCGAGTCGAAGCCGGACCGCGTCCTCCTGGACGTCCACGGGGTCGGCTACGAGCTCTCGATCCCGCTCGGCACGTTCTCGACGCTCCCGCCGACCGGCGAGCGCGTGACGCTCCAGGTGAAGACCCACATGCGCGAGGACGCGATCCAGCTCTTCGGCTTCGCGACGGCGCAGGAGAAGTACGTCTTCGAGCGGCTGCTGTCGGTCTCGGGTATCGGGCCGCGTGTGGCGCTGACCGTCCTCTCCGGCCTGCCTCTGCCCGAGCTGGTCTCCTCGATCGCCACGTCGAACGCCAAGCGCCTCACGTCGATCCCGGGGATCGGAAAGAAGCTGGCGGAGAGGCTGGCCCTCGAGCTGAAGGAGAAGATGGCGGAGTTCGGCAAGGTCTCCCCGCGCGAGGAGCTGCCGCGCACCACCGCGGCCGAGGACGCCATCGGCGCGCTCCTGAACCTCGGGTACAAGCAGACCCAGGCGGAGGCCGCCGTCGTGGCCGCCGCCAAGGCCGTCTCGCCCGAGGACCTCAACGCCCTCCTCCAGGCCGCCCTGAAGTCGCTGGCCAAGTAGCCTCGCGGACCGGCGGCTCCATAATCCGGCGGTGGACGAACGCATCCTGTCCGGGGTCCTGCAGCAGGAGGAGGTCGAGCCCGACGTCTCGCTCCGCCCGCAGGCGCTCGGAGACTTCATCGGGCAGCCGAAGCTGAAGGAGACGCTCGGCGTCTTCATCCAGGCGGCCCGGCGGCGCAAGGAGGCGCTCGACCACGTCCTCCTGTTCGGTCCGCCGGGCCTCGGCAAGACGACGTTGGCCCACATCGTCGCGCGCGAGATGGGGGCGCAGATCCGGGTCACCTCGGGACCGGTGCTGGAGAAGGCCGGCGACCTCGCGGCCCTCCTGACGAACCTGGCGCCGGGCGACGTCCTCTTCGTGGACGAGATCCACCGGATGCCGGCGACGGTGGAGGAGGTGCTGTATCCGGCGATGGAGGACGGCAAGCTCGACCTGGTGATCGGCTCCGGCCCCGGCGCCCGCACCGTCGAGCTGAGGCTCCCGCCGTTCACTCTGGTCGGCGCGACGACGCGGGCGGGCCTGCTCTCCCAGCCGTTCACCGCGCGCTTCGGCATCACCCATCGCCTCGACTACTACGACGCCTCCGCGCTCGCCACCATCGTGGTCCGGTCGGCGAAGATCCTCGGCTGCCCGATCGACGACGAGGGGGCGGCGGAGATCGCGCGGCGGAGCCGGGGGACGCCCCGCATCGCCAACCGGCTCCTCCGTCGCGTGCGCGATTACGTGGAGGTGGCGGGCGACTCGGCGATCACCGCCGCGGGCGCCCGCTCCTCGCTCGACAAGCTGGAGGTCGACGGACACGGGCTGGACGAGGTGGACCGGAAGATCCTGGCCACCATGATCGACCGCTTCGGCGGCGGACCCGTGGGGCTGTCGGCGCTGTCGCACTCGATCGGCGAGGACAAGGGGACGCTCGAGGATCTGTACGAGCCGTTCCTCCTGCAGGCGGGCTTCCTGCTGCGCACGCCGAAGGGCCGCGTCGCCTCCGCCCTCGCCTACCGCCACCTCGGGCTCACGCCGCGCTCACCGCTCGCCGGCTCGCTCTTCGAGGGCTGAGCGCGAATGCCGGTCGGACGCGGTCTCCTCGTCTACAACCCTCGCTCCGGGAACCGGGACCGCCGTCCGGAGATCCGCGGCGTGGTCCAACGCGCCGCGGCCCGCGGCCTGACGCTCCTGGAGCGGCCCACCGAGCGGGCCGGCCACGCCACCGAGCTGGTGCGGGACGGCCTCGCCGAACGGCCCGACGTGGTCGTCGTGATGGGAGGCGACGGGACCATCGCCGAGGCGGCCGCCGCGCTCGTCGGGACGGACGTCCCGCTCGCGCTCCTCCCCGTCGGGACGACCAACGTGGTGGCGCGGGAGTACGGCATCCGGGGCCCGCTCGGGGAGACGGAGAAGCACCTCGTCTCCCCGCGCACCCGGCCGCTCACCGCGTTCTCGGTCGCCGTAGGCGCCGGACGGGGTCTCCCCGCCTCGACGCGCACGAGCCTCATCGGGACCGGCGTCGGCTTCGACGCCCGCGTCATGGGGAACACGGTGCCGGTCCTCAAGCGCCTCTTCGGCCGCACCGGGATCGGATACACGGCGACGCTCGAGTGGCTGAAGTACGAGTTCCCGCCGATCGAGGTGGAGGGCGCCGACGCGGACGGACGGCCGTTCCGCCGCGAGGCGACGTTCGTCCTCTCGGCCAACACGACGCGCTACGGCGGCGACCCGATCCTCTCGCCGTTCGCGCACCCGGAGAACGACCTCCTCGACCTCGTCCTCTTCACGTCGAGGAGCCGCGGGACCCTGATGCGCTTCTATCACCTGCTCTCGAAGGGAAAAGCGGGGCACCTCGGCGTCGAGGGTGTTTCGCGCCTCCCGGTGCGGAGCTTCACGGCACGCTCGGCCGCGGGCTACGAGCTCGAGGTTCAGGTGGACGGCGACCTCGCCGGAGCGACGCCGGTCACGGCCGGACCGGCCGTGGGGCCGGTCCGGATCGTGGTACCCGAGTGAGAGGTGCGCTTCCGCTGGCGCTGGTCCTTCTCCTCGCCACCGCCTCCTGCGGGGGCGGCTCGAGCCCGACGGAGCCGCTGCCCGCCACGCCCACCCCCGTCCCGACCGCGTCTCCGACACCGGTCGCGACGGCCTCGCTGAGCGGCACCGTGACCGAGCTGGGATCCGGGTCGCCCGTCGCCGGGGCCCAGGTGGCGATCCTGGACGCCCTCCGCGTCACGGGCGCCGACGGCGGCTTCTCGATCCAGGGCCTCCGCACGGGACCCGCGCCGATCGTCGTCACCAGGGAGGGTTACGTGCCGGGAGGGAAGATCCTGGAGCTCGTCGCCGGGTCGAACACCGTCGTTCTCACCCTGGAACGACAAGCTCCCGAAGGGGCTTGCGCCTTCGTGAAGGACGGCGTGGCCGGCTGCCTGCCCACGACGAAGGCGGCCTGCGACGTCCTCGGCGGGACCTGGTTGGCGGGGGCCGCGTGCACGACACCACCGCCGTTCTGAGACTCCTGAAGACGGCCGCCGTCGCGACGTTCCTCCTCGCCACGGCGCCGCCCCTCGCGGCCGGGGACGGGCGGTGGCGGGTGCTCGCCCAGGGTGGACAGGCCTCCGCGCCGCACTCGGTGCGGTTCGCGGAGATGGCGGGGATCGCCGTGGCGCGCGACTTCGGGTTGACCGGCCGCCTCGGCGCGTCGGCGGAGCTCTACCCCTTCCTGCTCTTCAATCAGACACGGACCGATCACGTGACGCGGGAGCGCGTCGGCGCCGTGAGCCTCGGCGGGCTCCTCACGTTCGACGTCGGGAGGCGGGGCTCCTGGCTGGGCCTCCGGCTGGAGGGTGGCGCGGGTGTGCTCTGGGGCTTCGCCCCGGTCCCCGCCGCCGGCTCGCGCTTCAACTTCTTCGACCAGGGGGGCGCGCGCCTCGTGGCGCGGCTCGGGAACGGCGACACCGTCTCGGCCGGGTACCGGCGCGTCCACGTCTCGAACCTCGGCCTCGCCGCGGGCGACAACCCGGGGCTCAGCCTCCACCAGCTCGTCCTCGCCTACGGCTGGTGATCCCGGCCCGGCTCGCGCGACAGGGCGTCGACCTTCTTCTCGATCCGCTTCAGCTCCGAGAGGACGAGCTCGAAGTGGGCCTTCTCCTGCCTCTCCGCCTCCTGCAGGAAGAGCGACGCCACTCCGGCGGTGAAGAGTCCGAAGACCCCGCAGCCCGCCACCATCACGGTGACCGCGATCAAGCGGCCCTCGGGGGTCACCGGGTACCGGTCGCCGTAGCCGACGGTCGTCATCGTGGAGACCGACCACCAGAGGGCGTCGCTCCCCGTCCTGATGTTCGGCTCGCCGGCGTTCCGCTCGGCGTGGAGGATCGCGATGGAGGAGGTGATCACGATGACCGCCATCCCGAGGGCCACCGAGGCGAACGTGCCGCGGATCCGGCTCCGGAAGATGAAGCCGAGGACGACGCGGGCCGAGCGGACGGCCCGCAGGATCCGGAGGAGGCGGAGGACACGTACGACCCGGATCCAGCGAAGCGAATCGACCATCGGGATCGACGAGACGAGGTCGAACCAGCCCCACTTCAGGAACGCGAGCTTGCGGGGCGCCCGGTGGAGCCGGACGAAGAAGTCGGTGAGGAAGACGCCGCAGACCAGGACGTCGATCTGGGCGAGGAGGCGTCTCGTCTCCGCGGGCAGGTCGAGGATCCCCTCGGCCAGCATCGCGAGGAGGACGTAGACCGAGAGGACGAGGACGACGAGCTGGAAAGGCTCCAGCTCCTCGGCTACCTTCCGATCGGATTCGGTGGGTTCGGTCGGCACCGTCCCAGTCTAGTTGCATGTAACGGCTGAATCGACAGCGCCTGCTCGGCCCTCAGTGGCGCTGGCGGCGTTTGCGCCGACTGGGCGTAGAGCCAGCTGCAGCCTGTGTCGGCGCGCCTTGCCATCGCCAGCCGCTAGTCGTAGAAGATCGAGCCCGGGTCGAACCGGTCCCCGGTGTCGGGGCCGTACAGCCGCTGGTGGTTCATGTCGTACCGCCAGCCGAACGACGTGTAGGGGATCCGGAAGTACGTGGCGAGGAGGAGGAGCGGCTTCCCCCACCACGTCGAGTCCCTCACTCCCACGGCGCGGAGGACCTCGGCGACGTTCAGCCCCACCTCCAGGCCGACGTTCCGCTCCCGCACCGGCGCGTCGGAGTAGCGGTACCCCTTGGTGCCGTACGCCAGCGAGACGAGGAAGAAGCGCCCGAGCCCGGGTCGCGCGACGCCGAGCCGCGGCAGGAGACCCGCCAGCTTCACGTCGAGCGTGTAGATCTCCCGTGAGTAGTCGCTGCCGTAGCCGCCGAACCGGCAGCAGGCGTCGGGGATCAACGCCTTCACGAATCCGACCCTCATCCCGAGCGTGTCGTGGAGCCCATGCGCGTCGAGGAGGGCGCCGGCGCCGATGCCGATGGCGTTCGACACCACATCCTCCCAAGCACCGCCGTACTGGGAGAAGGCGTCGCCCAGCTCGATGAGCGCCCCGGCGGCCAGCCCGACGCCGATCGAGAGGCGCCGGGCCTCCTCGCGCGTCCGGCCGAGCTCCAGGTAGAGCGCCTGCAGCGCGCGCTGACCGAAATAGCCGACCACGATGTGGGACGCCTTGTCCGCCCCGCCCGCGTAGGTCTCCTCTCCGAACCAGTTCTCGTGGGCGAGGGTGAAGCGCGAGGTCCCGCCGTCGCGCCACCAGGCGGCGTAGCTGATGATCGGGACCGCGCCGAGCAGACCCGCGGTGACGAGGGCGCTCTTCCTGTCCAGGAGCGGACGGCGCGGCGGGGGCGCGGGCTCGGGCGCGGCGGGCGGATCGAGCCGGAGCACCGGTGCGGCGAGGCGCACCCCGTCCAGGTGGAACGCACGGGAGGGAGCCCCCAGCCCCTCGCGCGGAACGAGGAGCGCCGCCACGACCGCGAGAGCCGCGCCGCGCGTCAACTCTTCCGGTAGTGGCAGCCCCTGGAGACCGGGTTCTTGAGGGCCGCCTGCGCGATCAGGTAGCTGGCGTGGACGCCGTGGAAGAGGTCGACGATCGCCTTGGAGATCTTGGTCTCGTGGTAGAAGCGGAGGAGCCGCTTCTCGAGGTCCCGGATGTCGGCGACGGCACGGCCCAGGCGCTCCGTCGTCCGCACGATGCCGACGTAGTTCCACATCGTGTTCCGGATCGTCGCCCAGTCCTGCTGGACGAGCGCCGGGTCCTCGTTCAGCGCGTCGCCGGGGGAACGCCAGTCGGGGATCGCGCGGAAGACCGGGGGCGGGAACGCCCGCCCGGCCTTCAGCCGCTCGGCGATCGACGTGGCGGCGTGGTAGCCCCAGACGAGGCCCTCCAGGAGCGACGTGGAAGCCAGGCGGTTCGCGCCGTGGACGCCCGTGCAGCTCGTCTCCCCGACGGCGTACAGGTGCCGGATCGTCGTCCTCCCCTCGAGGTCGACGAGGACGCCACCGCAGAAGTAGTGGGCGGCGGGGACCACCGGGATCGGCTCGGTGGCGATGTCGATCCCGAGCTCCGTGCACTTGGCGGCGATCGTCGGGAACCGCTCGCGGATCCCCTGGCCGTTGTGCGAGCGATAGTGGTGCGCGAGGTCGAGGTAGACGCACGTCTCGCCGCGCGTCGTCATCTCCTCGACGATCGCCCGGGTCACGACGTCGCGCGGGGCGAGGTCCTTCTGGCGCGGGTCGTAACGCTCCATGAACGCCTCGCCGGAGCGGTTCACGAGCACGGCCCCCTCGCCGCGCAGCGCCTCGGAGATGAGGAAGCCGCGGGAGTCGGGGTGGTAGAGCGTGGTCGGGTGGAACTGGATGTACTCGAGGTTCAGCGTGGCGGCGCCGGCGCGCGCGGCCATCGTGAGGCCGTCGCCGATCGCGTGCGGCGTGTTCGTCGTGTGCAGGAAGAGGCTGCCGACACCGCCCGTGGCCAGAACGGTGAAGTCGGCGAGGACGGTGTGGACCGACCCGCCGGAGTCCAGGACGTACGCCCCGAGGCACGGGTCCTGGAGCGCGTAGCGCTGCGCGACGTCGGTGGAGTGGTGGCGGGCGGTGATCAGGTCGATCGCCGTCGCGCCGCTCCAGATCGTGACGTTCCGCTCCCTGGCGATGCGGGCGAGGAGGGCCGTCTCGATGGCGCGCCCGGTGGCGTCGGCGGCGTGGACGATCCGCGCGACGGAGTGGGCTCCCTCCCGGGTGAAGTCCAGATCGCCGCCGGTGGTGCGCGAGAACGGGACGCCGATCTCGTCGAGGAGGATCTCCTTGACGATCTCCGGCCCCCGCGCGGCGAGGTGGGCCACGGCCTCGGGCTGGCACTGCCCGGCGCCGGCCTGGAGGATGTCCTTCACGAGCGACCTCGGGGAGTCGTTCTTGCCGAAGTAGATGATTCCACCCTGCGCAAAGGACGTGTTGCAGTCCTCGGGGAGAGGGGCCTTCGTGGCGACCACGACCTTGAGGCCGCGCCGGGCGAGCGCGAACGCCGTGGTCAGGCCGGCGATGCCGGTGCCGAGGACCAGGACCGGAACGCGGATCCGCTCGGCCTCGAGCCTCATCGGCGCGTAGTCCGGCGTCGGGCGGGCGCGGCCGGGGCGGCATGGGTCGGCGGGGGCGCTCCGCCCCCCGCACCCCCAGGAGACGCCGTCGGCTCCTTCGTCGCCGCGGCGGGCCGCAACGTCACGTCGAGGCCGATGTCGATCGCCCGGACCGTGTGGGTGAGAGCGCCGACGGAGACGAAGTCGACGCCGGCGCGGGCCGAGGCGCTCGCCTTCTTCGGGTCCATGCCGCCGGACGCCTCGATCGTCACGCGCCGTCCCGCGAAGGCGCGGATCAGCGTGACGGCGCGGCGCATCTCGGGGAGGCTCATGTTGTCCAGGAGGATCCGCTCCGCCCCGCCGTCGAGGGCCTGGCGCACCTCGTCCAGCGTGCGGGCCTCCACCTCCAGGAGGTGTCGTCGCAGACGCCGGTTGATCGAGCGGAAGTCCGCCGCCCGGCGCGTCGCGTCGAAGACGCTGCCGGCGCCGTCGGCGTGGTTGTCCTTCACGAGGAAGCCGTGCGAGAGACCGAAGCGGTGGTTCGTGCCCCCGCCGCACCGCACCGCGTAGCGCTCGAAGAGGCGCAGTCCGGGCGTGGTCTTGCGTGTGTCCAGCAGAGTGCAGCCGGTCCCCGCCAGGGCATCCACGTAGGCACGCGTCCCGGTGGCGATCCCGCTCAGGCGCTGCACCAGGTTGAGCGCGGTCCTCTCCGCGGCGAGGACGGTGATGGCCGGGCCCTCCACCTCGGCGAGGGCCGTCATCGGCGCGACGGAGGTGCCGTCGTCGACCAGGACGGAGACCGAGGCGGGCGGGTGGAGGAACGCGAAGATCCGGGGAAGGAACGACACCCCGGCGACGACCGCGGGCTCCCGGCACACCATCCGCGCGGTAACGCGGGCGGCCGGGCCGAACACGGCGAGGGAGGTGACGTCCTCGCCGTCCTCGGCGAAGGCCCGGGTCAGGAGGTCGTCCAGGGCGTGCCGCAGGTCGGGGGTCACGGCCCGATTCTACGGACCCGCCGACAGAAGGGCGATCGAGAGGGCGATCGCGAGCGCCAGGAGGCCGAAGGAGACCGGCAGGAACAGGGTCCAGAATCGCCGGGCGTGGCCCTTCCGCGCGCGCACGTAGAGGTCGGCTCCGATCAGGTTGGCGATCGACGCGATCGGCGTCCCGCAGCCTCCGGCGTTCACCCCGTAGAGGAGCCCGGTGAAGGCGGCCGCGCCGGCCGCGGACGGGGCCAGGAGGATCGCCGCGGGGACGTTCGAGACGACCTGGGAGAGGAGCGCGCCGGAGACGACGAAGCCTTCCGGGGACGTCCCGAAGCGCCGGATCGGGTCGACCAGGGCGTAGAGGGGCGAGCGACGCAGCCCCTCCACGACGACGAAGAGCGCGGAGAAGACGGCCACCAGCGAGAAGTCGGCCGAGAGGAGGTCGCGGCCCAGGAGGAGGGCGACCGGGACGGCCGCCAGGAGCGGCGCGGCGCGCGGCACGAGCCCGAGCACGGCGAAGACCTGGAGCGTGAGGAGCAGCTTTCCGCCGAGCGCGAGCCGTTTCCTCACCCGGATCGCGGTCCCGGGGGGCGCGGGAAGCGCGCGGGCCGGCACGAGGAGAGGGACGGCGAGGAGCAGGGCGGCGGTCATCACGCCCACCCAGGGGAGCTGCGCGGCGAGGAACGCGACGGGCGAAAGACCCGCCCGCGTGAACAGGAAGAGGTTCTGCGGGTTGCCCGTCGGCAGCAGGGCCCCGGCCAGGTTCGCGGCCGAGATCTCGAGGACCACGATCCGGACCGGGTCGAAGCCGTCCGGGCCCGTTCGCTCGAAGGCGAGCGTGAACGGGACCACCAGCAGGAGCGCGACGTCGTTCGTGAGGAGCGCCGAAAGCGCTCCGGTCAGGAGGACGGCCGAGAAGGCGAGCGCACGCTCCGAGCGCACCCGCTCCAGGATCCGGGCCACCAGCCAGTCGAACAGGCCGGAGCGGCGCGCGCACTCCACGGCCACGATCAGGACCACGAACATCTCCAGGAGCTTCAGGTCGAGGAGCGCCGGCACCTCGCGGGGGGAGACCAGCTGGAGCACCAGGACGGCGGCCGCGAGGAGGAGCGAGACGCGTAGCACCGGCCGGGATGATAGGTTCCACGGTGCGGAGGCCCGAAACAAACGGGCGCCGCCTCCGTATCCGTCCCTCTTGCCTGCCGAAGGCCCCCCACCCCCCCGGAAACGAAGGAGACACGTCCGAATGATCCGCCCCTCGCGCCTCGCCTTGGCCGCACTGGCGGCCGTCACGCTCCCGCTCCTCGCCGACGAGGGGATGTGGATGCCTCAGCAGATCCCCGCGCTCGCCCCGAGGCTCAAGGAGATGGGCTTCACGGGTGACCCGAACGCCTTCGCCGACCTGACCGGCTTCCCGATGGGGGCGATCGTCTCGCTCGGCGGCTGCAGCGCCTCGTTCGTCTCGCCGGAGGGGCTGATCGTGACCAACCACCACTGCGTGGTCGGCTCGCTCCAGTACAACTCGACCCCGCAGAGGAACCTCATCCAGGAAGGCTTCCTCGCCAGGACCAGGGACGAGGAGCTCTCGAACGGCCCCGGCTCCAGCGTCTACGTCACGACCTCGGTCAACGAGGTCACCGACGAGATCCTCGGCAAGCTCGACCCGAAGGCCACCGACCGCCAGCGCTACGACGCCATCGAGCGCCGCGTGAAAGAGCGTACCGCCGCCTGCGAGAAGGACGGCGCCCGCTGCCGCGTCGCCTCGTTCTTCGAGGGACTCCGGTTCTTCGAGATCGCCCAGATGGAGATCAAGGACGTCCGGCTGGTCTACGCGCCCCCGTCCGGCATCGGCGTCTTCGGCGGCGAGACGGACAACTGGCAGTGGCCGCGCCACACCGGCGACTGGAGCTACTACCGCGCCTACGTGACCAAGGACGGCAAGGCGGCGCCGTACTCCAGGGAGAACGTCCCGTACCGGCCCAAGCACTTCCTGAAGGTCTCGACGCAGGGCGCCACGCCCGGCGACGTGGTTTTCGTGGCCGGCTACCCGGGCCGCACCCAGCGGCTCCAGACGTTCGGCGAGATCCGGCACACGGTGGATTGGGCGTACCCGCGCGTCGTCCGCCGCTACACGGACCAGCTCGCCCTCCTCGACGAGGTGTCCAAGGGGAGCAAGGAGACGGAGATCAAGGTCGCCTCGAAGAAGCGAGGCCTCAACAACACCCTGACCAACATCAAGGGGAAGCTCGAGGGGATGCTCAACGGCGGCCTCCTGAAGGTGAAGGAAGCGCAGGAGAAGGAGCTCCGCGCCTGGATCGCCGGCGACGCGAAGCGGCAGAAGGAGTACGGGGACGTGCTGCCGGCCCTCGACGCCCTCCTGGCCGAGGAGCTGAAGACCCGCGACCACGACGCCACGCTCGGCGCGCTCGGCGCCGCCTCGAGCCTCCTGCAGGCGGCCGGCACGCTCAACCGGCTCTCGCTCGAGCGCCCCAAGAAGGACATCGACCGTGAGCCGGCCCTCCAGGAGCGGAACTGGACCCGCGTGAAGGACATGCTCGAGCGGATGCAGCGCTCCCTCGACCTGAAGGCCGACCGCGCTCTCCTGCGGTACGTGATGGTCGAGGTCGCCAAGCTCCCCGCCGCCCAGCGGATCGCCGTCGTCGACAAGGCGGCGGGCCTCTCTTTCGGCATGACGGACGGCGACGCGGGCAAGGCGATCGACGCCTACCTCGACAAGCTGTACGCCGGCACGAAGCTGAACGACCAGGCGAGCCGTCTCGCCCTCTTCGAGAAGTCGAACGCGGAGCTCGTCGCCATCAAGGACACGTTCCTCGATCTCGCCATCGCGCTCCACCCGGCGATGAAGGAGCTGGAGGAGGCCGAGAAGGCACGCGCCGGCACGCGCTCACGCCTGAACCCGCGCTACATGAAGGCCCAGCTCGAGAAGGGGGGGGGCCTGGTGGCGCCCGACGCGAACGGCACGCTCCGGGTGACGTACGGCAGCGTCAAGGGCGTCGTCCCGCGCGACGGGATGATCTACACCCCGCAGACGACCCTCGCCGGCATCGTCGAGAAGCACCGCGGCACGGGCGACTTCGACGCCCCGATCCGCGAGCTCGAGGCGATCAAGGCGCTCCGCGGCGGGAAGAAGACGCCGTATTCCGACCCGAAGCTGGGCGACGTGCCGGTGAACTTCCTCTCGACCGTGGACACGACCGGCGGCAACTCCGGCTCGGCGACCCTCAACTCGAAGGGTGAGCTGATCGGGCTCCTGTTCGACGGCACCTACGACACCGTCGCGTCCGACCTGATCTTCGACCCGGTGAAGACCCGTTCGATCCACGTGGACAGCCGCTACATGCTCTGGACCATGACCGAGGTGGACGGCGCGAAGAACCTCCTCGACGAGATGGGGATCAACCCGGGCGGCACCGCGCTCGACGTGCCGCCCGCCCGCTGAGGCCGGCGCCTCCGCCGAAAGGTGGGGGCGCGGGGGAGGACCGGGCGGCGGTCCTCCCCGTCCGGTCTCTGGCCGAAAGGTGGGGGCGCGGGGGAGGACCGGGCGGCGGTCCTCCCCGTCCGGTCTCTGGCCAAGGTGGGGGCGCGGGGGAGGACCGGGCGGCAGTCCTCCCCGTCCGGTCTCTGGCCGAAAGGTGGGGGCGCGGGGGAGGACCGGGCG
>CAYLNK010000032.1:0-6524 GCA_964384675.1 uncultured Holophagales bacterium | reverse complement strand
CGGTCTCTGGCCGAAAGGTGGGGGCGCGGGGGAGGACCGGGCGGCGGTCCTCCCCCGATTCTCACCGACTCTGCGAGAAGAGGACGAACAGAGCGATCAGCGCCACGACGAGGAGGGCGATCTTCACCCACGAGAGCGGCGCTTCGCCCGTCGCCTTTCCGGTCACCCCGTTCACCAGGTAGCGGTACGGTTTGCCCCCGTACTGGTACGCCGCGATCCAGATCGGCAGGAGCGCGTTCTTGTAGGCGAGGCCGCTCATCACCGTCCGCACGTCCAGGTTGCGCTGCGTGTCCCCCGGGACCGCCGCGGCGCAGGCGGCGCGGATCTCGTCCGCCATCCGGCCCTTCGCCTTCCCGAACGCCTCCTCGAGGCCGACGGCGTACTCCTCGGCGAGGAAGCCGGACAGGTAGGACGGCTCGTACGGGATCAGCCGGTCGGTCGGGAACGGTTCCAGCGACTGGAGGAGGCCGGACGGGAGGCCCCGCGACGCTCCGACCGGCAGATCGTCGAAGAAGCGCTCCAGGACACCCTGCGCGGGCTCCCAACGGGTGCGCGTCTCGTATCGCGTGACGCGCTGGCCGTTCTCCACGACCTGGATCGGGACCTGGTAGTGGAAGCCGGCCTCGGCGTGCCAGAGCGAGTGCGTGGCGGCGTCGAACGTCCAGAAGGGCACGTAGACGCCCGAGATCTTCCCCAGCTCGGCTCGGTGCTTCAGGTCGTTCGGCCGGAACCAGAGGCCGGAGAGCCAGCTCCGGAACTTCCCGACGGCGCCGTTGCGGTCGACGGCGAAGGCGAGGAGGCCCTCGGGACGGACCATCGCGGCGTCGAGGGGCGCCTCCACCACGGCGGGAGTCCCGCAGAACGCGCAGGCTCCGGCCGCCGCTCCCGGCTCGAGCGTCGTGACGGCCGCGCAGCGCGGGCACTTCACGGCCTTGCGCGCCGCGCCCCAGCCGAGGTCGTGCGGAGTGCGGAGACCCTCGTCGAGCGGCTTCTCCTCGATCGCCTCGACGGTCGTCGGGAGCTTCCTCTCCGCTCCGCAGTACGGGCACTTGAGCGCGGCGGCGCCCGGCGACCAGACGACGTCCGCCCCGCAGGCGGCGCACGGGAACTTGCGGACCTTGGCCTCGACGGGCGGGGGGCTGGTGCTCATGGTCTCTCACCCTCCCGGAAGGAGAGGCCGGGGGCCAGGGCCCTCGAAGGCCTGGCCCCCGGCGGGAGGACACGCTCTACCGCGCCGGCGGCGGGGGGGGAGGCGGCGCGAGCCCCGGGTTCGTCGCCTCGAACTCGCTGTAGCTCTGGATCGGCGCCCAGCCGGACGAGCCGGGACGCCAGGCGGACGTTGAGGGCGCCACCTGCCCGGAGGCGATCATCGAGCGAACCGCGTCGTCGGTGTACGGACCGTACGTCTTGCCGTCGATGGCGAGCGACCAGCGGGGGCCTCCGGCCGCGGGAGGCGGTGGCGGGGCGCCGGCCCCGGGAGGGGGCGGAGGAGCCATCGCGGGAGGCGCCGGAGCGGCCTGCGGGGCCTGCTGGCCGATCCCGGCGAAGGCGCCGCCCATCACCGAGGCCATCGCCAGTCCCGCCCCGAGCCCGGCGCCCGCGCCCGCCACGCCGCCCGGATTCGCCGCGGCGATCTTGAGGCTCTCGGCGGCCTGGAGCTGGGTGAACTGGGCCATCTTGTCGCCCAGCACGCCGAGCTTGGTCCGCTGGTCGATGGCGGCCTCGACCTCTTCCGGCAGGGAGACGTTCTCGACGAAGAACTTCGCCAGGTCGAGACCGTAGCTCCCGAACTCGGGGCCGACCTTCTCTCTGGCGACCGCCGAGAGCTCGTCGTACTTCGCCGCGATGTCGAGGGCCGGGATCTTCGCCTCGGCGATCGCGTCGGAGAGCTTCGAGAGGATCGTCGAGCGGAGCTGGCCGGTGATCTCGTCCGTGGTCGTCAGGCCCTGTGTGCCGACGATCGTGGAGAAGAACTGCTTGGGGTCCGCGATCTTCATCGCGTAGGAGCCGAACGCGCGGATCCGGATCATCCCGAAGTCGGCGTCCCGCATCATCACCGGGTTCGCCGTGCCCCACTTCAGGTCCGTGAAGAGCCGGGTGTTGAAGAAATAGACCTCGGCCTTGAACGGCGACTGGAAGCCGTACTTCCAGCCGCGGAGCGTCGTGAGGATCGGCACGTTCTGGGTCGACAGCTCGTATCGGCCCGGCCCGAACAGGTCGGCCGCTTTTCCCTCGTTGATGAAGAGCGCCACCTGGTTCTCGCGAACCGTCAGCTGCGCCCCCATCTTGATCTCCTGGTTGTAGATCGGGAACCGGTAGACCAGCGAGTCGTTCGAGTCGTCCAGCCACTGGATGACCTCGATGAACTGCGACCCGATCTGCTGCCTGATGTTGTCGAGCAAGCCCATGTGAGCCTCCTTCTCGGCGACCCAAGCATATACGGCCTCGGGCCCCGCGCGGTTCCCGGGGCGACGCCCGGCGCTCGCCCGCCCAGCCGCCGCGTCGACGATAATGTCCCCGCTCCCCATGCCGCGACGTCCCGCTCCCTTCCTCCTGGTGCTGCTGCTCGTCTCGCTCGCGGGCTGTCGCGGCCGTTCGGCCGGTGCCGCGTCGGCGCTCACGCTCTCGGTCCCGTACGAGGTGGACCGGCTCGACCCCCACGCGCGGAACGTGGCCGGGCCCTTCGCGGTGCTCTCGCACTTCTACGAGCCCCTCGTCGCCACCGACGCGCACCTGGCGCTGAAGCCGGCCCTCGCGGTGCGCTGGGACAACCCCGACCCGACCACCTGGGTCTTCCATCTCCGTCCCGGCGTCACCTTCGCGTCGGGACGCGCGCTCACCGCCGCGGACGTCGTCTACTCGATCGAGAGGCTGAAGGGGAGCGGCACGCTGGAGATGTCGAGCTACGTGGGGAACGTCGCCAGGGTCGTCGCGCGGGATCCACAGACCGTGGAGATCCGGACGCAGCGGCCGTCCACGGTCCTCCTGTCCGAGCTGCGCTTCGTCCCGGTCGTCCCGGCGGGCTCCACGGAGGCGTCGCTGAACACGGCCGTGGACGGCACGGGTCCGTACCGGCTCCTGGAATTCCGGAAGGGCGCGCTCCTGAAGATGGAGCGCCGCGAGGGGTACTGGGGTCCTGCCGCGCCCCTGTCGCCGGTCACGTTCCTGCTGGCGCGGTTCACCGAGCAGGCGCTCGCGGACCTGGCCTCGGGGTCCGCACGCCTCGTGCAGTGCAACTCCAAGCGCCTCGAGCAGGCCGTGGCGGAGCGCCCGGAGTTCCGCATGGTGAGGCAGAGCAGCCTCTTCGTGAAGTACCTCAGCCTGCGTTTCGACGCCGCGCCTTTCCAGGACCCGCGCGTCCGGACGGCGCTCCACCTGGCGATCGACCGGACCCGCCTGGTCTCGCGGCTCTCGACGTACGCGGTGCCGGCGTCGCAGCCGGTCCCGCCGTTCGTCTTCGGCTTCAATCCGGCGATCACGCTGCCGCCGTATGACCCCGGGAGAGCGCGCCAGCTTCTGCGCGAAGCGGGAGTGCCGGAGGGTCTCGAGGTGACGTTGCGCACCCGGAAGCTGTTCGAGGAGACGGCGCGGCTCCTGGCCGAGAGCCTCTTCGAGGTCGGCCTGAACGTGAGCGTCGTGGTCCTCCCCGAGCACGAGTTCTATCCGCTCGTGCTCAGCGGCAAGGTGCCCGCCCTGGTCTCCCGCCTGGGCTGCCCGACCGGCGACGCCGGGATCCTCCTCGACCAGGCGGTCCACACGCGCGACGACGTCCGGCACCTCGGCCTGGGCAACGACTCCGGCTACTCCCGCCCGGAGATCGACGCGCTGATCGAGGAGAGCGCGGGCCAGCAGGACCCGGAGGAGCGCCGCCAGACGCTCCAGCAGGTCGTCTTCCGGATGATGGAGGATCTGCCGTGGCTTCCGCTCTACGTCGACGACGACGTCTACGCGGTCCACCAGGACCTCGCGTGGCAGCCGCGCTACGACGGCTACGTCCAGGCCCAGGAGATCCAGCGGGTCCGCCAGTGAGGGCGCGGCTCGCCGTGCTCGGTCTCCTCCTCGTCGCCGCGGGCTGCCGGGGGGCGCGCCCGCCGGCCGAGGTCGCGGTCTCCGTGCCGTACGAGATCGACACGCTCGACCCGCACGCCCGGAACCGCCTCAGCAACTTCGCGCTGCTCTCGCATTTCTACGAGCCGCTCGTCACGACCGACGCGTCGATGACGATCCGGCCGTGCCTCTCGACGCGCTGGGACAACCCGGACCTCCACACCTGGGTCTTCCACCTGCGGGACGGCGTGGTCTTCCACGACGGCACGCCCCTGACCGCGGACGACGTGGTGGCCACGTTCGACCGGCTGCTGAAGAAGCAGGGCCTGGAGATGTCGGGCTACGTCCTCAACATCGCCGGCCTCAAGGCGCTCGATCCGCGGACCGTCGAGCTCCGGACCGCGACGCCGATGGGAATCCTCCTCAACAAGCTGAGGTTCGTCCTGATCACCCCGCGCGGCGTCCCCCCGGAGGCGCTCGCCACGTCCGTCGCCGGGACCGGCCCCTACGCGCTCGGCAGGTTCACGCGCGGCGTCTCGCTGGAGCTCCTCCGGAACGAGCGGTACTGGGGCGAGGCGCCGGCGCTGTCCCGGGTCACCCTGCGGCTCGGCCGGTCGCCGGAGCAGGCGATGGAGGATCTGGAGTCGGGCCGCAGCCAGCTGGTGCAGGCCAGCACGCGGAAGCTCGAGCAGCGCTACGCCGGCAGGTCCGACGTGACCCTCCACCGGCAGAGCAGCATCTTCGTGAAGTACCTCTCGTTCGACGTGGCGAACGACGTCACCGCACACGTCGCGGCTCCGCGCAACCCGTTCAAGGACCGCCGGGTGCGCGAGGCCGTGCGGCTCGCCGTCGACCGGCCCGCGCTGGTCTCGAGGCTCTCCACGGCCGCCGTGCCGGTCTCTCAGCCGGTCCCGCCCTTCATCTTCGGATTCAACCCGACGCTCCCGGAGCCGCCCCACGACCCGGTGCGCGCCCGGACGCTCCTCGCCGAGGCGGGCCTGCCGGACGGCTTCGCGGTGACGCTCCACGCGCGCCGCCTCTTCGCCGAGAGCGCCGCGATCGTGGCCGAGATGCTCGCGCCGGTCGGGATCCGGGTGACCGTCGAGGCGCTGTCCGACCCCGACTTCTTCGCGGTCGTCCAGAGCCGCAGGGCGAGCTTCTTCATCTCTCGCTTCGGTTGCCCGACCGGGGACGCGAGCGACATCCTGGACAACGCGATCCACACGACCGACCCCGCGCGTCACTTCGGGGACAGCAACAACGGCGGCTACTCGAACCCCTCCCTCGACCGGCTCATCGAGGAGAGCGCGGGCCTCCTCGAGATGGGCCGCCGCCGTCCGGTGCTCCAGCAGGTGATGAAGGTGATCGCCGACGACGTCGTCTGGGTGCCGCTCTACATCGACCAGGACGTCTACGCGGTGAAGAAGGGCCTCGCCTGGCAGCCGCGGAACGACAACTTCGTCCTGGCGGCGGAGATCCGCGTCGCCCGCTGAGCCGCGTCGTGCTCTCGATCCGCCACGACGCCGGAGCTTCAACTCTCTGTCGCGACGTGACTTGGACGGTGATCCCGGGATGAGGACCATCTGACCCGCCGGGGCTCGATCCCGGAGGCGATCGGCACCACCTTTCGACCCGCGGCGCAGGCAGGCGCCGCAAGGGGTGCACGATGCGGAGTCTCCTGACCTTGCTCCTGGTCGCCGGCAGCCACGTCCCGGCCCTGGCGTCCGATCCTCTCGTCCTCCCGTTCGAGATCGACCGGACGACCGCCACGATCCTCGTGAAGGGAGAGGTCCACGGTCGGGCCGCCCTGCTCATCCTGGACACGGGGGCCTCCACCACGCTCTTCCGCCACGACCTCGTGGACCTGGGGGCGGGCGGCCTCGGGCCGTCGACGTTCTCGAGCGAGGGCCCCGGGTTGAGGGCCGACGGCCGCTGGACGACGGCGACGTTCCGGCTCGGGGGACGGACCTGGTTCCACCGGAAGGTCGTCGGCATGCGGCTCGACGAGGTGTCGCGAGCGTTTCGCCGCGACATCGACGGCATCCTCGGCCAGGACCTCCTCCGGGAGTTCCGGAGCGTCACCATCGACTTCGACGCGAAGGAAGTCCGCCTGACGCCATGACCGCCTGGTGTAGCGTGGAGGGCGTGACGGAGATCGCGCGGCGCCTCCGCTTCGGGCCGTTCGAGGCCGACCTCAGGACGGGGGAGCTCTTCCGGAACGGTATCCGACGCCGTCTGCCCGGCCAGCCGTTCGAGATCCTCGCGCTTCTCCTGTCGCGACCGGGGGACCTCGTCACCCGCGAGGAGCTCCGCCAGCGGCTCTGGCCCGACGACACCTTCGTCGACTTCGACCATGGCCTCAACGCCGCCGTCGCCAAGCTCCGCGACGCCCTGGGGGAGTCGGCGGAGAGGCCGCGCTACATCGAGACCGTCCCGCGCCGCGGCTACCGGCTGATCGCGCCGGTGGAGCCGGTCCC
>CAYLNK010000031.1:27084-33724 GCA_964384675.1 uncultured Holophagales bacterium | reverse complement strand
CGACAGCGGCTGGCCGGGCCGGCGCGCGGCGACGTCCGTCCCGCCCGCGAGCGCCTCGGCGAGCCGGCCCGCCGTCTCCTCCACGTCGGGTCGGCTCTCCTGGTACGCCTCCGAGAGACGCAGGAGGATCGTCCGGAAGCCGGCCCGCCCGCCCCGGTCGTACGGAGGGAAGTACGTCCCCGTGAAGAACGGGCGGCGGTCCGGAAGAAGGAACGCGGAGAGCGGCCATCCCCCGTGCCCGGTCGTCATCTGGACCGCCGTCATGTAGACGTCGTCCACGTCGGGCCGCTCCTCGCGATCGACCTTGATCGAGACGTACCTCTCGTTGAGGATCGCCGCGATCCCCTCGTCCTCGAACGACTCCCGCTCCATCACGTGGCACCAGTGGCAGGACGAGTAGCCGATCGAGAGGAAGATCGGGAGGTCCTCACGCCGCGCCTTCTCGAACGCCTCCTCGCCCCACGGGTACCAGTCGACCGGGTTGTGGGCGTGCTGCCGCAGGTACGGGGAGGTCTCGTTCTGGAGGCGGTTCGGGGCTCGCATGCGGTCATTCTCGCCGCAGTCACGGACGCCGGGCAGAATCCCGGCACAGGAGACGTCACCCGATGAAGAGAACCACCCACCTGGCGGCCGTCCTCACCTCCGCCCTCGCGCTCACCGCGGGGCTGGCGACCGCCGCCGGAAAGGAAGCCATGACCGACAGCCTCCACGCGTTCACCATGAAGAGCATCGACGGCAAGGACAAGCCCCTCTCCGACTACAAGGGGAGGCCGGTCCTCGTCGTCAACACCGCCTCGCAGTGCGGCTACACCCCGCAGTACGCGGGGCTCGAGGAGCTGTACCAGAAGTACAAGGACCGTGGATTCACCGTGCTGGCCTTCCCGGCGAACGAGTTCGGCGGGCAGGAGCCGGGCTCGGACCCGGAGATCAAGAAGTTCTGCACGATGAAGTACAAGACCACCTTCGATCTCTTCTCGAAGATCGTCGTGAAGGGAGACGGCATCCACCCGCTCTACAAGTGGCTGACGACACGCCCCGGGTACTCCGGCGACATCAAATGGAACTTCAACAAGTTCCTGGTCGACGGGAACGGGGCCGTCGTCGCCCGCTTCGACTCCGGCGTGACCCCGATGTCCCCGGAGCTGACCGGCAAGCTGGAGGCGATCCTGCCGAAGAAGTGACCCTCGGGGGGGGGGCTCGACCTGGGTCGAGCCACGGCTCGACCCAGGTCGAGCGGCGTCTCGGCCCTTCCTGTGAGAGAGTGAGTCTCGTTCACTTCCGGGAGAGCGAGGTATCCGATGTCCTTCAAGCGCTGTCTCGCCGTCCTCCTGTCGGCATCCCTGGCCCTGACGCCGGTCGCGCAGGCCGCGGCGCCCCCGGCCCCGGCCGCCACGGCGGCGCTGCCGAACCCGATCCTGTTCGTCACACAGGTCCCGGTCACGGGCGACTTCACGGCCGTCGCATCGGTGTTCGGCAACCACCAGCCGATGCTCCAGGAGACGCCGCGGGGCGGCGACCTCTGGATCCGGTACCCGGACGGCACCCAGAAGAACCTGACCCAGCTGGCCGGCTACGGCTCCCCGAGCGGCTTCCAGGGACCGTCGTCGATCTCGGTGCGCGAGCCGTCGGTCCACTGGACGGGAACGAAGGCTCTCTTCAGCATGGTGATCGGCGCGCCGGCCCAGCAGTACGTCTGGGAGACCTACCGCTGGCAGATCTACGAGGTGACCGGGCTGGGCCAGGCCGACACGCCGGTCATCACCAAGATCCCGAACCAGCCCGCGTTCAACAACGTCAGCCCGTTCTACGGGACGGACGAGCGGATCCTCTTCACCTCCGACCGGCCGCGCGGCGGCGAGGCGCACCTCTACCCGCAGCTCGACGAGTACGAGGAGGCGCCCACGGTGACCGGGCTCTTCAGCCTGGATCGCGCGACGGGCGACCTGCGACTCCTCAACCACTCCCCTTCCGGCGTCTTCTCGCCGAGCGTCGACTCGTACGGCCGCGTCGTCTTCACGCGCTGGGACCACCTGCAGCGGGACCAGCAGGCCGACGCCGACTTCGACGCCGAAACCTACGGCACCTTCAACTACGCCGACGAGACCGCCGGCGCCGCCCGCCTGAACAGCCGGGCCGAGGTGTTCCCCGAGCCGCGCTCGGCCCGCACCGACCTCCTGCAGGGGACGAACCTCGAGGGGCACAGCCTCAACCAGTTCTTCCCGTGGACGGTCAACGAGGACGGCACCGAGGAGGAGACGCTCAACCACGTCGGGCGCCACGACCTCACCAGCTACTTCAACCGCGCCCTCAACGACGACCCGAACCTCGTCGAGTTCATCTCGGCGGTGTCGGGGCGGGTGAACCAGAACCCGCTCAACAACCTCCTCCAGATGAAGGAGGACCCCACCAGCCCGGGCACCTACTACGGCATCGACGCGCCCGAGTTCTACACGCACGCGGCCGGGCAGGTCGTGAAGCTGACCGCGCCGCCGTCGCTCGCGCCGGACCAGATCCAGGTGACGTACGTGACGCACCGCGACACCGCGAACCCGACCGACAGTCCCGACCCGACGCACTCCGGGCTCTACAGGAACCCGCTCCCCCTCTCGGACGGCACGGTGCTGGCCGTCCACGCGGGTCCCCTCTCCGGATCGCCGGAGACGCGCATCGAGTACAACTCCGGCACGCGAGCGAACCCCGCGTCCCGCTACGCCTTCCGCATCAGGACGCTGGTGGCGAGCGGCAGCGTGAAGGTGGCCGGCGCGGCCCTCACGACGGGCATCACGAAGAGCGTCTCGTTCTGGGACCCGGACGTCCTCGTCAGCTGGTCGGGCACGCTCTGGGAGCTCGACCCGGTGGAGGTGAAGGCCCGCACGAAGCCTCCGGCCCGCACCGGCGGCCTGCAGTCGCCGGAGCTCGCGGTCTTCTCCCAGGAGGGCGTCGACCCGGCCGCGTTCAAGGCGTACCTCGCCTCGAAGGGCCTCGCGCTGATCGTCAGCCGGAACGTGACGACGCGTGACAAGTCCGATCGGCAGCAGCCGTTCAACCTGAAGGTGAACGGCAGCGCCACGCAGACGGTGGGCGCCGGCGGGAAGATCTACACGATCTCCGACCTCCAGATCTTCCAGGCCGACCAGATCCGGGGGATCGGCGGCACGACGGATCCGCGCGCCGGACGGCGCGTCCTGGCCCAGGTCCTCCACGACCCCGCGGTCAAGAACCCGCCCAACCCGACGGGACCCGCGGGCTCCGTGAAGATCGCGGCGGACGGCTCGATGGCGGCCTTCGTCCCGGCGCGCCGCGCGGCGTCGTGGCAGCTCACCGACCCGACCGGCGTGCCGGTCGTGCGGGAGCGGTACTGGCTGACCTTCCAGCCGGGCGAGGTGCGCCTCTGCTCCTCGTGCCACGGGCTCTCGAGCAAGGACCAGGCGAACCACGTCGAGCCGACGAACCAGCCCGAGGCGCTACGGCAGGTCCTCCAGTACTACAAGTCGGTCCTGAACCCGAACGGACCGGCGGGCGCGAGCTTCTACACCGTCACCCCGTGCCGCGTGGCCGACACGCGCGCGGCGGAGGCGCCGGCCCTCTCCGGCGCGTCGACGCGGGCGCTCGTCGTCGAGGGCAAGTGCGGGATCCCCGCGAGCGCGTCGGCGATCTCCGCGAACCTGACCGTCACGTCCCCCGGCGCCAGCGGGAACCTCCGCGCGTTTCCGGCCGACGTCTCACCACCGTCGACGAGCGTCCTGAACTTCCGGCCGGGCCAGACGCGGGCGAACAACCTGCAGCTGACGCTCTCGGCCGACGGCCAGGTGAAGATCTACAACGACTCGCCCGCCTCGGTGCAGATCATCCTCGACGTGAACGGCTACTGGCAGTGACGGGGCCGGCTCCGCTCACCGGAGCCGTGAAGAGGATCGTCACAGCCTCTCAGGCCGCGCGAAGGCGGGCGGCGAGCGAGCTCTCCACGTAGCTCGCCAGCCGCTGCCGGACCACGGGCGCGAATCCGGCCGCGACCGCGTCCGCGGTCAGCGACAGCGAGACGCGGGTCCCGTCGCCGGCCGGCTCCAGCCGGAGCTCCCCCGAGAGGCTCTTCACCGGAAGCCAGCCGCTGACGCCCGTGTGGAGGAACGTCACGACGCGCCCCTCGACGCCTCCGGTGATGGGACCGGGCACGGACTCCGCCCGCGAAAGCCGCGCCCACAGGGCCTCACACGGAACGCTCACGTTCGCCTCGGACGAGACGGTGACGGCGGATCGGCGATCGTGCATGCGGGCCTCCACGCTCCTCATCCGAACGCGGCGGCGCGCCGGATTGTTCCTGTCGTATAACCGCCGCGATGCGATTCGTCACGTTCCGCCACCACGCCTCGGGCCGGGAGCGCTTCGGCGCCGCCCTCGACGGCCGCGTCCTGGACTTCGGCGCGGCCGACCGCGAGCTGGACGGGATCACCGTCCTCGACCTCCTCCGCTCCGACGGCGAGCTGCGGGATCGCTGCCGGGACCTCCACGCCCGTGCCGCGGATCTGCCCGCACACGCCTTCCAC
Organism: uncultured Holophagales bacterium; assembly: GCA_964384675.1. Lineage (GTDB taxonomy): Bacteria > Acidobacteriota > Thermoanaerobaculia > UBA5066 > UBA5066 > CAYLNK01. The sequence goes on along the minus strand of CAYLNK010000031.1, from coordinate 29,180 downwards.
GCCGACGCCGAAGTGTCGCTTCTCGCCCCGGTGCCGCGGCCCGTCTCGATGCGCGACGGCTACGCGTTCCGCCAGCACGTCGAGACCGCGCGACGCAACCGCGGGCTCGGGATGATCCCGGAGTTCGACCTCTTCCCGGTCTTCTATTTCACGAACCACCTGGCCGTCGTCGGACCGGGCGAGCTGCGCGTCGGCCGCGGCCGGCTGGAGCGGCTCGACTTCGAGCTCGAGGCGTTCTGCGTGATCGGGAAGCGCGTGACGAACCCGACGCTCGAGGAGGCGGACGACGCCATCTTCGGCTTCGGCGTGATGAACGACTGGTCGGCCCGCGCCCTCCAGATGGAGGAGATGAAGCTGAACCTCGGGCCCGCCAAGGGGAAGGACTTCGCCACGGGCCTCGGTCCGTGGCTCGTGACGAGGGACGAGCTGGCCGACCGGCTGGAGCGGACGCCGAAGGGCGACGTCCTCCACGCGCGGATGACCGCGCACGTGAACGGGATCCAGGTGAGCGACGGCAACGTCGACCAGATGACGTGGACCTTCGCCGAGATCGTGCGGCGCGCGGCCGACGGCGTCACCCTCGAGCCGGGCGAGGTGATCGGCTCCGGCACCGTGGGGACCGGCTGCTTCCTCGAGCTGAACGGCTCGAAGATCACGCACGACCAGTGGCTCCGCCCGGGAGACTCCGTGAGCCTCGCGATCGAGGGGCTCGGGACGCTCGACAACACCATCGTGGAGGACCCGACCCGATGACCGCCAGCAGCCCCGACCGCGACGACCTCCTCTCCCTCTACGCCTACTCCCGCTGGGCCGACACACGCACCGTGGAGTCGATCCGCTCGCTCCCGCCCGATGCGTACACCCAGGAGCTGGGCGGCGGCTGGCCGTCGCTCCGCGCGACGCTCGTCCACCTGGCGGGCGCGACGCACGCGTGGGCGGAGCGCTTCGCCGGACGGGACGCGACGCGCCTCCCGACCGAAGCCGAGGTGCCGGCCCTGGACGACGCGGTGAAGCTCCTCTTCGGCGCGCACGGCGTGCTCGAGGCCTTCCTCCACACGGTGACGCCCGAGCAGCAGGCGGGACCGTTCACGTGGAAGAACCTGCAGGCGAAGGAGCGGACGGCGATGTTCTGGGTCGTGCTCCGGCACGTGGCGAACCACGGCTCGTACCATCGGGGCCAGATCGCGTCGATGGTGCGGCGCCTCGGCGGCAAGCCTCTGCCGACGGACATGGTGCTCTGGGGGATCGAGCGGTGGGAGGCCGGGCGTTAACGCGACCCGGCCTCTTCTACAATCGGCCCGTTGAAGAACCTCGAGCAGACGTTCCTGGACCGCTGGGTCCGCCGCGGTCTGATCACGAGCCTCGGGCTGGGCTTCACGCTCCCGTACTTCCGCCTCCTGAACCAGGTGCACGTGGACGGTGAGGAGGTGCTCGACACGCTCCCCCGTCGCGGCGTCGTCTTCCTGTCGAACCACCAGACGTACTTCACCGAGGCGATCGCGTTCTTCGACCTGATCTACGTCCGGAAGCAGTACCCGATGGAGGACCCGTACCTGCGCTTCTCGGCGGCCGAGGAGACGATGCGGAAGAACCTGATGACCGCGATCCTGACGAAGGCGGGCGGCGTCACGTTCCGGCGCAGCTTCCGGGAGGGCGGCGTCGACGTGAAGCGTCCCGTGGACCTGGAAGGCGTCTCGCGGGTGGAAGAGGCGATCGCGACCGGCTGGCTCCTCCACTTCCCCGCCGGGACGACCCAGAAGAACGCGCCGATCCGTCCGGGGATCGCGCAGCTCCTGCACCGGACGAAGGCGTACGCGGTGCCGATGCGCGTGGACGGCTTCCGGGACCTGCTCCTCCACAAGCAGCTACCCGGAAAGCTGTTCCGGCACGCGCGGATCAAGATCCACCCGCCGCTCGACCTGGGTGACTTCTACGCCAAGCCGTACGCGAAGGACGAAGGGCGTGCGCTCGTGGAGCGCCTCACGGCGCTGCTGGCGGACCCGCCGGAGGAACCCGCACCGACTACCTGACGAGGCAGCCGAGCAAGCCGGCCGAAAGGTGGGGGCGCGGGGGAGGACCGGGCGGCGGTCCTCCGG
>CAYLNK010000031.1:0-26984 GCA_964384675.1 uncultured Holophagales bacterium | reverse complement strand
AAAGCAAATCGGCCGAAAGGTGGGGGCGCGGGGGAGGACCGGGCGGCGGTCCTCCGGAAAGCAAATCGGCCGAAAGGTGGGGGCGCGGGGGAGGACCGGGCGGCGGTCCTCCCCCGCTATCTACTGCGGCAGTGCGATCTCGGTCCGGCGGTTCAGGGCGCGGCCGCTCGGCGTGTTGTTGTTGTCGACCGGGTATTCCTTGCCGAAGCCGTGCACCTGGACCCGTTCCTTGGCGACGCCTCGGGCGAGCAGGTAGTTCGTCACCGCCTCGGCCCGCTTCAGCGAGAGCTTCAGGTTGAAGTCGTCGCCTCCGGTGGCGTCCGTGTAGCCGCAGATGTGGATGACCGCCTTCGGAAAGAACTGGTTCAGGATGTCCGCCTGCTTGTTGAGGATCGGCAGGGCGTCCGGCTTCAGGTCGAACTTGGCGGAGTCGAACGACACTTTCTCCGAGTAGTCGAAGATCAGGATCCGCTCGATCCCGAGCTTCTTGGCGACGGGCGAGGCCTGCTCGCCCTTGCCCATCCGGAAGATCACCTGCGCCTGGTCTGGCGCCATGATCCGTATCCGCTTCTCGACCACGTCCAAATCGGTGCTGGTGGCCACGATCGTCTCGAGGTCCTCGAACGTCTTGATCTCCACCCTCTGCGGCGTCTCGCCCAGGTCCTTCCCCTTGAACCGGACCTTGGCCTTCTCGGGCGCGGAGGTGACCTCGACGGCCATCCGGAGCTCCACGGTCTTGGCGCAGCCGGTGGAAAGGGCGAGGGCGAGACCGAGGGCGGCGGCGCGGACGGGCGTTCTCTTCATCGGCGTCTCCTGTGTGAGTCGCCGGATTATAAGGACGGCCGGTGGCCCTCAGTCCCCGAGCGGCACCGGAATGGCGAAGCTGCCGCCCATCGGCCGCCCCTCCGTGTCGCGGGGGGGCTTCAGGCGGTAGTTCCTGTCGAGAAGGAGCCGGCCCACCTTGACGCACGCAGCCGGAATCGGCGGGATCGAGACCATCGGCTTGATCTCGGCGAGGGATCCGTCGTCGGCGAACCTGATCGCGAAGTCCACGCTCGACAGCGAGCACGATTGCCTCTGCTCGGGCGTCAGGACCACGGCGTCGATGAGCTCGGCCTCCGGCCTGTACTTCCTCTCCCGACGCGTGACGGGCTCGGTCGGACGCGGCTTCTCGATCGACCGCGTGGGCACGGGCCGCGCGGTCGGGAGCACGGTCGGGACGTCCGTCGGCTCCGGGTGGGGCGCCTCGGTCGGAACGGCGGTGGGCGGCGGGATCAGCGTCGGCAGCAGGGTCGGCTCCGCGGGCGGAAGTACGCCCGTCGGGAGCGGGAGGGGCGGCGTCGGGATCGGCGTGGCGGCGATGAGCGGGTCCGCTGCCGACGGCTTCCGCAGCAGGAAACCGGTCAGCACCGCCCCGACGACGAGGGCGCCGACGCCGATCGGCACGGCCAGGCGACGGAGGGGGCCCGGCTCCCGCGGACGCGTGACGGGCATTCGCTTCACCGGCGGCGGTAGCGGCGGCGGGACGGGGCGGGGCGCCGGTTCCGCCACCGCTTCGGTTCGCGGGTCGGGCCGGGCCGCCTCGGGCTCTCTCGCTCCGCGCACGACGGTGGAGCGCCGGATGGTCGCCTGGGTCGGCGTCGGTCCCGCGCCGCCGAGCTGCTTCGTGAGCGTCGTCGGGGCGACGCCCTCGTCCTCGGGGACCTCCTCCGCCTCGGGCGGAACGAAGATCGTCCGGTCCTCGGGCGCCACCGCGATCTGCGTCGTGGGCCGCTCCAGGTACTCCTCGAGGGCGTCCCGCATCTCGCCGGCCGTCGCGAACCGCGCGTTGCGGTCCCGCGCCAGCGACTTCATGACGATCGACTCGAGCTGGGGGTGGATCCCCGGCCGCTTCCAGGCGAGCGACTCCGGCGCGTCGGTGAGTCTCCGCATCAGGAGCCCCATCCGGTCCTCGGCGGTGAACGGGTAGGCGTCGGCGAGGAGCTGGTACAGCGAGACGCCGACCGAGTAGAGGTCCGACCGGCCGTCCAGCTTCTCGCCGCGGAGCTGCTCGGGCGAGACGTACGCCGGAGAGCCGAGGATGAAGCCGGTCTGGGTCTTCACCACGTTCTGGTCCGACTTGGCGACGCCGAAGTCCATCAGGAAGACGTGCCCGCGCAGGTCCTGGATGATGTTGTCCGGCTTGATGTCCCGGTGGATGACCCCCTGCTGGTGGCTGTAGTCGAGCGCGTCGAGGACGGCCGCTCCGATCCGGGCGGCCTCGTCCTGGCGGAGCGGACCCTCGGTCCGCAGCTTCTTCGTGGCGGTCGGGCCGTCGATGCACTGCATCGAGTACCAGAACAGGCCGCCCACCTGCCCGAAGTCGTAGACCTTCGCGATGTTCGGGTGCTCGAGCGAGGCGGCGACGCGGGCCTCCTGCTGGAACCGGCGCGAGAAGTCCGGGTCCTCCGGGTGGGTGTCGTGGAGCACCTTCAACGCCTCGAAGCGCCCGAGGCTCCGGCTCCGCACGCGATAGACCGTCGCGAAGCCCCCCTTCCCCAGGAGCTCCTGCAGCTCGAAGCGGTCCCCGAGGAGCTGCTCGATCAGCCGGACCCGCGGTTCGGACTCCACGATTCGATGCTACCCGACTATCATCCGGGCACAGACCTCCGACGATGGCCGAGAAGCGCTCCTTCCCGAGGAAGAAGCGGCGTCTGATCGTGGACTACGACGACGCCCTGGGCGGCCGCCACACCGGATTCACCTGGGACCTCTCCTTCACCGGGCTCTTCATCGCGTCGCCGAGCACGCCGCGGATCGGGGACGTCCTGAAGGTCCGGCTCCACCTGAACGACGGGAAGAAGCTCGAGGTGACCGGCCGTGTGGTGCGTGCCAAGCGGGTGCCGCCGATGTTCACGACCGAGCACGCCGGCTTCTCCCTCGAGCTGGTCGGCTACTTCGAGGACTACACCCGCTACCTGTCGACGCTCTGAGGCGCACCGATCGCCGCGGCGATCCGCCGGAGACCGCCGTCCAGGAAGTGACAGCAGGTATCACCGTAGACGGGGCCCGGGTCGCCGGCGAAGAGGCCGGTCAGGTCGACGAACGGTGCGCCGGAGGCCTTCAGGCGCGCGCCGGCCTCCACGAGCCGCGGGTAGCCCGCGACGACACCCGCGCGGTACGGGCTCCGCTCGTCGAGCGCCACGCGCCGCTCCTCCTCTCCGAACGGCTTGCCGGCCGGGAAGTACTGGTTCGGCTGGAGCGCGTGCCGGTAGGCGATCCGATTCGCCGCGCAGAGGCTCCTCATCTGGCGCGAGCTCTCCTCCCACAGCCCCGCGAGCGCCTCGTACGGATCGACGCCCGGCCGGGCGGGCGGTCCGCGATGGGCGTAGTCGAGCCGCGACGGGTCGAATCGGGTCTCGCCGAGACGCAGGCGAGCCTCCGAAAGCCGGACGTCGAGACGGCGGATCGCCGCCGTGGCGACGAGGCGCACGGCCCCGCTCCAGCTGGAGCCCCGCCACGCCCAGACCGCCCGCTCGTCCTCGAGCACCGCGATCCGTCCCACCAGGAGGTCCCGCTCGCGGTTCCCGGCGCTCCCGAGGAGAAGGTGCCACTGCCGCGGGTAGAAGAGCGAGACGCCGTTCGGCCCGTTCTCCGCCACGGGCAGCGCCACCTCGTTGAAGCCGTCCACCGACACCACGGCGTCGAAACGAGCGCCCCGCGCGAGGAGGTACGTCAGCTCGAGGAGCTGCTGGGGCTGGCGATAGCCCCCCATCGTCAGGTTCACGATCCGCACCGGCCGCCCGCCGGCCCAGGCCGAACGGGCGATCTCCCGGGCCAGGTGCGGGGTCAGCGCCAGCTGGTTCGCCACCGATCCGCCGATCAGCGCGACGACGGCCTCGCCGCCGGCGCCGGGCCGAAAGGGATCGCCGGGGAAGCCGTCCGCGGAGATCCCGGGCGTCCGGTCCGGGTCGGCCACGTAGCCCAGGTACGGATGGACCGCGAGGTCCTTCAGGTGAGCCTCGACCGGCCTCGATGGCGCGTCCCCGGAGCCGGCCGGCGCCACCGCCCCCCCGGCGGCCGGGAGCGCCCGGAGCGCGACCCGGGACGAGGCCTCCAGAGCGAAGAGCGCGAGGACGACCGCGCCGGCCGCGGAAGCGAGCCGGCGGCCCCGCGTCACAGCTCGCGCAGCCGAGCCACGACCGCCTCGACGTCGTAGTCGGGCGTCGAGGCGCCGGCGGAGATCCCCACGCGGCGCATCCCGGCGAGGCGGGAGACGTCCAGCTCGTCGGCGGTGCCGATCAGGAACGTCGGCTTCTGCTCCTCGGCGATGCGGGCCAGCTCCTTGGTGTTCTTGCTGTGCTTGCCGCCGATGACGACGATGGCGTCGATCCCCGGGTCGGCGCAGAGGGCCCGCAGCGCGTCCTGGTTCTCCTTCGTGGCGTAGCAGACGGTGTCGGCGATCCGGGTGTCGGGCACGCGCTTGCGGATCTCCTCCACGTGCTCGACGAAGCGCTCGGCGTTGATCGTCGTCTGGAAGATCACCTTGACGGCGGGGACGCCGGTCCAGTCGAACTCGCGCACCTCGTCCACGCCGTAGAAGACGGCGTAGCGGAGCGGGTCGAGGTCCTTCGTATAGCCGATCACCTCGCGGTGGTCCTTCTGCCCGAGGATCGCGATGAACGCCCCGGCCGCGAGGGACCGCTCGATCTCCTTGTGGATGTCGGTCACGAACTTGCAGGTCGTGTCGATGGCCGCGAGCCCGAGAGACTGGGCCTCCGTCCGCACCGACGGGGCGACTCCGTGCGCCGAGAAGACGACGCGCCCGTCGTGCGCGCGCGCCTCGGCGAGCGAGTGGACGGTCGGGAAGCCGAGCCGGGCCATCTCCGACTCGACGCTCTCGTTGTGCACCACCTGCCCGAGGATCGCACCGGAGAGGCCGCGACCGGCGGCCAGGCGCACCAGCTTGTCGGCCACCCGCACGCCGGCGCAGAACCCGTACTTCTCGGCGAGGACGACTTCCAAGCGGACCTCCCGTCTCAGTCTACGCGCCGCCCTTGCCCGAGAGGTCGAGGAGCTCGACCTCGGGAGGGATCACCTTCACGAAGCGGTCCCTCTTGATCGCCTCGAAGCCCCTGCCGCCGCGCCCCACCACCTCGTAGCGCCGGGTGATCGTGTGCTCGGTGCCACGCGAGTTCTCGAGGGTCAGGACCGCCCGCTTCTCGTCCTCGCCGAAGAGCGCCGCGGCGACGAGCCGGTCGTCGTCCGCGAGGCGGATGCCGATCACGCCCTTGCCGGGGCCGGCCAGGACGGGGACCTCCTCTGCCGCGAAGAGGATCGCGCGGCCCTTCTCGCTCACCAGGACGACGATGTCGCCCGGAAGGCACCGCCCGACGAACAGCACCTCGTCGCCCGCGCCCGGCTTCAGGAAGCGGCGCCCCGCGCGAGTGGTCTCCTCGCGGAACGGGTCGAGCGAGAGGCGGGAGACCATCCCCTGCCGCGTGGCCGCGAGCAGCAGGACGTCCGCGGCCGGGGTCACACGGGGGTCGAGGGAGAGCGCGGAGACGACTCGCTCGCCGTCGCCGAACTTGAAGAGCTTCTGGATCGGCTCACCGTAGCCCGTCGACGGCGGGACGTCGGCCAGCTTCAGGACGTACGCCGAGCCCTGGTTGGAGAAGAGAGCGGCGAGCTCGCGCGTGGAGCCCTGCAGCACCGCCTGCACCGAGTCCCCTTCGCGCAGGCGCGTCTGCTTCGGGTCCTTCAGCTCGCGCACGCGCTTCATCCAGCCGTCCGACGAGAGGACCGCGTAGGCGTCCTCGTGCTGGACGAACGCCTCGGCGTCGTACTCCGGCTCGTCCGCCGAGGCCGTCACGCGGGTGCGCCGCTTCTCCCCGGACAGCTGGCCGCGGATCTCCACCAGCTCGCGCTGGACGACGCCCCACAGCTTGGCCTGTGACTTGAGGATCGCCTCGATCCGGGCCGCCTCCGCGCGCTTCTCCTTCAGCTCGGCGCGCAGCGCGTCGATCTCGAGCCGCGCCAGCTTGTACAGCTTCGTCTCGAGGATGGCGTCGGCCTGCTCGTCGTCGAGCCCGAAACGCGCCATCAGCTTCACCGCGGCGTCCGCCTTCCCGTCCGAGCGCCGGATGATCCGGATCGCCTCGTCGAGCGCGTCGTAGATGAGGATGAAGCCTTCGAGCAGGTGGATCCGGCGCCGCAGCTCGGCGAGGTCGAACTCGAAGCGGCGCCGCACCGTGACGAGCCGGAAATCGAGGAAGTGCCGCAGCATCGCCTTGGCGGAGAGCCGCGCCGGCTCGGCCACCTCGGGGTTCGCCGTGGGGACGAGGCACGTCAGGTTGACCGCGACCGTGACCTCGAGCGGCGTCTGCTTGAAGAGGTAGCTCATGACGAGCGCCGGATCGGTGTCCTTCTTGATCTCCAGCACGACCCGTACGTCGGTCGTGGACTCGTCGCGCACGTCCAGGAGCGGCGCGAGCTTCCGCTCCACGATCAGCTCGCCGATCTTCTCGACCAGCTTCGCCTTCTCGACGCCGTACGGGATCGACGTGACGATGATCGCCTGCGTCCGTCCCCGCTCCTCGAGCTCGTACTCGCCCCGCAGCTTCAGCGTCCCCTGCCCCGTCTCGTAGATCTCACGGAGCGCGGCCTTCGTGGAGAGGAGCCGCCCGCCCGTCGGGAAGTCCGGTCCCTTGATCGATTTCAGCGGGTCGGCCTCGGGGTCGTCGATCAGCGCGATGGCGGCATCCAGGACCTCGAGCGGGTTGTGCGGCGGGATCGACGTCGCCATGCCGACCGCGATCCCCGTCGCGCCGTTGATCAGGAGGTTCGGGAACCGCGCCGGCAGCACGATCGGCTCGGAGTGGACGCCGTCGAAGTTCGGCCGCCAGTCGACGGTCTTCTTCCGGATCTCCGACAGCAGCTCGATGGCCAGCGGCTGGAGGCGGACCTCGGTGTACCGGTACGCCGCCGGCGCGTCGCCGTCCAGGGAGCCGAAGTTGCCATGCCCGTCCACGAGCGGCGCGCGCAACGCGAACCACTGCGCCATGCGGACCATCGCGTCGTAGATCGAGAGGTCTCCGTGAGGGTGGTACTTGCCGATGACGTCGCCGACCACCGACGCGGACTTCTTGAACTTGGCGTCCGGCATCAGGTGGAGGTTCTGGTACATCGCGAAGAGGATCCGCCGTTGCACCGGCTTGAGGCCGTCGCGCACGTCGGGCAGCGCCCGCGACGTGATCACGGAGAGGGCGTAGTTCAGATAGCGGCGCTGCGCCTCCTCGGGCAGCGCGATCTCGGCCTCGAACGGGAGGGGCGGCTGCCCGTCCCCGGCCGATTTCCGGGTGGCCATGCGGTTCGTCTCCTGCGGCTCACGCGGGGTCGCGGAGCCGCGCGACGGTAGCGGGCGGGTCCGGCGAGGTCAACCCGCCGTGCTCCCGACACCCGCCGTGCGGATGCGAGGCGCCAGGATGCTGATCCGCCACGGCTTCCGACCTTCAGGGCCGACCCGCAGGGCGAGCCGGGTCTCCTGCCTCTTCTCGATCCGGCGGAGCATCGCGGACCATCGATCCGGGTTCCAGACCGAGACGGCGAACACCCCGCCCTCGGCGAGGAGAGGCTCGTAGCCGGCCATCGTGGCCGCGGGGTCGCCGAAGTAGTAGACGACCTCGTTGAACACGATCGCCCCGTACGGTCCCCCGGAGCGGGCCCGGTCCGGCGGGCACGCATCGGCGTTGCCGACGAAGAAGTCGCCCTCGCCTCCCCGGCGCTCCCGAGCCTCGTCGATCGCGGCCCCGGCGAGGTCGAATCCCGTGTACCGCAGGCCGCTCCCCGCCAGGTGCCCGGCCAGGATGCCGGTCCCGCAGCCGGCCTCGAGCACCGCCGAGCCGGGCGGCGCGAAGCGCCTGATCAGGGAGGCGAGGAGGGTGTACCGGGGCTGCTCGTGCTCCGAGCCCAGCCGGTCCCAGCACCCGCTCCGGTACTGCCCCTGCCAGAACTCCGTCGTCTTCGGCTTGCCACGGCCGAGGAAGCGCCGGCCCAGCGACCGCGCCAGCGGAGAAATAATGCGCAAAGCCAGCGGATCCTATCGTGGCCCCGGACCACCGGATGTAAACGCAACCTGTCGGCCTGCGTCTCTTCAGGTGCGCCGGCCGACCCGGGGGGCGCGACGCGAGAGGAGAACGACGATGACCACCAAGACGAGAGCGATCCTGCTGACGGGGCTCCTGGCGCTGGGGCTGGGTGGGGCGAGCGCGATGGAGGCCGGTGACCACGGCCGGATGGGGATGCGGATGGGGATGCGGGCCCGCGGGATCCGCGCCGCCCTCGGGTCCCTGGACCTGACGGACGCGCAGAAGACCCAGGTGCGGGACCTGCTCGAGAAGCAGCGGCCCGTGATGCAGGGCCTGCGGGAGCAGATGAAGGCGGACCACGAGGCGCTCCGCGCCGCCGCCGCCGATCCGAAGAACCTGTCGGGAATCGGCTCGGCGTATCTGAAGGTCCAGAAGGACCGCGAGACGATCAAGGCCGAGATGACGAAGGCCAGAGAGGCGCTGGAGGCCCTTCTGACACCGGAGCAGAAGGCCAAGCTCGCCGGATTCCGCGCCGGGGCGCGAGGCCGGATGGGGCGCTTCGGCCCGCCGGAGGGCGGTCCCGCGAGCGACGAATAGCAGCTTCACCCTCACGGTCCGCCGAGGCCCGGGTCGTTTGACCCGGGCCTTCGTTTTTCGATCGCCTTCACGTGGGATACGCGACCCCGTCCCACACTCCTCTCCGGCGGCACGACACCTGCTTGCAGGCTGGCGAGAACGCCAAGGAGGTCACGGCCGATGCACATCCTTCCGCGCGACTGCGGGCTGAAGTACCTCAACGCCCTCCTGGGCGGCAGCGAGATCGCGCAGCAGGCGTACCGGCAAGCCATCGTGAAGGCTCGGGGCGAACGCCCCGACGACGCCGAGAAGATCCTCGAGATCCGCTGCGGACACGAGGAGAACGCCCTGCGTCTCCGGCAGGCCATCCGTCGGCTGGGACACGAGCCCGAGCCCCGGAAGGCCGCCTTCCGGTCGTGGCGGCGCGTCGTCCGCCGGATCGTCGGCCTCTGGGTCGATCCGACGGCGCTCCGCGCTCTGAAGGCGGGCGAGCTGTTCGAGCTGAAAAAGGCGCGCGCGGCCGAGCCTCGCCTCGAGCCGCCCGAGCTGGAGCTGGTCCGGTCGACCCTCGTGCCCAGCTATCTGGGCAACATCGTCGCGCTCGACGCGATGATCGGACGCGCCACGAAGCGCTCCTGGGTCTTCGGCCCGACGGTCGGGATGGAGTGATCGACCGGCTCCCTCCGCGGGCGCTCGCATAGACTCGCCCGCGGGGGGCTTCCATGCGTCTTCATCTTTGCGGCGTGCTCGCGCTCGCCGCTCTTCCCGCGCTCGCGGCCGACAAGAAGCCGATGACCGTCGACGACCTCTGGGCGCTCCAGAGGGTCGGGGCGCCGTCGCTCTCGCCCGACGGAAGGCTGGTCGCCTATCCGGTCACCACCTGGGAGGCGGACGAGAACAAGCTCAACGCCGACCTCTGGCTCCTCGACCGGACGACGGGCACCACGCGGCGCCTCACCAGCAACAAGGCGTCCGACACCTCGCCGGCCTTCAGCCCGGATGGCAAGCGGCTCGCCTTCGTCTCCAAGCGCGACGGCGACGCCGCGACGCAGCTCTACGTCCTGCCGCTGGACGGCGGCGAGCCGGAGCGTGTGACGGAGATGCCGCTCGGCGTCGCGCAGCCACGCTGGCTGCCCGACGGCAAGCGGATCGTCTTCGTCTCGGGCGTCGTGGCCGGCGCCGAATCGCCCGAGGCGACGAAGAAGGCGCTCGAAGCCCGCGAGAAGTCGAAGGTCAAGGCCCGCACGACCGAGAGCCGCCTCTACCGCTACTGGGACCGCTTCCTGACCGACGAGGAATACCCGCACCTCTTCGTCCTCGACCTCGCGTCCCGCAAGACCACCGATCTCCTGCCCGGCTGGAAGCGGTACTTCAGCCTCTCGGAGGACTCCCCCGGCTCGTTCGACGTGTCGCCGGACGGCGCCGCGATCGTCTTCAGCGCCAACAGCACCGATCCGCCGTTCAAGGAGCTGAACCAGGACGTCTATCTCGTCCCGGTCGCGGGAGGCGAGGCCCGGAACCTCACCCCCGCCAACCCCGCGAGCGACGACGATCCGGTCTTCAGCCCCGACGGAAAGACGATCGCCTACTCGCTGCAGAAGAAGGCCGACGGCTGGCCCGACCGCGCCCGCCTGGCGCTCCTGGACGTGGCGTCCGGCAAGACCACGGTCCTGACGGAATCGTGGGACGTCTCCGTGGCCGGTCATCACTTCGCGCCGGACGGCAGGTCGCTGGTCGTCCGGGCGGAGGTCCGCGCGCGGACCGGCCTCTACTCCGTCCCGGTCGCGGGAGGAGCGCCGAAGCAGCTCTTCAAGGGCGGCACCGCGCTCGGGTTCGAGGTGGCGCCCGGGGGCGACGTCGTCCTCGCGCACAGCAGCGTCATGAGCCCGCCCGAGCTGGCCGAGATGAAGGGGGACGGCACCGGCTGGAAGGCCCTGACTCACGTCAACGACGAGCGGATGGCGGCTCTCGCGCTCGGCGAGATGCGCGAGCTGACGTTCAAGGGGGCCGGCGGAGACGACGTGCAGATGTTCGTCGTCCTCCCGCCCGGCTTCGTCGAGGGGAAGAAGTACCCGCTCGTTCACCTCGTCCACGGCGGCCCGGTCGGCACGTTCGGCGACGGCTTCAGCTACCGCTGGAACCCGCTGCTGTGGGCCGCGCCGGGCTACGTCGCGGCGATGGTGAACTTCCACGGCTCCTCGAGCTTCGGCCAGGCGTGGGTCGAGTCGATCCTCGGCGCGCATCCCGACAAGCCCTTCACCGACGTCATGAAGGGCACCGACGCCCTGATCGCGAAGGGCTGGGTCGATCCCGACCGGATGGCGGCCGCGGGCGGCTCCTACGGCGGCTTCCTCGTGAACTGGATCGAGGGACACACCGATCGCTTCAAGGCCCTCATCAGCCACGCCGGCGTCTACAACCTCCTGGGCCAGTTCGCCTCCGACGGAACGTGGGGCCGCCACCACTCCTACGGCGGCTACCCCTTCACGAACCTCGCGAACATCGAGAAGTGGAGCCCGAACCGCTACGCCGCGGCCTTCAAGACGCCGATGCTCGTGATCCACGGCGAGAAGGACTACCGCGTGCCGGTGACGCAGGGGCTCGAGCTGTACGGCACGCTCCAGGCGAAGGGAGTGCCGTCGAGGCTCGTCTACTTCCCCGACGAGAACCACTGGGTCCTGAAGGGGCACAACGGGAAGTTCTGGTACGGCGAGGTCCTGGGCTGGCTCGGGAAGTACCTGAAGTAGCCGGTCGTCGTTCCACGAGGAACGCCCCGGTGGGTCCGGCTCACCCAAACGTTGGGGGTGGATCCGCCGGGGACGGGAGGCGGGCTCGAAGCTCCCGCTGCGCGCGAGCGACCCGCTATCGACCGCGGCGCTTCGGTCGGCGGTGCGCTCGCCGTTTCCCCCAAGAATTCCGCTGCCGTCACACCAACCCCTAGGCGGAATTCTTGGGGGAAAACTCGCTCCTCGGGGCCTGCCAGGCAGTGGCATCCGCATCGTGCGTCTGGCCCCGGGAGCTTCGAACAACGGCGAGCGCTACCCGCCTCCCTCGCGGCGCGGTCGAGCGGGTCCCCGCTCGTGCTCGAGGTCGCTCCGAGCCCACCTCCCGCCCCGGCTTGGACTGCCGCGGGGAGCACCAGCTCTGTGGGAGACGCGAGGCGCAGCACCGGTTCAGGTCGTGGCGGAACCACGGACCTCGAGCCGGGGCGGGGGCGGTCGCCTCGGGCGGCCGTCCGAGCACGCGCGGGGACCCGCTCGCGGTGCGGCGCGAGGACGCGGGGGAAGGGCTCGCGTGTTCGAAGCCCCCGGGGCCGGACGAACGCCCCCCGACGTCACGACTCGACAGGCCCCGAGGGGCGAGTTCGCGAGCCCGCCGCGTCCGAAGCGCCGCAGCGCGTTAGCGGGTCGTGCGAGCGGAGCGGCCGACCGAGGTGACCGCCCCCGCCCCGGCGGGATCGAAGGCCCACGCGTGCGGACTCGGGATCCCGGGCTCCGCTAGTCCGCGGCCTCCGCCCCCCGACGAATGAGCCACTGCGCGACGTAGTACGTACCGAGCACGAGCAGCGACGCATGGGGCAACGCGACCACCCACTTGTCGATCGCGATCAGGCTGTCGGAGACGACGAACACGGTCGCCCCGGCGAACATCCAGCGCGAGGGCGTGTGCCCCCGCGTGACGAACGCGCGGATCGTGGAGCGAGCCCACATCACGGAGATCACCGTGAGGTAGACGACGACCGGCGCTCGCAGCTCGGCGGGAGCGCGCGGGACGAGGAGCGCCGACATCCCGATCGCCAGGGCCAGCGCCGGCAGCGCCGCGGCGGCCTGACGTCCGGGCTTCTCACGCTCCCACCCCATCGCCACGATGTAGAAGACGTGGGCCAGCAGGAAAGCGGCGATGCCCGCGACGAAGACGAACTCGATCGCGAGGTCGCCCAGGAGAGAGAAGGCGAAGCCGAAGCTCAGAAAGAACCGAGCGCGGGCCGCGCCGCCCCGGAAGAGCGGAAGCCCCGTGGCGATCGCGAGGAGGAGGACCGGGATCCCCTTCAGGACCAGCGCGACCGGCCGCGGACCGAGGTCGGCGGTGAGCGTGGCCGCGAGCGCGGCGGCGGCGTAGAGGAGCGCGAAGGGCGTCACGCCCGCTCGTACGTCTCCTCGACCTCCACGAATTCCGCCAGCGAGAGCCGGACCGGACAGGTCCGCGCCGCGTTCACCAGCTTCGCGTAGTCGTCGTCGCCGCACGGGGACGAGATCCGGTAGTGGACCCTCAGCTTCCCGAGCCGCCGCGGGCCGACGTGCATCAGCTTCTCGACCTCGAAGGAGACGTCGTGGAGCGGGATGTCGTTGCGCCTGGCGAAGAGAGCCAGCGTGGTGGCGGCGCAGGCGCCCAGCGAGGCCGCCGCGAGGTCGGTCGGCGAGAAGGCGTTCCCCTCGCCTCCGTTGTCCTTCGGGGGCGTCGTGCGGATCACGGCGCCGGAGTCCTGGTGGGTCAGCTCGAGGTCGAAGGGGCCGACCAGGCGGCCCGAGTACTTCACGCCCATGGATCTGGACTCTACGTCACCGTCCCGGCCCCCGACCCCTAAAATGCGGCGCTTCGGAGGAGGGGACGGATGGGCAAGTTCCTGAAGATCGCCGGAATCGGTGTGGGCGTGGTGGTGGTGGGCGTGGGCGGACTGCTCACGGTGCTCTCCCTGAAGAAGCCGGCGATGCGGCCCCCCTCGACGGAGACGGTCGAGCGGACGCCGGAGCGGCTGGCCCGCGGCAAGTACCTCGTCCATCACGTGGCCGAGTGCGTGGGCTGCCATTCCGACCGGATCGTGGAGCGTTACGGGATGCCGTTGACGCCGGGCCGTGAGGGCGTCGGCGGCTTCCAGTTCGACGAGAAGATCGGCTTCCCGGGCGTGGTGCGGGCGCAGAACATCACTTCGGACAAGGAGACCGGGATCGGCTCCTGGACCGACGGCGAGGTGCTCCGCGCGTTCCGCGAGGGGATCGACCGCACCGGGCGGCCGCTCTTCCCGATGATGCCGTACCCGTACTACCGGTCGATGAGCGACGAGGACGCCCGCTCGGTGGTGGTCTACCTGCGGACGTTGCCACCCGTGAAGAACGCGGTCCCGCTCGGGACACTGAAGTTCCCGGTGAACCTGATGGTGAAGTTCGCGCCGAAGCCTGTGGAGGGAACCGTCACGGCTCCTGACGACGCCAGAGACCACCTCGGCTACGGGAAGTACCTCGTCACGCTGGCCGGCTGCCGGGAGTGCCACACGCCGCACGACGACAAGGGGCAGCTCCTCCCCGGGAAGGACTTCTCCGGCGGCTGGGAGATGCGCGGGCCGTGGGGCCGGAACTTCACCGCGAACATCACGCCGCACCCTTCGACCTACATGGGGAAGGCGACCAGGGAGGAGTTCATCGGCCGGTTCAAGGCGTTCGCGTCGCTCGACGGCGAGAACGCCCCGGTCGCCCAGCCCGGAAGGAACACGGTGATGCCGTGGCTCGCGTACGCCGGGATGACGGAGCAGGACCTGGGCGCGATCTACGACTACCTGAAGACGGTCCCGGCGATCGACCACCAGGTGGTGACGTTCCCCGACTCTCCGCCTCCGCCGCGTTCGTGAGCCTCGGTCCGGCGCTCGGCGACCCGGAGGGGGAGCGCCTTCCGGCGCTCCTGCCTCCGGTCGTCGACGCGCACGTCCACCTTTTCCCCGACCGACTCTTCGCCGCGGTCTGGCGCTGGTTCGAGGCGTACGGCTGGCCGATCCGCTACAAGCTGACGACCCCCGAGGTGCTCACGTTCCTCTTCTCGCGCGGCGTCTCGCGCGTCGTGGCCCTCCACTACGCCCACAAGCCCGGCATGGCTCGAGCGCTGAACGCGTACGTCGCCGCCGTGGCCGCGGCGGAGCCCCGCGTCGTCGGCCTGGCGACGGTCTTCCCGGGCGAGGAGGGGGCGCGGGCGATCCTCGAGGAGGCGTTCGCGGCGGGGCTCGCCGGGGTGAAGCTCCACGCGCACGTCCAGTGCGTCGGACCGGACGCGCCCGAGGTGCAGGAGATCTACGCGACCTGTGCCGCGCACGGCAAGCCGCTCGTCTTTCACGCCGGCAGGGAGCCGTCCAGCCCGCACTACAGGTGCGACACGCGCGCGATCTGCTCGGCCGAGCGCGTCGAGCGCGTGCTCGCGGATCACCCGGGGCTGGCGCTCGTCATCCCGCACCTCGGCGCGGACGAGTTCGACGCCTACGAGCGGCTCCTCCTCCGGCACGACAACCTCTGGCTCGACACCACGATGACCGGGGCCGACTACTTCCCCGGCCCGTTTCCGCGCCGGCTCCTCGAGGCCCGGCCGGAGCGCGTCCTCTACGGAACGGACTTCCCGAACCTGCCGTACGCGTGGGACCGCGAGGTGCGCACGCTCGGCGCGCTCGGCCTGGGTGACGACGCGGAGGGCCTCCTCCTGGGCGGCAACGCGCGTACCCTCTACGGGCTGACATGAACGTCCAGGCCGTGAGGCGGCTCGCCGCGATCCTCGCCCTCCTCTCCACCACGGCCGCGAACGCCGAGCTCCTGGAGGTGCGCCAGGTCGTCTCGGGAATGGCCTGAGGGGCCTGCGCCCACGCCGTGAGCGTGGCGTTGAAGGCTCAGCCCGACGTCCAGTCGATCGACGTCATCCCCGTCCGCCAGGTCGTCACGGTCACGCTGAGGCCGGGCAGCGGCATGACGGTGGAGAGGCTCCGCGGCGTGATCCGCGCGGCGGGCTTCCCCACCCCGAAGGACCCGATCGTGACGATCCGGGGGACCCTGGACGGGAGCGTGCTCGTGGACGGGCCCCGGCGCCTCGCCCTGGAGGGTGAGCTGGAGCCGCTCCGCGGGACGCCGGCCGGCTCCGTCGTCACGGTCAGCGGGACCCTGCTCCTGGCGAAGAAGCGGAACGACTCTCCCCCGACGCTGGTCGTGTCCGGCGCTAAGATCGCGACGGCGTCTCAGCCCAGATGAGGCCGTCCCGCGGCCGTGCGGGAGAAACGAGGTTCCGGTGCCCCGAGTGCGTTTCGTCGCCTGCGCTCCCTTGCTCGCCGTCGCCCTCGCGGGCCCGGCTCTGGCCCAGACCGCGGGCGAGGAGCCGGTCGAGATGGAGAACCGGGGGCCGATCGCTCCGAGGCTGACGATCAAGGGCTTCGGCGACGTCAACTTCCGGCTCGTCAGGGACGGCAAGGCCGATACCACCCGAGACACGTTCAGCCTCGGGCAGGTCGACCTCTTCCTGACCTCCGAGCTGAGCGACCGGATCAGCGTCCTGGCCGAGGTCGTCGCCACGTTCCGGCGCACGAACGACACCGCCTTCGACATCGAGCGGATCCACATCACCTATGCCTTCTCCGACCTCTTCGCCCTGCGGGCCGGGCGGATGCACCTGCCGCTCGGCTACTGGAACCAGACGTACCACCACGGGAGCTGGTTCCAGACGACCGCGGCCCGGCCCGACATCTACACCTACAACTCGCTCGGCGGCGTCCTCCCCGCGCACGCCATCGGATTCGAGGCGTTCGGCACGCTCGCGGTCCCGAAGGCGGTCGACATCCTCTACAGCGCGAGCGTCATGAACGGGCGCGGGAAGACGCTCACCGAGACCCAGAACGTCACCGACGCCAACCAGCTGAAGGCGGTCGACGTCCTCGTGGCCTTCCTTCCCGAGGCGGTCCCCGGGCTGCGGTTCGGCGGCGTGCTCTACCTCGACCGGATCCCGTCGAACCCGGGCGTGGCGGGCCGCGGCAACGAGCTCGAGGAGCGGATCCTCGGCGCGCACGCCGTCTACCTGCGGGGAAACGTGGAGGTCCTGGGTGAGTACCTGGCCATGCGCCACGAGGATTCCGGGACCGGGCGCGTCTTCGACACCGATGGCGGCTACCTGCAGGCGGCGCTCGGCTTCGGGAGCTGGAAGCCGTACTACCGGTTCGACTACCTGAAGGCCGACCTCGCCGATCCCTTCCTCCTTCCCGCCGACGGGATCTCGCGGCGGCACACCGTGGGGCTGCGCTGGGATCCGCTGCCGTGGAACGGGATCAAGCTCGAGTACAGCTTCGCCAACCGGGACGGCTCGGAGGACAACGGCATGGTCCTCCAGACCGCGTTCACCTTCTGAGGACGCGATGAAAAGCCAGCCAAGCCAGCCGAGCCCGTTGAGACACCTCCCGCTCCTCGCCCTCCTCCTTCTCGCCGCCTCCGGCTCGGCCTCCGGCGGGGACGTGGCCGTCATCGTGAACTCCCAGAACACCACGACCGATCTCTCCTCCGCGGAGCTCGAGAAGATCTTCAAGCAGGAGAAGCAGTTCTGGAAGGACGGCAAGAAGGTGTACCTGATCCTCCAGGAGACCGGCTCCGCCGAGAAGGAGGTCGTCCTCTCGAAGGTCTACAAGATGCCCGAGGCCGACCTGAAGAAGTTCTGGCTGTCGAAGATGTTCCGCGGCGAGATCGCGTCGTTCCCGAAGACTCTCGCCTCGGCCGGCTCCGTGAAGCAGTTCGTCGGGAAGGTCCCGAACGCGATCGGCTTCGTCGACGCCTCGCTGGCCGACGCCGACGTGCGGGTCGTGAAGATCGACGGGAAGCTCCCGGGGCAGAGCGGGTATGCCCTGACCGCGAAATGAGCCGGAGCGGGCCGGGAGACGACTCGCGCTCGTGAAGCTGCGTGCCCGGTTGATCCTGATCCTGCTGGTGCTCTCCATGGCGCCCCTCCTGGCCATCGGGGTGATGGCGTCGCGCGACGGCGAGGCGACGCTCCGGGCGAACCTGGGCGGCAGCTTCCGGCGGATGGCGGCCGAGTCGATCGACAAGGTGGACCGGAGCCTCTCCGACGCCCACCACAGCCTGGTGACGTTCTCCACTCTGGAGCTGATGCAGGAAGTCGTCACCGACGACCTCGACGGGCGCGTCTCGAGCTTCCTCATCGGGATCGGCCGCCAGTACAAGGAGTTCTCGAGCGTCGTCGCGATCAACGCCAAGGGGCAGGTCGTGGCGGCCAGCGACCCGCGCTACATCGGCCGCTCGTACGCCGACGCGACGTTCTTCAAGACGGCGCTGGCGAGCACCGCGGCGGCCGAGGACGTCCTGCCCGACCCCGACGGCGGCCCGTGGGGCGTCACGCTGGCGGTGCCGATCCGCGCGCCGTTCGACGAGACCCAGGTCCTGGGCGTCTTGACCGCGCGCTGGCGCGTCGACCAGCTCGAGGAGATGACGCGGAGCAAGCCCGGGGACCCGACGCGGGTCTACCTGGTGAGGCGCGACGGCCTCCTCCTCGCGGCCCCCGAATCGGAGAAGGCCCGGGTTCTGAAGCAGAACCTCGCGGCGGACGGCTCCGAGGCCGCGAGCCGGGTGGCCGCCAAGGAGGAGGGCTCGGTCGTGGAGCCGGGCCCGTCCGGGACCCGCTCTCTGGTCGGCTTCGCCCCCTCACGCGGGGCCGGCGCGTTCCCCGGCTTCGGCTGGGGAGCCCTGGTCGCGCAGGACACCTCGACCGCCTTCGCCTCGATCGAGAAGCTCAAGCGGCTGATCTTCGTGGCGATGGCCGCGGTGGCGCTCCTCATCGGGGCGCTCTCGGTGGTGGTGTCGCGGAAGATCACGGCCCCCATCCTGGAGATCTCCACGGTGGCCGGCCGGGTGGCGCGCGGCGATTTCGAAGGGCGTCTCGTCCGCCGCTCGAGCGACGAGATCGGCGATCTGGCCGAGACGTTCAACCGGATGAGCGGCGACCTGAAGCGCCAGCGCTCGCTCCTCGTCGACATCGACGAGCTGAAGAAGACCCAGGCCGAGCTGCGCCGGGCCAAGGAGGCCGCCGAGGAGGCGAACCTCACCAAGAGCCAGTTCCTGGCCAACATGAGCCACGAGCTGCGCACGCCGCTGAACGCGATCCTCGGCTACAGCGAGATGCTGCACGAGGACGCCGAGTCCGACGGGCACATGGGCTTCCTGCCCGACCTCAAGAAGATCCAGGCCGCGGGCAAGCACCTCCTCTCGCTCATCAACGACATCCTCGACCTTTCCAAGATCGAGGCCGGGAAGATGGAGCTCTACCTGGAGGACTTCGACTTCCCGGCGCTCGTCGAGGAGACCGTCACTACCGTGCGGCCTCTCATCGCGCGGAACGGCAACCGCCTCGTCGTGGAGCTCGAGCCGTCGATCCGGCGGCTCCACGCCGACATCACCCGCATCAAGCAGGTCATCTTCAACCTGCTCTCGAACGCCACCAAGTTCACGAACGAGGGGACGATCACCCTCTCGGCGCGGCGTCTCGCGCGCCCGGACGGCAACTGGATCGAGATGCGGATCGCCGACACGGGGATCGGGATGACGCCGGATCAGCTGGGACGCCTCTTCCAGGCGTTCACCCAGGCCGACGCGACGACCACCCGCCGCTTCGGCGGCACCGGCCTCGGCCTGGTGATCAGCCGCAAGTTCTGCCAGATGATGGGCGGCGACATCACGGCGGAGAGCCAGGTCGGCAAGGGGACGAGCTTCATCGTCACGTTCCCCGAGGCCGTCACGCCCACCCAGGCGGTGGCCCTCGAGGACCCGAAGGCCTCGGCCGAGCGGGACAAGGTGGTCTCCGGCATCCTGAAGGCGCTCGAGTCCAAGGTGGACGAATCGGCCGCGGCCCAGCAGGCCGACGCGCGCGACCTCGTGCTCGTCATCGACGACGACGAGTCGGTGCGGGACCTGGTGGCCCGCCTGGCCGACCGCGAGGGGTTCCGCTGCCTCACCGCGAGCCGCGGGGCCGAGGGGCTGGGCCTCGCCAAGGCGTTCCGGCCCGCCCTCATCACGCTCGACGTGATGATGCCGGAGATGGACGGCTGGACGGTCCTGTCGGCCCTCAAGTCGGACCCCGACCTCGCCCGCATCCCGGTCGTCATGCTCACCGTCGTCGACGAGAAGAGCCTGGGCTTCTCGCTCGGGGCCGCCGACTACATGACGAAGCCGATCGACCGCGACCAGCTGGCGCGGCTCCTCCAGAAGCACCATCGGGACGACCGGCCGCCGCACGTCCTGGTGGTGGACGACGACGAGGCGATCCGCGAGACGCTCCGCCGCTCGCTGGAGCGGGACGGGGCCACGGTGGCCGAGGCGTCCAACGGCGTGGCGGCGCTCGCGTCCATCGCCGAGAGGCGCCCCGACCTCCTGCTCCTCGACCTGATGATGCCGGTGATGGACGGCTTCGAGCTCCTGGCCGAGCTGCGCGGCCGGCCGGACGGCATCTCGATCCCGGTCGTGATCCTCTCGGCCCTCGACCTCACGAACGAGGAAAGGGACCGCCTCCAGGGCTCCGTCGAGCGGATCCTCCAGAAGAGCGGCACCACGGGCGAAGGGCTCGAGGGGGAGCTGAAGCGCCTGATCCGGAGCCGGCTGCGCGGCTCGGGAGCCCAGGCCCCTCCACCGCCGGCCCTGGCTCCCCCGTAGCCGGAAACCGGCGCCGGACGTTCCTCGTATGACGGAGTGACGTTAGACTTGCGCCCCGCACGGGAGAATCCAGCACCCGATCGGGCCGCCTCAGCCTCGCCCTCCGGCCGGCGCGCGACCCCGTCGAGCCGTAGCCCGGAGGGCTCCAAGGAAGGACGATGGAACCTCTCAACAAGTCGGTCGACCTCTCCGCGCTCAAGATCGACCGCGCGACCCGGCCCGATCGGGGCCGCTACCTCTTCCCCGCGCTCGCGACGATCCTCGTGGCGGGCGTCGCCGTGGCGTTCCTGGCCGCCCGCAAGGGGGGCCAGCTCACCCTTTCCGCGCCCGAGGTCGGCACCACGCGCATCGCCGTCATCACGCCCACCCAGGCCTCGACCGTCCTCACGGCGTCCGGCTACATCGTCGCCCGCTCGAAGGCCGAGATCTCCCCCAAGTCGGTGGGCCGCGTCGCCTGGCTGAACCTCGAGGAGGGCCAGAGGGTGAAGAAGGGCGAGCTCGTCGCCCGGCTGGAGTCGCAGGAGCTCGAAGCCCAGAAGAAGCAGGCCGCGGCGCAGCGCGCGCAGGTCGTGGCCCAGCTCGACAACGCCCGCCGCGAGAAGGAGCGTCAGGCCTCGATGCTGAGGCAGCAGATCGGCTCCCAGCAGGCCTACGACTCGGCCGAATCCCAGGTCCGCGCCCTGGAGGCGTCGGTCGGCGCCTTCGACTCCCAGATCCGCTACTTCGAGGAGCTGATCAAGAACTCCGAGATCTACGCCCCGATCGACGGCGTCGTCACCGTGAAGCGGGCGTTCGTCGGCGAGACGGTCTCGCCGCAAGGCTTCGGCGGCTCCGGCTCGGCGGGCGCGACGTTCGCCGTCATCGTCGACCTCTCCTCGCTCGAGATGGAGGCCGACATCAACGAGCAGAACCTCGGGAAGCTGAGCGCGAGCCAGAAGGCCGAGGTCGCGCTCGACGCCTATCCCGACCGCCCGTACAAGGCCCGCCTCCGGCAGATCGTCCCGACCGCCGACCGGCAGAAGGGATCGGTGAAGGTGAAGATCGAGATCCTCGACAAGGACGCCAAGATCCTCCCCGAGATGTCGTGCCGGGTCGTCTTCCTGAACCCCGAGGCGAAGGTGGACGACCAGGCGAAGTCGAAGGTGATGATCCCGGCCTCCTCGATCGTCGTGGTGGACGGCAACCGGGGCGCGCTCGTCGTCAGCGGCGACCGGGCCCAGTTCCGGCGGCTCGAGCTGGGGACGGCGAACGGCGCGGGCGTCGAGGTGCTCTCGGGCGCCAGCGGCGGCGAGGAGATCGTGGCCGACGCGGCCGCGGCGAAGACGACCTGGAAGGCGACCCAGAAGATCCGGATCAAGAAGGAATAGGACGTAGAGATGGCCGAACCGCTCATCCGAATCGAGTCGCTGGTCAAGCAGTACCAGCGCGACACCCAGTCCCTCACGGTCCTGGACGGCCTCACCCTGAACGTCGACGAGGGGGACTTCGTCGCGCTCATGGGCCCGTCGGGGTCCGGCAAGACGACGCTCCTCAACCTGATCGCCGGCATCGACCGCCCCACGTCCGGCCGTATCCAGGTGGGCGACGCCGAGATCTCGACGATGAGCGAGGCCGCGCTCGCCCGCTGGCGGAGCGGCCACGTCGGCTTCATCTTCCAGCTCTACAACCTCGTGCCGGTCCTCACCGCGTACGAGAACGTCGAGCTGCCGCTCCTCCTCACCCACCTCTCGCGCGCCCAGCGGCGCAAGCAGGTGGAGCTGGCCCTCTCGGTCGTCGGCCTGACCGACCGGATGGACCACTACCCGCGCCAGCTCTCCGGCGGGCAGGAGCAGCGGGTCGCCATCGCGCGGGCCATCGGCACCGACCCGAAGCTCCTCGTGGCCGACGAGCCGACGGGCGACCTCGACGCCAGGAGCGGCGAGGAGATCCTGGTCCTCCTCGAGCGGCTGAACGCGGAGTTCAAGAAGACGATCGTCATGGTGACCCACGATCCGCGCGCGGCCTCACGGGCTCACCGCCTCGTGCACCTCGACAAGGGGGTCCTCAAGGAGGACCTCCGGGCGGCCAACGGGACGCGGGCCGTCGGGATGGAAGCCGCGGTCGCCGCCTCCGCGCACTGAGGCCCGCGCTCCCGATGAACCTCAAGCTCTTCCCCTACGTCTTCCGCAGCGTCTTCCGGAAGAAGACCCGCTCGATCCTGACCGTCGGCGCGATCCTCCTGCCGCTCTTCGTCATCTGCATCATGGGGACGCTCCTGCGCACGCTGGACAGCGACCCCACCGGCGGACGCGGGATGTTCCGCCTGATGACCCGGCACAAGGTGTCGCTCACCAGCTGGCTCCCCTCCTCGCACTTCGAGAAGATCAAGCAGGTCCCCGGCGTGAAGGAGTGCGTGAGGATGCAGTGGTTCGGCGGCCAGTACGTCGACCACTCGCCCCAGAACATGTTCGCGCGCTTCAGCGTCACCGACCCGGACGCCTTCCTGGCCGTCTTCGACGAGGCGAAGATCGTGGCCGGCTCGGCCGAGGAGTGGAAGGGCGACAAGAGCGGTGTGATGGTCGGCGAGCTGCTCCTCAAGAAGTACGGCTGGAAGCTCGGCGGCAAGCTCCCGCTCAAGGGCGACATCTATCCGGTCAGCCTCGACCTCACCATCCGGGCCGTCTTCAAGGCCCCCGACGAGACGGGGATCTACTTCCACCACTCGTACATCGAGGAGGCCCTGCCCCGTGTGAAGGGCTACGTCGGCTGGTTCTGGATGAAGGCGGAGTCGGTCGAGAGCATCCCCGGCATCATGAAGACGATCGACGACCTCTTCGAGAACTCGCCGTTCCCCACCAAGACCGAGACCGAGAAGGAGATGCAGAACGGCTTCGTCTCGATGCTCGGCAACGTGAAGCTGCTGGTCACCTCGATCGGCACGATCATCGTCTGCGTCATCCTCCTCATCGCGGGGAACACGATGGCGATGGCGGCGCGCGAGCGCGTCACCGAGATCGCCGTCCTGCGCACCCTCGGCTTCCAGAAGAACACCATCCTCGGGATGATCCTGAGCGAGAGCCTGGTCCTCTCGCTGTTCGGCGGGCTCCTCGGGGTCGGGATCTTCGTCGTGTTCTTCCCCGCCTTCCGGCAGGGCCTCCTCTACTCCCCGATGGGAGGCTTCGCCGCCGGAATGAAGCTCTTCCCCGAGATCGTCCTCCTCGGCTTCGGCGTCACCGTCGTGGTGGGCCTCCTCGCCGGCGTCGTGCCCGCGATCCGCTCGGCCCAGCGCTCGATCCCCGACGGCCTCCGGCAGGTCGGCTGAAGATGTCCGCCACCCTTCGAATCGCGAGGTACTGATGCTCGGGATCCCGCTCAAGTACAACCTCCGCAACCTCTTCGTGAGGAAGGTCACCACCGGCCTCACGGTCCTCGGGATCGGCCTCGTCGTGGCGGTCTTCCTCTGCGTCATGTCGCTCGGCGAGGGCCTCACCCGCGTCTTCACCTCCTCCGGCTCCGAGAAGAACGTCCTGGTCCTCCGGCAGAACTCGCAGTCCGAGCTGCAGTCGGGCCTCTCGCGCGACCAGGTGCCGCTGGTCCTGACCCTGCCGGGCATCGAGAAGGACAGCGACCAGAAGCCGATCGCCTCGGCCGAGCTGGTCGTCGTCCTCAACCTCGAGAAGATCGAGGGCGGCTCCTCGAACGTGACCATCCGCGGCGTGCAGGAGAAGGCGATGCTGCTCCGCCCGCAGATGAAGCTGGTGGAGGGCCGTTGGTTCAAGCCCGGCGTCTCCGAGGTCGTGGTCTCCCAGGGCGTGTCGCGCCGCTTCAAGAGCTGCCGCGTCGGCGAGACGATCAAGTTCGGCGCCTACCGCTGGACCGTGGTCGGGCTCTTCGACGCGGGTGGCACCGCGCCCGACAGCGAGCTCTGGACCGACGTGGAAGGGATGATGAACGACTTCAAGCGGGGCGGGTACTCGTCCGTCCTGGCCCGCTGCACCGACCGGGCCGGCAAGGACCAGTTCATGGCCGGGCTCACCGGCGACGCCCGGCTGGCGCTCGAGGGGAAGAGCGAGCGGAAGTACTACGACGACCAGACGTCGACCGCCGCTCCCATCAAGTTCCTCGGCGTCTTCGTCGGCGTGGTGATGGCGATCGGCGCCTGCTTCGGCGCGATGAACACGATGTACGCGGCGGTCTCGGCACGCACCCGTGAGATCGCGACGCTCCGCGCGCTGGGCTTCTCGCGCGGCGCCGTCCTGATCTCCTTCGTGATCGAGTCGGTGGTCCTGGCGCTCGCGGGGGGCGTCCTCGGCTGCCTGCTGGGCGCCCTCGCCGTGAAGATCGCCCTGTCGGGCGTGACCGGCACCACCAACTTCGCCACGTTCTCCGAGGTGGTCTTCGCGTTCCGGCTCACGCCCGAGCTGATGCTCACCGGCATCCTCTTCTCGCTGTTCATGGGCTTCTTCGGCGGCCTCTTCCCGGCCTCGCGGGCGGCCTTCACCAAGATCACGGCGGCCCTGAGGCAAGTCGGATGACACACCGATACGTGGGGGGTCCTTGGGGCGCGCGGAAACGCGCCCCCCGGTCAGCGATCACCGCGGCCTCGAGGCAGGTCGGCTGATGGCGCGCTTCCTCCTGAAATCCGACCCGGACACCTACGGCTTCGCCGACCTCGTCCGCGACGGCCGCACCGTGTGGGACGGGGTGGCGAATCCCGTCGCGGTGAAGCACCTGGCCTCGATGCGGAAAGGCGACGAGCTCGTCGTCTACCACACCGGGAAGGAGCGGGCCGCCGTCGGCCTCGCCACCGTGATCGGCGGTCCGGGAGACGATCCGAAGGACCCGAAGGTCGAGATCGCCGCCGGGCGGCCCCTGAAGGCCCCGATCCCGCTCGACACGCTGAAGACGAGCCCGCTCTTCGCGGAGTCGCCTCTCCTCCGGATGGGACGGCTGTCCGTCGTGCCCCTCACCGACGCCCAGTACCAGGCCCTGGCGACGTAGCCGTTGTTCCTCTCGCGGGCCGCCGAGATCGCTCTCCTCGCCCTGCCGGTGCTCGATCCGTCCGGGCCGCAGGCCCCGGGCTGGCAGATCCAGCGCCTGGCCGACGCGACGCGCGCGCCCCGGCCGTTCCTCGCCAAGGTCCTCCAGGAGCTGGCGCTCAAGGGGATCCTCCGCTCCAAGCGCGGCCGGACCGGCGGCTTCGTCCTGGGCCGGCCCGCCGCGGAGATCACGCTCGCCGACGTGGTCGTCGCCATCGAGGGGACCGACACGCTGGACGCGACGTTCCCTCCGCTCGGGGGCGCCGCCGGGGAGCGCCTCGAGCCGTTTCGCCGCGGCTTCCTCGAGACGCTGCGGGGGACGACGATCGCCGATCTGCGCTCCCCGCTCCCGCCCCCCACCGCGTAACCTCCGTCCCCGCATGCACGACCTGCGCGCGTTCCTGGCCGCGCTCCGCAAGGAGCGCCTCCTCATCGAGGTCGAGGCCGAGGTCGATCCCCGCCTCGAGATTCCCGAGATCCACCGCCGGGTGATCGAGCAGGCGGGGCCGGCCCTTCTCTTCAAGCGGCCCCGGGGCGCCGCCTATCCGATCGTGACGAACCTCTTCGGCACGGCGCGGCGGATCGAGATCGCGTTCGGCAACCGGCCTCTGGAGTTCGTGAAGACCGCCGTCCGCGCCGCGACGGAGCTGATGCCGCCCACCGCGGCGAAGCTCTGGGGCTTCCGCTCGTTCTTCGGCCAGGCGGCCCGCGTCGGGACGACCCGCTCCCGGAACGCGCCGGTGACCCAGGAGGTCGAGCGTGAGGTCGACCTGTCCCGCCTCCCGGCGCTGACCCAGTGGCCGGAGGACGGCGGGCCGTTCCTCACCCTGCCGCTCGTCTACACGGAGCACCCGGAGAAGCACGAGTCGAACCTCGGGATGTACCGGATCCAGATCCACGGCCCGTCCACCACCGGGATCCACTGGCAGATCGGCAAGGGCGGCGGCTTCCACCACCACGTCGCCGAAGCGCGCGGCGAGGCTCTCCCGGTGACGATCTTCCTCGGCGGGCCGCCGGCCCTGATGCTCGCCGCGATCGCGCCACTTCCCGAGGGCGTCCCGGAGCTCCTCCTGGCGTCGCTCCTCCTCGGCTCGCGCCTTCCGATGACGAGCGTCCCGGACCACCCGCACCGGCTCGTGGCCGACGCCGAGTTCGCCCTGGTCGGCCGGGTCCCGCCGAACGTCCGCCGGCCCGAGGGACCCTTCGGCGACCACTACGGCTACTACTCCCTGGAGCACGACTACCCCGTCTTCGAGGTCGAGCGGCTGTACAGGAGGAGCCGGCCGATCTTCCCCGCGACCGTCGTCGGCAGGCCGCGGCAGGAGGACTTCTTCATCGGCGACAGGCTGCAGGAGCTGCTGTCGCCGCTCTTCCCCCTGGTCATGCCGAGCGTCGTCGACCTCTGGAGCTACGGCGACACCGGGTTCCACTCGCTCGCCGCCGCGGTCGTGAAGGACCGCTACGGGCGCGAGGCGATGATGTCGGCGTTCCGGATCCTGGGGGAAGGCCAGCTCTCGCTCACGAAGATGCTGCTCGTGACCGACGCCCGCCTCGACCTCAGGGACTTCACGGCCGTGCTCGAGCACGTCCTCGCCCGCTGCCGCTTCGAGACCGACCTCTTCGTCTTCGGGAACGTCGCGATGGACACCCTCGACTACACGGGGCCGAAGGTGAACGAGGGCTCCAAGGGCGTCCTCCTCGGGCTCGGCCCGGCCCTCCGGTCGCTGCCGCGCGAGCTCGCCGGGCCGCTTCCGGACGGGGTCCGGCGCGCCGCGGTCTTCTGCGGCGGGGCGCTCTGCGTGGAAGGACCGTCGTTCGCCGAGGACCGCGCCTTCGCGGCCCGTCTGGCGGCTTTCAACGGCGGGCTGCTGAAGTCGGGCCTG
>CAYLNK010000030.1:0-34891 GCA_964384675.1 uncultured Holophagales bacterium | reverse complement strand
CCCTTGCGCCGCGCCCGATCGAGGACGGCGGCCGCCGCGACGGTGGCGGTGTTGAGCGCGGGATCGCGGGGGAGGCGACCGCCGTCGCCCGAGACCCCGTCGAGCGCGACGCCCCGTCGGCGGCTGCGCGTGGCGACGACGACGTCCCCCGGCCCGTCGAGCGCCGCGCCGAGGACGTCGAAGCCCGGGCCGAGGTTCGCCACCGAGGCGGGCGCGAAGACCCGAACGCGCGACGGCCGCTCGCGCGTCACGCCCGGCTCACGACGCGGTGGAGCGCCTTGACGGCATCGACGCGCTGGCGTTCGTCGACGGCGAAGGAGATGTTGCACTCCGAGGAGCCCTGGGCGATCGCCTCGACGTTCACCCGGGCGCGGGCCACCGCCGCGAACACCTTGGCGGCGATACCAGGCGTGCCCCGCATCCCCTCGCCCACGGCCGCCACGACGGCGATCGGGCCGCGCGCCCTCACCGACTCGATCGAGCCGGTGAGCCTTTCGTAACGGAACTCCTGCTCGAGCGCCGCGACGGTGCGCTCCCGGTCGCCCTCGGGGATCACCAGCGCGATGTTCTGCTCGGAGGAGGCTTGCGAGAACATGACGACCGAGACCCCCAGCCGCGCCGTCGTGGAGAAGACCCGCGCCGCGATGCCGGCGATTCCCATCATTCCGGGGCCGTCGAGCGACAGCAGCGAGAGCCCGCTGATCGCGGTGACCGCCCGGATGCCGGGGGCCGCGGCGCCGCTCGCCGCCGCGATCGTCGTGCCGCTCCCCTCGGGACGGAACGTGTTCCGGATGACGAGCGGGATCGACCCGGCGATCGCCGGGAGCACCGCCGGGAAGTGGAGCACCTTGGCGCCGAAGTACGTCATCTCGGCGGCCTCGCGGTACGAGAGACGCGCGAGGAGATGGGCGTTCGGCACGACGCGCGGGTCGGCCGAGAGCACCCCGTCGACGTCCGTCCAGATGACGACGCGCGCGGCCGGCAGCGCGGCGCCCACGAGGGCCGCGGTCGTGTCGGAGCCGGAGCGCCCGAGCGTCGTGGTCTCGCCCTTGGGGCTCCGTGCGATGAAGCCGGTGACCACCGGGACGACCCCGGCGTCGAGGAGAGGCGCCAGCTTCCGGCGCACGCGGGGATCGCTCTTCCTGCGGTCGCAGGTGGCCGCGCCGTGCCGCTCGTCGGTCACGAGCATCGTGCGCGCGTCGACCGCCGCCGCCCGGACCCCGAGCGCCTCAAGCGCGGCCGAAAGGAGCGGCGCCGAGAGGCGCTCCCCGAACGACGAGATCAGGTCGGTCACCCGGGCGGTCCGCTCCTTCAGGAGCGAGACGCCGTGGAGCGCCGTCGACAGCTCGTAAAGGACGCTCTCCTCGAAGGCGCGGCCCGCGTCGGGGCTCCCGGTGAGCCGGGCGATCTCGGCGGCCGCCTCGACGTGCCTCTCCCGCAGCCCGTCGACGACCTTCCGGGCGGCGCGCAGCCGACCGCGCTCGGCCTCCCGGGCCGCGGCCAGGAGCTGGTCCGTGACGCCCCCCATGGCGGAAGCGACGGCGACGACGGTCTCGCGGCGGGCGGCATCGGCGAGCAGCCTCGCGGCCCCGACGATCCGCTCCGCGCTCCCGAGCGACGTCCCGCCGAACTTGTGGACGACGAGGTCTCTCTTCATGGCGGCGCGGATGGTACTTGAGCCGCCTCCTTCGCTCGACCTCGTCTTCCCGATACGATCCGCTCGATGCTCCTCGCGCCGCTGGCCGCCGGGCTGGGTCCGCTCCTGGTGTCCCTCCTCCTCCCGCCGGCGGCGGAGGCGACCGTCCGGGCCTACCCGAAGCCACCCCTCTCGGACGTCGTGGACGATTACCACGGCACGAAGGTCCCCGATCCGTATCGGGCTCTGGAGGACGTCACCGCCCCGGCGACGCGCGCCTGGATCGACGCGGAGAACCGGCTCACGGAGGCGTATCTGGCGGCGATCCCGGGGCGCGAGCCGATCCGGGAGCTGCTCGAAGGCCTGTCGCGGCAGGAGCGTGTCTCGACGCCGGTGATCGAGGGGGGACGGTACTTCTACACGCGGGGAGGAGGGCTGTTCGGCCAGCCCCCGGTGATCGTGCAGGAGGGGCCGGGGGGCAAGGCCCGCACGCTCCTCGACCCCACCTCGCTGCGGCCCGGTGGGAACGCCGTCGTCACCGGCTGGGTCCCGTCGCGGGACGGGAAGCGCCTCGCGTACGGCGTCGCCACCGGCGCCGACGGCAGCGAATGGAGAGTGAGGGACGTCGACAGCGGGAAGGACCTCCCCGACGTGCTGCCGGGCGCCCGGGGTGCGGTGCCGGCCTGGACCGCGGACGGCACCGGCCTCTACGTGGCGCGCCCGTCGGAGAAGGGGTCGTCCCTCCTCCTCCACACTCTCGGCGCCGTCGAGGGCGAGGACCAGGTCGTGCTCGAGGCCGGCGGCGATCCCGAGCGCCTCCTCGCCCCGGCCGTGTCGGACGACGGGCGCCTCCTCGCGATCTCGGTCGCGAAGGGTACGGACCGGCGGACCGGTCTCTACGTCAAGGAGCTCGGCGTGCCCGGCTCGCCCGTGGTCCGCCTCTACGAGCCGCTCGAGGCCCGCACGGACTTCGTCGCGAGCGACGGGCTCAACCTCATCCTCCTGCGTGCCGACGGCGCGGCGCCCCGGGGCCGACTGGTCACGGTGGACCTGGCACGCGCCCGGCAGCTCGGGAGACCCGTCGCGACGGAGCTCGTGCCCCAGCCGCCGGAGGGTGTCCTCGTCGAGGCCAGCGTCGTGGCCGGGAAGCTGCTGGTTCGGCAGACGGTGAACGCGTCGGACCGGATCCTGATCCACTCCCTTTCGGGAAAGCGGGAACGGGTGGCGGAGCTGCCCGCCCTGGGGACCGTGTCCGGCCTGGCCGGCCGCCGGTCCGACCGGGCGACGTTCTTCACGTTCAGCTCGTTCCTCTACCCGCCGACCGTCTACCTCTACGACCCGGTCGGCGACCTGGCGGTACCGTTCCTGAAGCCGGCGCCCGTCCTCGACCCGACCCTGTTCGAGACCCGCCAGGAGCTCTGCCGCTCGAAGGACGGAGCGCGGGTGCCGATCTTCCTCGTCCACCGGAAGGGCCTCAAGCTCGATGGGCGGAACCCGACGCTCCTCTACGGCTACGGCGGGTTCGGCGTCTCGATGACGCCGGCGTTCTCGGCCCGGCACGTCGCCTTCGTGCTGATGGGAGGCGTCTTCGCGCAGGCGTGCGTGCGCGGCGGCGGGGAGTACGGCCGCGAGTGGCACGACGCGGGGCGCCTCGCCCGCAAGCAGAATTCCTTCGACGATTTCGCGGCCGCGGCTCGCTGGCTGATCGACGGCAAGGTGACCTCCCCGGCCCGGCTCGCGATCGCGGGAGGGAGCAACGGAGGTCTCCTGGTGGCCGCGACGCTGAACCAGCACCCCGACCTGTTCGGAGCCGCCGTGCCGGCGGTCGGTGTGATGGACATGCTGCGATACCAGCGCTTCACCGTCGGCTGGTCCTGGGCCTCGGACTACGGCACGTCCGCCGATCCGGAGCAGTTCCGGTGGCTCCACGCCTACTCCCCGCTCCACAACCTCAAGCCGGGCACGAGCTACCCGCCCGTCCTCATCGTGACCTCCGATCACGACGACCGGGTGGTGCCGGGGCACTCCTTCAAGTACGCGGCGGCCCTCCAGGCGGCTCAGGCCGGCGACGCTCCGATCCTGATCCGGATCGAGACCCGCGGCGCCCCGGCCGGCAAGGCCGCCGACCGGCAGATCGCCGAGTCGACGGACGTCCTGTCTTTCCTCGCCCATGCGCTCGGCGGCCTGACTGCGGGCGGCCGCTAGCGGGTGCTGATCCTCGCGGCCTTCGGCGCTGCCGTCTTCTGCGCCCTCGCGGTCCGGCGTCTCGCGGGCGTCCAGGGGCTCGTCGCCTCCGGGCTCTTCGTCTGGCTCGCGCTCTACGGGCAGGTCGTGCTCCTCGCCGAGGTCCTTTCCGAGACCCATGCCTTCTCCCGTGGCGGATTCCTGGCCGGTCACGCGCTCCTGACGCTCGGCTGCGGGCTCCTCTGGTGGCGCGCGGGCCGGCCGGGGCTCGGCCCGGAGCTGCGCGTCGCCTTCGAGGCCGGGCAGAGAGCCGTCGCCGCCCGGTCGCTGCTGCCGCTCTTCGCCGTGGGTGTCCTCGGCCTCGCGGGGCTCAACGCCGTCTACGCGCTCGGCACGCCCGCTTCCAACGGCGACGCCAATTCGTACCACCTGCCGCGCGCGTACTACTGGCTGCAGCTCGGGACGGCCCGGCACTTCCCGACCTCCGATTTCAGGCTGGTGGAGTTTCCCCCCAACCCGTCCTTCGTCTACGCGTGGCTCATGGCGCTCGGGGGCGGGGGCGCGTTCCACCTCCCCCAGGCGACCGCGGGTCTCGCGCTCGCCCTCGCGGTGGCGGGCCTCGCCCGTGCCACCGGCGCCGGACGCCGTGCCGCCACGTTCTCAGGGCTCGTCACGTTGACGTTCCCGCTCCTCATCCTGGAGATGGGCTCGCCGCAGACCGACGTCCTTTCGGCGGCGACCGGTGCCGCGTCGATCTTCTTCGGCCTTCGTGCGGTGCGCTCGGGAGAGGGGCCCGACCTCGCCGGCTTCGGGCTCGCCTTCGGCCTCGCGCTCGGAACGAAGCTGACGCTCTTCTTCCTCCTCCCGGGCCTCGCCCTGGCGCTCGTCGTCGCGGCCTTCGCCGAGGATCGCGCGCTCGCCTCGCGGCGCCTCGCGCGCGCCGGGGGGGCGGCGCTGGCCGGGTTCCTGGCGCTCGGCGCGTACAACTACGTCCTGAACCTCGCCGAGCTCGGGAACCCGATCGCCTCGGTGCGTGCCCGCGCCGTCGCGCTCGGCGGCCGCTCGGTACCGGAGCTCGCCACCCGGACGACGAACTTCCTCCGTTACGGATACCAGATCCTCGACTGGCCGGGGCTCGCCCGCGGAGAGGGCTCGCTCCTCCCCCGGCTCCAGCGCCGGGCCTTCGAGGCGATCGCGAGGGCCGCCGGGACCGACCTGACCCGCGGCGTGTCGTTCGGGCCCGTCGCCAAGAGCCGCTGGCTCCCTGACGAGGATCGGTCCGGCTTCGGACCGGCGGGATTCGGCGTGGTGATGGTCGCCCCGATCCTGGCGTTCGTGACGTGGCGCCGGTTCCGGCGCGGAGGGCGGCGGGAGGCGCTCACCGCGGTCCTCCTCGTCGGCATCGGCCTCTCCTGGCTCGCCGGCTTCGTCCTCCTCAACCAGGCCTGGACGCCCCAGAAGATCCGGTACTTCCTGACGTTCGTGCCGCTCCTGTGCGCCCCGGTCCTGCCGTTCGTCTACGACGTGGCGCTCCTGCGCGTCCCGGCGATGCTGATCTCGCTCGCGGTCGCCGGGGCGGTCACGTTCCTGGGCCCGTACGGGGTCCGCAGGCCCGGGCCCCGGGACCCTGCCGAGGCGAAACGGCTGATGGAGGACGTGATCTCCTCGCACGTGGAGCGGCTCCCGCGCCTCTTCCCGCCAGGGGCCCGGATCGGCGTCGTCTCGGAGTTCAACGACGTCCTGTTCCACCTCTTCCGCTCGCTTCCCAGGCATCGCTTCGTCCCGGTGGCGGAGGAGGACGTCCCCGCGCTCCTTTCGTCGGGCACGCTGGACGCCGCGCTCGTCGGCCAGTTCCGGAGCGAGACGGGCCAGCTCGTGACGAAGCCCGGCTTCCTGCTCCCGCGGAACGTGGTGGTGGCGCGCGACGCGGCCGCGGTCGCGCTGCGCCTGCCCGAGCCGTTCGGCGTGCGCTTCCTCCCGCGCGGTGCCGACCGGCTCGCGCTCCTCCTCGAGCAGGCGCCGCGTTCGTTCGGCGCCGACCCGTTCCCGCTCCGCCTCGGCACCGGGATCGCGCGGGCGATCGCCCCGGAGGTCAGGCTCCTTCTCCCGCTCCTCCACCCCTCCTCGGCGGAACGAGTGACGGCTTCGTGCGGTGGCTCCCCCGTGCCGGCTCGCCTCACGCCCGAGGCGCTCGTCCTCGAGGTCCCGGGCCCGTGCCTGTCGAGTCCGGCCCCGTACGCCGATCTCGTACTCTCGGCGCCCGGGGGCCGCGTCGACCTCAAGGGCGGTGCGGCGATCGTCCCGCCGCGGGCGGCCGGCACGCTTCTCGACCCGTTCTGGCGGCAGGGAGAGCTCCCCCTGTTCGGGGACTTCCTCCCGTTCGTGACCGCGACCGGATTCCTCGATCGCGAGGAGTACGACGGCGGCTCGTTCCGCTGGACGTCGGGCGCGGCGACCGTGCGGCTTCCGCTTCACGGGGCGCCCCCGACCGGGCTGCGGGTGGAGATACTCGGCTTCCGGGGGGACGCCCGCCTGACGATCACGGTGGACGGTCGACCCGTCTTCGAGGGGGTGCTGCCGAACGGCGCGCTCCTCCGGGACCTGCCGATCCGGGCGGCGGGGCCGTCGATCACCATCGGTCTCGTCAGCGACGTCTTCGTCCCGCCGGGCGACGGCCGCCAGCTGGGCGTCTGCGTGAAGGAGCTGACGCTCCTGCGCTGACCGGTCCCTCCGCGGCGGCGCGCTACCATCCGGCGCCGATGAAGCGCCCCCTCCGCCTCGCCGCGCTCGCCGCCTGCCTGGCCCTGGCCGGGTTCTGGCTCTACCGCAACGTCTCGATCCCGCGCCTCAGGGCCGAGTTCGTGCCCTGGATGCGGAAGCTCGAGCGGTGGCGGGACGGGATCGAGGCGGTGAGGCGCGCCGCCCTGCGCCGGGAGGCGACGCCCGACGACCCGAAGGGGGTGGAGCGCGTCCGGTCGGCGGCGTGGCAGGGGCTCGAGCGGATCCACGCGATCGCCTACGACGTCACCAAGCCACAGCACGCGCCCTCGGTCGGCGCGGAGACGTCCGGCCGCGTCCAGCTCACCGTCGACGGGTTCCGATCGGACGGGGCACGCGTCGAGCGCGTCCTGGAGACCGTGGTCGAGACCCGGGACAGCCTGGCGCCGTTCTCGGTGGAGCTCATCCGGGTGCTCCCGGATCGGGTGGAGACGGCGCCCCGCTTCCGGAACGCCACGACCGAGGCGGGCCTCGGTGCGCCGCGCAACGACCCGCCGAAGAAGCTGACGAACCGTCTGATCGACGGCATCTGGCCCGGCTCGGGGGTCGCCGTTCTCGACTTCGACCGCGACGGCGCCGAGGACCTCTTCGTGGGCGACGGGGTCCGCTCGATCCTGTACCGGAACGACGGGACCGGGCGCTTCACCGACGTCACGGCGCGGGCGGGCTTCCCCGACGTCGCCGCGACCGGCGTCACCGCCGGGGACCTCGACGGTGACGGCTTCCCCGACCTCGCCATGACCGACGCCTTCGGGCCGACGCGTCTCTTCCGGAACCGCGGCGACGGCACGTTCGAGGAGACGACCGGGGTCTCCGGCGTGGTCACGCCCGTTCCGACCCGCTCCCTCGCCTTCGCCGACGTGGACGGCGACGGCGACCTCGACCTCTTCGTCTGCGGCACCGGCGACTACTACCGGCAGATGCCGGATCCGCCGTTCGACGCCAACGACGGCCGGCGGAACTTCCTCTACCTGAACGACGGCTCGGGCCGCTTCCGCGACGCGTCGCGCGAGTGGGGCCTGGAGAAGACCACCCGCTGGTCGCTCTCCTGTCTCTTCGCGGACTTCGACGGCGACGGCCGGCCCGACCTCCTCGTCACCAACGATTTCGGCCTGAAGAACCTGTACCGGAACGTCGACGGGAAGCGGTTCGAGGACGTGACCGGCAAGACGGGGACGGAGGATCGCGGCTACGGGATGTCCGCGGCGTGGGGCGACTTCGACGGCGACGGGAAGCCCGACCTCTACGCCACCGGGACCTACACGCAGTGGGGCTTCGTCCACGAGTACCCGGGCCTCCCGGTGCCGCTGCCCGGCCGGATCTTCCTGCCGATCGCGATCTCCTGGTGCGAGAAGATGTGCCGCGGCAACTCGCTTCTGCTCCAGCGGGGCGGGAAGTTCACCGACGAGACCGGGAGCTCGGGGGCCCGCAAGGCGGGCTGGAGCTGGAGCGCCATCGCCGCCGACCTGGACGACGACGGCTGGCTCGACCTGTACGCGACGAACGGGATGTGGGGGGACGGACGCGACCGGGACCGCGAGCTGGAGTTCTGGTGGGAGACGCTCGCCTACTGGGACGACTACATCGAGATGAAGAAGACGTTCGACCAGAAGGGCGCGGGGGTCCAGGGGTTCGAGCGCGAGGCGTATTTTCGAAACAGGGGGACGGTCGCGGGGCCGGTCTTCGAGGAGCGGGCGTTCCTGGACGGCCTCGACCTTCTCTCCAATGGGCGCGCCGCCGTCGCCTTCGACGCGAACGGGGACGGGGCGCTCGACGTCTACGTCCGCTCGGTCGGCGCTCCGGAGGCGCTGTTCCTCGGCAGCCGCGAGCCTGACGAGCACTACCTGCGCCTGGCGCTCACCGGACGGAAGGGGAAGGAGCCGTCCGACGGGCGGGGCGCGCGGATCACCGCGGTCCTGCCGGACGGCCGCACGCTCGTTCGTGAAGCGGGCGTCTCGAGCGGCTACCTCTCGAGCGGCAGTCCGGTCGTGCACCTCGGGCTCGGGCGTGCCACCCGCGTGGCGAAGCTCACCGTGCGGTGGTCTTCCGGCCTCGTCGAGGAGCTCGGTCCCGTGGAGGTCGTCGACCGCACGCTGACCGAGACCGCCGGCGCGGCTAGAATCCCCGCACCATGATGACCGATCCCAAGATGGGCATGACCCCGACCCCGATGCCTATGCTCCCCGACGCCGCCTCCTTCGACTACGACGTCGTCGTCGTCGGCGGCGCGATCGCCGGCGCCTCCCTGGCGACCGTCCTCGGGCGCCGGATCCCTGGAGTCCGCATCCTCGTCGTCGAGAAGAGCGAGGCGTTCGACTGGAAGGTGGGCGAGTCGACCGTGGAGGTCTCGTCGTACTTCCTCACCCGGGTGCTGAAGCTGTACGACCACCTCTCCCGCGAGCAGCTCACCAAGCAGGCGTTCCGGTACTGGTTCCACAACGAGAAGGTGACGTGCCTGCGCGAGGCGTCCGAGGTGGGGCCCACCCAGCTCGCCCGCACGCCGTCCTTCCAGCTCGACCGGCAGAAGCTGGACGAGCACGTGCTCAAGGTCGCCGGAAACGAGGGGGCGCACGTCTGGCGGCCGGCCAAGGTGGTGGACGTCGCGCTCGGTGGCGACGCCGGGAACACGCTGACGGTCGAGAAGGCGGACGGCACCAAGGCGAACGTGAGGTGCCGCTGGGTCGTCGACGCCACCGGGCGGCAGGCGATGCTCGCGAGGAAGCGCGGCGGGGTGACGCCGGTCGAGACGCATCCGACGGCCTCCATCTGGGTGCGCTACAACGGGGTCAAGGACATGGACGGCCCGGAGGTCGTGGGCACGGATCCTGCCGATCCGTTCGTGCGCCGCGTCATCACCGCACGCCGGCTCGCCACGAACCACTTCACCGGCTTCGGCTACTGGATCTGGTTCATCCCGCTCCACGGGGGGGAGACCAGCGTCGGCCTCGTCTGGGACAAGCGGCTCGTCCAGCCGCAGGGCGCGACGCCCCTCGAGAAGCTCCGGAACTTCCTGAACGACAACCCGCTGACGAAGGAGCTCCTCGAGCACGCCACACCGATCGAGACCGATTGCCGCTACTACGGCCACCTGCCGTACTTCGTCGACACGTTCATCGGGCCCGGCTGGACGTGCGTCGGCGACGCCGGCGGGTTCCTCGACCCGTTCTACTCGCCCGGGCTCGACCAGATGTCGTTCTCGGTCCATACCCGCGTGGCGCTGATCGAGAAGGCGCTCAGGGGCGCCTCCGCGATGGAGATGGAGAAGGCGTACGCGGAGCACAACCGGAAGTACGACCGCTTCTTCAGGTACTTCTTCGAGGCGATCTACCGCGACAAGTACTACGTCATGGGCGACTACGACCTGATGACGACGTCGTTCCTCATGGACACGGCGCTCTACTACATGGTCGCGGTGTCGCCGATCTACCGCTGGTCCGCGGACCGGCTGGGCATGCCGCCGTACTTCGACGACGGCGCGGAGATCGGCTTCTACCCGATGCGCTTCTACTCGCAGCGCCTGGTGACGATCGCGAAGCGGAAGAGGGCGCTCGGGATCTACGGCAACCACAACGCCGGGAAAGTCCCCGGCTTCGTCGGCTTCTCGACGCGTAGCGCCAGCTGGGTGATGTTCGCCCACGGCTTCCTGCGCTGGATCAAGGCGGAGATCGCGCACGCCGTCACCTACATCGTGCGGCCGAAGCCGATCGGTGGCCCGCTCCCCGAGCTGCCGCCCCCGGCAGCGGCGTCCACCGAGCCCCGGATGGCCTGACCGCTCAGTCGCTCATCGGCACGTAGCTCCCGTCGGACGTGGCGGCGTCGTTCAGGACGCCGTACGCGACGAAGCGGGAGGACCCGGAGACCTTCTCCACGCGGGCGTAGCCCGACGTCTCGGCGTACGGCCCCAGGGGCTGGCCCAGCTGTCGCCACTCACCCGGCGCCAGGGTGAGCTCGAGCGGGCTCCCCAGCGGCGCGCCGCTCGCGCCAAACAGCGTGACGCGCAGAGTGATCGGATCCCCCCGGTCTCCGCGGTTCACGATCGCGAAGTTCGAGCGCTGCCGCTCGCCCTGCTGGAGGCCTCCGATCGTGGCGGCGCCAGGCGCCGACTCGGCGAGGGTCAGCCCGGGGTAGTAGAGGCCGAACGTGCCACCTCCGGCGGCGGGAGTGAAGGTGCGGGCTCCGACCGCCAGCTCCGAGGCCGGCGTGCCCGCGGGCGCCCGCACCAGCAGCGAGCCGCCGACGCTCGTCCCGGTGGGGATCGACAGGCCCGCCGCGCGGAGCAGGGCGATCGAGTCCGGGATGATCCGCTGCTCGCCGGCCGGGAGCCTCACGGTCACCTGCCCCGAGCCGACTCCACCTCCGAGCGACGGCGCGGCGACGTAGACGAGCCCCAGCTCGAGAGCGGAGGCCCCGAGGTTCGCCAGCGTCAGCTCGGTGGTGAAGCGCGTGCCGCCGAGCCCGGCGACGTCGAGCACGATGGGCACCAGGCGATCGGCCCCGCCCGGGAGGTCGGGGAAGAGCGGCGGGACGTAGGAGCCGTCGGACGTGACGGCGTCGTTGAGGACGGCATAGGCGCTGAACGGCGAATCGCCGGCGATCCGGGTGACGACGGCACGCCCGCTCGGCGCCTTTCCCTGGAGCGGACGATCGACCTGGGTCCAGCCGTAGCCCTCCAGCGTCTGGTCCGGCAGCGTCCCGAGGCTCTCGCCCGAGGGCCCGGAGAGAGAGAGGCGGAGGGTCACGGGCCCGGCTCCGGCGTTCACGAGCGCGACGTTGGAGCGCTGCGTGTCGCTCTCCTGCAGGCCGACGAGCGTGGCGCTCGATCCGGTGGTCAGAGCCGGTCCGTAGAAGAGGCCGAACGTCCCTCCCGCACCCGGCGTCGACGTGCGGGCTCCGACGAAGACGGACCCCTCGGGCGCGCCGAGGAAGACGACGCGCAGCGTCCCGACCTGCGCGCTCCCGTCGGGCGGGATCGGCAAGCCCTGCTCGCGCAGGAAGGCGATCGCGTCGGGGACGACGCGTTGCTCGCGCGGAGCCAGGCGCAGGCTCGCGAAGCCGCTGCCCGCGCCGAGCGAGGCGGTGTACTGCAGGAGGGCGTCGACCGGGCCGTCCGCCCGCGAGGCGATCGTCAGCTCGGTCGTGTAACGCGCGCCGGCGAAACCGACCACGTCGAGGACGACCGGAAGGAGGCGCTCCGGCCCGGCGCCGGCGGTCGTCGGAACGCGGACGGCGACGTCCCTCTCGGCTCGCCCCGTCGCTCCGGCGGGGTCCGTGGCCGTGAGCGTCACGTGATACGTCCCGGGCACGGCGTACGCGTGCGCCACGGAGGCGCCCGTGGCGGTCGCTCCGTCGCCGAAGCTCCAGCGGTAGGTGAGCGCGTCCCCTGGGTCGGGGTCGGTTCCGGTCCCGGCGAATGGATGAGGGATCCCGGCCTCGACCGGACCGGACGGCTCCAGGATCGACGCGGTCGGGGCGCCGTTGGGGGGCGCCGGCACGCGTGGCGCCTCCCAGATCCCGCGCCCGTACGTGGCCACCCGGACCTTCCACGCGTCTCCTCCTCCTGGCAGGAACGCGAGGGCTTGTACAGAGGCGTTCGGGAGCCCGCGGCCGTAGCGGTGCCAACGTCTCCCGTCCGTGGAGCGGTAGAGGCCGATGTACGTCCCGGCCCAAATCGTGGTGGCGTCGATCGGGTCGGGAGCGATCGACTCGATCGGGAAGTCCGGCAGTCCGTCCGGCTCCCCGTGGTGAGAGAGTGCGGCCCACGTCGCCCCCGAGTCCCTCGACATCCAGAGGCGCTGCCGATCCGCCCCCGGCAGGAGAGTCGAGACGTAGACGATCCTCGGGTCGAGCGGGTGCAGCCGGACGCGCGAGGGGCCGTTGGCGGGCATCGGCGTCGCCCGCGCCTCGAAGGTCTGGCCCGCGTCGGGGGAGACGAGAAGGCGCCCCTGGTAATCGGTCACGACGAGAGTCGGTCCCCCGGCGGGGTCGAGGTCGAAGTCGCCGATCAGACCGACGTCGGGCAGGTAGCCCGACCGGGTGAACCACGTCCTCCCGTCGTCCGTCGACTCCCAGAGCCTCCGCGCGGAGGCCGAGTAGAGGTGATCGGGATTCGACGGACGGCGCCGGAGGAGCGTGTCTCCCCTCGAGCCGCTGTTGCCGGAGTCGAGGAGGCCCGACGTGGAGCGGTCGAAGATCACGCCCCCGTCGGTCGAGCGGTAGATCCGGTTCTCGTAGATCGAGGCGTGGAGGATCCTCGGATCGGTCGGGTGGACCAGGCACTCGATCCCGTCGCCTCCGAGGACCCGCGACCACGCCGTGCCGGAGCGCCGCAGGACGGTGCCGTTGTCCTGGGTCCCTCCGAGGACCAGGCCCGGATCGGCGGGCGACTGGCAGAGCGTGTAGTACTGCATGGTGACGAGGCCGCGGTTCAGGCTCCGGTACGTCGTGCCGCCGTCCGTCGACGAGAAGACACCTCCGTCGTTGCCGACGTACAAGGTCCCGTCCGGGGCCTGCAGGTGCACCTGCTGGTCGACGTGCAGCGCGCCCGGCGTCCGGGACCAGGTGGTCCCGCCGTCGGAGGAACGGAACGCGAAGAGGCCCCCGACGAACACGGTGTCGGGCGAGCGCGGGCTGACGCTGATCGCGTTCGCGTAGCAGGCCTGGGTCCCGAGGAGGTCGCTCGGCGCGTGGAGGTCGACCCAGCTCTCGCCGCCGTCGGTCGAGCGGACGATCGCCAGGGTCGTTCCGAGGTCCGTCGCGCATCCCGAGGAGCCCTTCGCCGACTTGCCGATCGACGCGTAGAGCGTGTCGGGCCGGCTCGCCGCCAGGGCGAGCTCGATCCGCGCCCGGCCCGTGGGCAGCCCGGCGCTCTTCTCGGCCCAGGTGAGGCCGCCGTCCGTCGACTTCCAGATGGCGCCCTCCACCGGACGGCTCCGGTGGCAGTAGTAGCCCATCGCGAACGTGGCGGCGTGGACGATCGACGGGTCCTCGGGCGAGCGGACGATGGAGTTCGCCCACGGGTTTCCTGGGGCCTGCAGCGTCTGCTGGAACGTCTCCCCTCCATCGGTCGATCGCTGGAGGCCACGGTTCCCCGCGACCAGGAGGACCCGGGAGTCCCGGGGGTCGACGGAGATGGCGAAGAAGTCGTCGGCGGGAGAGCTCCCGGTGATCCGCCACGTCCGGCCGGCGTCTGTGGAGGCGAGGAGGCCGACCCCCTGCCCGTCCCACGAGAACTGGCTCGTCCGCCCGATCCCCGTGCCGGCGTAGAGGGTGTCGGGGGCCGACGGCGCGACCGCGAGCGCGCCGATCTCGGTGACGCCGACGTCGTCCGTGAGGGGCGTCCAGCTCGCGCCGCGGTCGGTCGTCTTCCAGACGCCTCCGCCGGCCGGTCCCGCGTACAGCGTCGCGGGGTCGCGAGGGTCGAGCGCGAGCGCGCCGGTCATGCCGGAGTCGCTGCTTCCCTCCGCGTCGGTCTCGGTGGGGCCGAGGGATGTCCAGACGGGTCCCGCGTCGGCCAGGGGCCGGCGCTCCCGCTCGAGCCGTCGCTCGCTCGCGCCCGCCACGATCGCGCGAAGGCGTAGCTTGCGGTGGTCCGGGCCGTAGCGGGCCGCGAGCCGGCGAGAGCGCTCCCCGAGCACCCGGATTCGCTCCTGCGCTTCTCCGTCCGCGGCGCCGCGGTCCGGCGTGGCCGCCGAGGCGGCGACGAGGAGGAACGCCAGGGCCCTCAGGGCCGAGGCCGGACCGACGTATCCCATCTGGCCTCCCGAGCGATGACCGTCACTCTAGAGACGCGTTTCGTCCCGCGCAACCTCGGTTTCGTCCCGTTCGTACAATGCTCCGCAATGTCACACGTCCTGAAGGTCTCGGAGATCGTCAAGCACTTCGGCTCCGTCAAGGCCGTCGACGGGGTCTCGTTCGAGGTGCGCCGCGGCACCATCACCGGCCTCCTGGGCCGGAACGGCGCGGGCAAGACCACCGCCCTGCGGATGATCAACGGGATCTTCCTGCCGGACCGGGGGAGCGTCGAGATCCTGGGGGCGTCCTCCAGCGCGCCGGTCCGGGACCGGATCGGCTACCTGCCGGAGGAGCGAGGCCTCTACAAGCAGATGAAGGTCTTCGAGCACCTCCTCTTCCTCGCGGAGATCAAGGGGAGGACGCCCGCGGGGACGAAGGCGGCCGCCGAGCGGTGGCTGGGCCGTTTCGAGCTGTGGGACAAGCGGGACGTGAAGCTGGTCGAGCTGTCCAAGGGGAACGCCCAGAAGGTGCAGCTGATCGGCTCGCTCCTCCACGATCCGGAGCTGGTGATCCTGGACGAGCCGATGTCCGGGCTCGACCCGGTGAACGTCGTCCTCGTCCGCCAGCTCCTCTCCGAGATGAAGGCGCAGGGCAAGACGGTGCTCCTCTCGACCCACATGATGGGAGAGGCTGAGAAGCTGGCGGACGACATCGTCCTGATCCACGGCGGGAAGGTGGTCCTCGCGGGCGCGCTGCCGGACGTGCGCGCCGCGCACGGGAAGAACACGGTGCACCTGGAGTTCGAGGGGGACGGGGCGTTCCTTTCGGACCTGCCGGGGGTGGAGAAGGCCGTCCTGACGAACAACAGCGCGGAGATCGCGCTGGGGCGTGGCGTCGACGCCCAGGACGTGCTCCAGGCCGCGGTGGGGCGTCTCCGGATCCAGCGCTTCGAGGTGGCGAGCCCCACGCTCGAGCAGATCTTCATCGAGAGCGTCGGGGCCGAGACCCTGGCCGCGGCGGAGGCGGCGTAGATGTCCAACCGGGACGTGAGCGAAGCAAACGGAAGGTACGTGCGGGAGGGCGGGAGCGAAGCCCCGCGCTCACGATGAACCGGGACGTGAGCGAAGCAAACGGAA
The DNA here is from genome assembly GCA_964384675.1 of uncultured Holophagales bacterium. GTDB lineage: Bacteria > Acidobacteriota > Thermoanaerobaculia > UBA5066 > UBA5066 > CAYLNK01. Next base: position 19,426 of record CAYLNK010000030.1, on the reverse strand, counting down.
GGTACGTGCGGGAGGGCGGGAGCGAAGCCCCGCGCTCACGATGAAGATGCTCGCCGTCTTCAAGCGGGAGTACCTCCAGGCGGTGAAGAAGAAGTCGTTCCTCATCATGACGATCCTCGGTCCCTTCCTGATGGCCGGGATCACGTTCATCCCGGCGGCCGTGGCGATGAAGGGGATCGGCGAGAAGAAGATCGCCGTCCTCGACGGCACCTCTCGCCTGCGGGCCGCGGTGGAGAAGCCGGTCGACCCGGCGGAGATGTCCGAAGAGGCGCCCGATCCGCTCGGTGATCCGGACGTGCCGAAGCAGATGCGGCGCAATCGGAGCTCGCCGATCGCGCGCCTCCAGTTCGAATACGTGGCAGTCGGGGACGGCAAGGACCTGAAGGCCGAGGCCGCGCCCTACCTGAAGCGTCTGCGGGGCGAGGACGTCCCGAAAAGCGAGAAGCTCGACGGCGTCCTCCTGATCCCGGCCTCGACGCTCGGCGACGCCGCCGAGAGGCTGACGTACTTCAGCCGCTCGTCCACCGAGCTGATGGTCCAGGAGCGGCTGGCGCGCCTGATCGGGCGCACCGCGTCCCGCATCCGTCTCGTGGAGCGGGGTCTCGACCCGGCCGAGATCGACAGGCTCCTGAAGGACGTCCGCGTCGAGTCGGTGCAGGTCACCAAGAGCGGTGAGGAGAAGAAGGGGGGCGAGATGAACTTCCTCGCCGGCTTCGTCTTCGTCGCCCTCCTGTTCATCCCGATCCTGATCTACGGCCAGGAGGTGATGCGCGGCATCATCCAGGAGAAGAGCGACCGGATCGTGGAGATCCTGATCTCCTCGATGTCGCCGCTCGAGCTCCTCTCCGGCAAGATCTTCGGCATGGCCGCGGTCGGGCTCACCCAGATGGCGATCTGGGCGGTCATGGCGGGCGCGCTGGCCGTCTACGCCGGCGCGATGGCCGCCATGGCCGGCTTCAACCTGTCGCAGTTCTTCCGGCCGGCGATGGCGTTCTACTTCATCCTCTTCTACCTCCTCGGGTACCTCCTCTACGTCTGCGTCTACGCCGTGGGCGGAGCGGTCGTGAACACCGAGAAGGAGGCCCAGAACTTCCTGGGGCCGATCGTCATGATCCTGATGGTCCCGTGGTTCCTCCTGATGCCGATCGTGATGAACCCCGAGTCGACGATGGCCGTGGTCTTCTCGCTGATCCCGATCTACACGCCGATCACGATGTTCGTCCGCGTCCTCGTCTCCGACCCGCCGATGTGGCAGGTGGGGCTCTCGATCGCGCTCTCGCTCGCCACGATCTACGGGATGTTCTGGCTGACGGCGAAGATCTTCCGGGTCGGCATCCTGTCGTACGGCAAGCGTCCGACGATCCCCGAGCTGTGGCGGTGGCTGAAGGTCGCCTGAGGGACGCCGACACCCTGATCCGCCAGCTCCGCCTGGAGTTCGGCGTCCTGGCGCGTGAGCGCCTCCGCGAGATGGACGTCCTCCTGTCGCGTCTCCGCGCCGGGCGGGACGACTCCGCGCTGCGGGACCTCCGCCGGAATGCCCACGGCCTGGCCGGGAGCGGAGGCTCGGTAGGCCTTCCGGAGGTCACCCGGATCGCCCGGCAGCTCGAGGGCGAGTGCCGACAGAGACTCGAGTCCGGCGAGGCCCCGGGCGGCATCGAGCTGACGGCCTGGGCGGCGGCTCTCGACGCCCTGCGGAGCCTCCTGGCCGACGGATAGCCCGGCCCCCCTTCGCCTGATGCTCCTGTACTGCCCCGGACCCCCGGTTCCGCGGGCTAAGATTCCCCATCGGATGGGCCCTTTGCACGAGGAGGGAACGATGGCGAAGAACGGCACGGTGAAGCGGGAGAAGAAGTACGTCTACGCGTTCGGCGGGGGCGCCGCCGAGGGGGACGGCTCCCGGAAGGACCTCCTGGGAGGGAAGGGGGCCAACCTGGCCGAGATGTGCCGGCTCGGGTTGCCGGTTCCGCACGGCTTCACGATCACGACCGAGGTCTGCACGCACTACTACGCCGCCAGGAAGACGTACCCGACCGGGCTGCTGGAGGAGATCGACGAGCATCTCGCCCAGGTCGAGAAGGCCCTCGGGCGGAAGTTCGGGGACCCGGTCAACCCGCTCCTGGTCTCGGTCCGCTCCGGGGCCCGCGCCTCCATGCCCGGGATGATGGACACCATCCTGAACCTGGGGCTCAACGACAAGACGGTCGAGGGGCTGGTGAAGGTGTCGAAGAGCCCGCGCTTCGCCTGGGACTGCTACCGGCGCTTCGTCGCCATGTACGGCGACGTCGTCCTGGAGCTCAAGCCGGCCGACAAGCGGGAGCGCGACCCGTTCGAGGTGATCCTCGAGAAGAAGAAGCTGGCGTACGGCGTCCGCCTCGACACGCAGCTCCCCGTCGACGCGCTCAAGGAGCTGGTGCGCGACTTCAAGGCCGAGATCCGCTACCGGACGGGCGCGATCTTCCCGGAGGACCCGCGGCAGCAGCTGGCCGGCGCGATCGGCGCCGTCTTCGGCTCGTGGATGAACGAGCGCGCCATCGTCTACCGCCAGCTCAACGGGATCCCGGAGAGCTGGGGCACGGCGGTGAACGTCCAGTCGATGGTGTTCGGGAACCTCGGCGAGGACTGCGGCACCGGCGTCGCGTTCACACGCGACCCGGCCACGGGCGAGAACGTCTTCTACGGCGAGTACCTGATCAACGCCCAGGGCGAGGACGTCGTCGCCGGCGTGAGGACCCCCCAGAAGATCGCCACTCTCGAGAAGAAGATGCCGGCCGTCTACAAGCAGCTCCTCGGGATCCGGGCGACGCTCGAGGACCACTACCACGACATGCAGGACATCGAGTTCACCGTGGAGAAGGGGAAGCTCTGGATGCTGCAGACCCGCACCGGCAAGCGCACGGGCTTCGCCGAGGTGCGGATCGCGGTGGAGATGGTCGAGGAGGGGCGTATCCAGCCGGGCGAGGCCGTGCTCCGCGTCAACCCGGACTCCCTGAACCAGCTGCTCCGGCCGATCTTCGACCCCGACGCCAAGTACGCCGCGATGCGCGACGGGCGGATCCTGGCCAAAGGCCTGAACGCCGGGCCGGGCGCGGCGACCGGCCGCATCGTCTTCAACGCGCAGGACGCCTTCGAGTGGGCGCAGCGCGGAGAGAAGGTGCTCCTCGTGCGCGAGGAGACGAGCCCCGAGGACATCAAGGGGATGAACGCGGCCGAAGGGATCCTGACGGCCCGGGGCGGGATGACGTCCCACGCGGCCCTCGTCGGCCGTCAGATGGGCAAGGTCTGCGTCGTCGGCTGCGAGGCGCTCCGGGTCGACCCGATGGTCGGGTCGATGGCGGTCAAGAGCGCGACCGGCGACATGAAGGTGCTGCGTGAGGGGGACTGGCTCTCCATCGACGGCACGACCGGCGAGGTGATCGAGGGGAAGCTCGCCACGAAACCGTCCGACGTGCTTCAGGTCCTGCTCGACAGGACGCTCGACCCGACGGCGAGCCCGGTCTACCAGCGCTACGCGACGCTCATGTCGTGGGCCGACCAGGTGCGCCGTCTGAAGGTGCGCGCCAACGCCGATCAGCCCGACCAGGCGGCGAACGCCGTGGCGTTCGGGGCCGAGGGGATCGGCCTCTGCCGCACCGAGCACATGTTCTTCGGGGGCGACCGGATCACCGCGATGCGCGAGATGATCCTCGCCGAGAAGACCGACGAACGGGAGCGCGCGCTCGAGAAGATCCTCCCGATGCAGCGCGACGACTTCGCCGGCATCTTCCGCGCGATGGGCGACCGGCCGGTGACGATCCGGACGCTCGACCCGCCGCTCCACGAGTTCCTCCCGCACGGCGAGAAGGAGCGCGAGGCCGTCGCGCGCCAGGCGGGCGTGGACCCGCGTCTCGTCGCCCGCAAGGTCGCCGAGCTCCACGAGATGAACCCGATGCTCGGCCACCGGGGCTGCCGCCTCGGCATCTCCTTCCCGGAGATCACCCGGATGCAGACCCGGGCCATCCTGGAGGCCGCCTGCCGTGTGAAGCAGGAAGGGGTCGACGTCAAGCCGGAGATCATGATCCCTCTGGTCGGGCACGTGCGAGAGCTGATGGACCAGGCCAAGATCGTGCGCGCGGTCGCCGAGAAGGTGTTCCAGGAATCCGGGACGCGGGTCGACTTCCTGGTCGGCACCATGATCGAGCTGCCCCGCGCGGCCGTCACCGCCGACGAGATCGCCGGGGTCGCCGAGTTCTTCAGCTTCGGCACGAACGACCTGACCCAGACCACCTTCGGCCTCTCGCGCGACGACGCCGGCAAGTTCCTGCCGGAGTACGTGAAGCGGGAGATCTTCCCGGCCGATCCGTTCGAGAAGCTCGACCAGGGGGGCGTCGGCAAGCTCGTGAAGATGGGGGTCGACCTGGGACGCGGCACCCGGTTCGACCTGAAGGTCGGCATCTGCGGCGAGCACGGCGGCGATCCGTCGAGCGTGGAGTTCTGCCACCGGGTCGGCCTCGACTACGTCTCCTGCTCCCCGTTCCGCATCCCGATCGCGCGGCTCGCCGCGGCCCAGGCCGCTCTCCGGGGCGGGGCGACACTGACCACGAAGCCGGCGAAGGCGCCCGCATCCGCGGCGGCTCCGGCCGCGGCCCCCGCCCGGAAAGGGAAGGCCCGCCGCGCCGCCTGACCACCCTCTCAGTCCGTGACGAGCCCGCGGGTCCGGAGCGCCGCCGCGACGATCGACGCGAAGCGGCGCGCTCCGCTCGGGGAGAAGTGTCCCTCGTCCAGGAAGTCCTCCGGGGTCCAGCCCGTCTCCAGGAGCTCGGCGAGGTAGGCGACGTCGCGCTCGGCGGCGACCTCCGCGAGGACGGCGTTGTACGCGTCGACGAGCGCCGGGACGTCCCGGTCTCGAACGAACGGCAGCCACCCGTACCGCCCTTCGGAGGTGAGGCGGGTCCGGTTCACGATCTGCGGCGCCAGCACGGGCACCACGCCCCGGGCCCGAGCGAGCGCCACGATCGAGCGGAGGTTGCGTCGGAAGATCTCGAGCGCGCGGGGATCGGTCCTTCCTTCCGGAAGGAGCTGGCCTCGCGCCCTGACGTCGCGAGGGGGAGAGACGTCGAGAGCACCCGCCGCGTCGAGGGCCTCGAGGAGAAGCGTGGGGAGCGCCAGGTACTTCGCTCCGAACACGACCTCGGAGGTGACCTCCAGGGTTCGCGCCTGGCTCCAGCCGTGGAACTCCGCGTAGTCGGCGCGCAGGTTCCGTATGCCGGAGTTTCGGGCGTCGTTCCAGCCGACGTAGTAGATCGCCAGACGCGGCTCGATCTCCGGCAGGAGAAAGGCGGTCTGGATCACGTGCTCGACCGTGCCGTAGCCGGGGACCCCGAGGTTCACGACGGGGTGCGAAGGCCCGAGCGCCTGCTCGAGCTGGTAGGGCCACGTCTCCTCGTCCGAGAGCTGCACGCAGTAGGTGGAGGACCCTCCGATCGCGGCGATCGTCGCGCCGGGCCGGCCGAGCCCGGGTCCGCGCCATCGCCCCGGCGTATGGGAGGCGTGCAGGCGCCCCTCCCGGTAGTCGAGGCCCGGATGCGGGACCCCGACGAGGTACGGGTGGCGGTCGAACAGGACCGGGCGCCGGTACAACGTGCGGTGGTGCCATCCGCCGTGGAGGACCCGGTACGCCCCGGCGGCCGTCCCCTCGGCCAGTCCAAGCGAGAGCCACAGCGCCGCGGCCCGAGCCACGACCGGCCGCCGCCAGCGGAGCGCCGCGAAGGCCGCCACGCCGAGGCCCCCGGCCCAGCCGAGATACAGGCGCTTCGTCAGGTGGACGATCGGCGGTCCGAGCACGGTCGCGCGCCCCAGCGCCAGGAGCCCGAGCAGAAGGAAAGCCGCCTGGAGCGTGCGCGCAGACGGTCGGGGCCCCTCGCGAAGCTGGCTCATCCGGATCGGGTCGAGGATAACCCGCGCCCCTCGCTCGACGCGCGGCGCGCCGGCCGGTAGATTCGTGTCGTGGGCGGTCGCCCGTCCGTTTCGCCGGACCGCCCCGAAAGGAGAGCCCGTGAACCCTCGCCAGATCCTGACCGGTGCGTTGCTCCTGATCGCCCTCCCCGCTGCCGCCCAGTGGGAGGGCACCATCGAGATGAAGATGACCATGGCCCGGGGCGGCTCCGGGCACGGGAAGATCTACCTCTCCCGGTCCGCCACGCGCACGGAGATGGAGATGTCCGTGCCCCAGATGCAGCAGGCGGGCATGGGCGCCGGGATGAAGATCGCGACCCTCACGAAGCTGGCCGAGCCGGACAGGTCCTACCTGATCAACGACGCGCGCCGGACGTACTCGGTCCTCGACGCCAGGAAGCTCCGCGAGCAGGCGGGAGCGCGTTCGCACGAGGAGGAGAGCTGGTCCGTGAAGAAGCTGGGCGGCGACGTGGTCGCCGGCTTCGCCTGCCAGACCTTCGTCCTCACCGAGGAGAAGCGGAAGAGCGAGGTGGAGATGTGCGTCACCCGCGACATTCTGGGCTCGACGGCGTGGCTCGCCCAGCAGGGGCAGGGCCGGTACGGATCGACCGGGATGATGAAGGCGCTCAAGGAGGCCGGCGCCGACGGGTACCCGGTGAAGATGACGATGCGCGAGAAGGGGAAGCCCGAGGCGCTCATGACGATGGAGCTCCTGAAGGCCACGAAGCAGTCGCTCCCCGCCTCCACCTTCGAGATCCCGGCCGGCTACAAGGAAGAGGACACGGTTTCCGCGTTCATGAGCCCCGAGATGCAGCAGAAGATGAACGAGATGCTCGAGAAGCTCACGCCCGAGCAGCGGAGGCAGTACGAGGAGATGATGAAGAAGCGCTCCGGCGGGCAGTAGAGCGGCCCGCTCAGGGCCCGAGGAGCGCCTCCTTCCGGAGGTGCTCCTCCAGGAGCCCCGCGAGCCGGTCGGCCCCACGTGGCGTGAAGTGCACGGCGTCCTGGAAATCGGCGGGCTGCCAGCCGGGTGCGAGGAGCGACCCGACGAACGACACGTGCTCCTCGCGCGCGACGCCGGCCATCTTCTGGTTGTAGGCGTCCGCGATCGCGGGCAGGTCGCGGTCGCGCACCATCGGGCTCCAGGGGTTGACCCGGTCCGAGGTGAGGGCCGCCGGGTTGTACACCTGCGGCGCGAGGACGGGTGTGATCCCCTTCTCGCGGCAGAGCGCGACGAGGCTCGAGAGGTTCCTTTCGTAGAGCGCGAGGGCCCGCGGGTCCACGCCCGCCACCGGAGGCCCGGCCGGCTGGGGCGGGGCGTCCGGGTAGATGTCGAGCGCGTGCGCCTGGCCCAGGGCCTTCAGCACCAGCGTCGGGAACGCCAGGTGCCTCGACCCCCGGATGACCTCGGACGAGACCCGGAGGACCGACGGCAGCGAGAGAGCGTGGAAGTCCGAGTAGTCCGCGGCGAGCCGCGGCAGGTGCGAGACCCTCACGTCGTTCCAGCCGACGTAGTAGATGGCGACCCGCGGCCCGAGGTCGCCGAGGAGGAACGCCGTCTGGATGACGTGCTCGGCCGTGGTGTAGCCGAGGAACCCGAGGTTGAAGACGCGGCGCGGGGGCCCGAGCCGCTCCTCCAGCCGGTGCGGCCAGGTCTCGTCGTCGGACAGGCTGGAGCCGTAGGTGGCCGAGCCGCCGATCGCCACGATCCGGAGGCCGTCCCCGGCGGAAGGGCCTCGTGTCCCCCGGAAGCCCTCCGCGGTGTGTGTGGCGCGGAAGCGTCCCTGCTCGAGACGCGCTCCCGGCCGCGGCACCACACCGAGGTACGGGTGGCGGTCGTACATCCGGGTCTGTGCGGCGCGTCGGAAGTGCCACTCGTGGTACAGGAGCCGGAAGGCGACCGCCGAGCCGAGCTCGAGCAGCGTCAGGAACGCCATCCCGGACGCCAGGCGGACCGCGAGGGCCGAGGCGGACGGCCGTCTCCACCGGGTGGCGATCGCGAGGCCCGCCACGGCGAGGAGGGCCCGGAGCCACCCGAGGTAGAGGCGCTTGGTGACGCTCACGATCTCGTGACCGGTGACGAGCCGGCGGAGCGGCTCGAAGAGGACGGCGGCGACCACGAGGACGACGCCCGCCAGCAGCCAGCCCCTCCGCTCTCGTGGCGTCATCGGCGGAGTGTAGCGACTTGCGCCGCGGCGGGCGCGCTCCGGCCGCGCCGGAGTTGACCTAAGATCGGGGCGTGGCGATCACGGCCCGCGTCCTGGCGCCGAAGCTCCTGGCGCGCTTCATGGACCGGCACCGGCTCCTCGACGAGACGAGCGGCACGGCACCGGACGGCTTCCTGATCACGCTGGTCAAGCGTGCCATGGACTTCGTCCCGTCGGAGGGCGCGGCTCTCCTCCTGGACGACCCGGTGGTCAAGCAGGAGGACCGCTCCCGGAACGAGCTGACGATCGTCGTCACCGCCGGCGAGCTCCCGGAGGGGACGATCGGACGGAAGGTCCGCCCCGTGGACGGGATCGCCGGGTTCGTCTACGCGCGCGGCGAGCGCACCTGCGTGAACCAGGTCGGCGGGGCGCACGCCCTCTCGATGGAGATCGACGCCACGCTCGCGCGCCAGATCCGCAGCGTCCTGTCGGTGCCGGTCGTGATCGAGAACCACGTCTGCGGGACGCTCGTCCTGATCAACCGCCGCGACGAGCCGCAGTTCGGGACGCGCGACGAGCGGCTCATGGAGCTCTTCGGGGACACCCTCTCGCTGGCGCTTCAGAACCTCTTGGACGAGCGGCGCGCGCGCGAGGTGGCCCGGCGGGACTCCCTGACGTCGCTCTTCAACGACCGGTACTTCCACCGGAAGCTCCAGCAGGAGGTGAACCGGCTGTCGACGGCGAAGGAGGGGGACCTCTGCCTCCTCTTCCTCGACTGTGACCGGCTGAAGTCCGTGAACGACGAGCACGGACACCTGGCCGGCAGCCAGGTCCTGCGGGAGGTGGCGTTCGTCCTCCAGCGGGTGCTCGCCGACACGGTGTCGCTGGCGTGCCGCTACGGAGGGGACGAGTTCACGATCGTCCTCCTCGACGCCCCGCTCGAGAAGGGGCTCGACGTGGGGGAGAGGATCCGGAAGTCGATCCAGGACTGGACCTTCCTGCCGATCTCCATGGGGCCCGGCGAGCCCGCCCTGAACCTGCGGGGCATCATCACGATGTCGATCGGGGTCGCGTCGTACCGGACCCACTGCACCCCGACGAGGACCCCGGCCGAGCAGAAGAACGAGCTCCTCAAGAGAGCCGACGCGGCCCTCTACGGCGCCAAGCAGGCCGGGAAGAACTGCGTCATCACCGCGGCGGCCAGCGATTCGCGGGGGGGAGGCTCGGCGGTCATCCTGAAGTCCTGAGAAGGGCGTCGGGACGGCCGTCCGGGCACGCTTGATATCATCCGGCGCCCGCCGGAGGTATTGAATGCCCGCCACGCTGCCCGCTCCCCGCATCTCCTCGAAGGACGTCCTGGGCTCCCTGTCGCGCCACATGCTGGTCGACGGCTACCACGTCGTGATGGACCTCGAGCGATCACGGGGCAACTACCTCCACGACTCGCTCCACGACGTCGAGGTGCTGGACTTCTACTCGCACTTCGCCACGTGCCCCGTCGGGTACAACCACCCGAAGCTCACGACCCCCGAGTTCCTCGAGAAGCTCGCGCGGGTGGCGGTGACGAAGCCCGCCAACAGCGACATCTACACCGAGGAGATGGCGGAGTTCGTCGAGACCTTCGCCAGGGTCGCCGTCCCGGCCAGCCACGCCCGGCACATGTTCTTCGTGGAGGGGGGCGCTCTCGCCAACGAGAACCAGCTCAAGGCGGCGTTCGACTGGAAGGTGCGGAAGAACTTCCGAAAGGGGTACCGGCGCGAGGTCGGGACCAAGATCCTCCACTTCGAGCAGGCCTTCCACGGGCGGAGCGGGTACACCCTGTCGCTCACCAACACCTCGGACCCGCGCAAGACGGCCTACTTCCCGAAGTTCGACTGGCCGCGCGTCGTGAACCCGAAGCTCACGTTCCCGCTCACCCCGGAGAGCCTCGACGTGACGATCCGGCTCGAGGAGCAGTCCGTCTCCCAGATCAAGCGGGCCCTCCTCGAGCACCGCGACGACGTGGCCGCGCTCATCATCGAGCCGATCCAGGGCGAGGGCGGCGACAACCACTTCCGGCCGGAGTTCCTCGGGGCGCTCCGGACGCTCTGTGACGAGAACGAGATGCTGCTGCTCATGGACGAGGTCCAGACCGGGATGGGGCTCACGGGCCGCATGTGGGGCTTCCAGACGATGGACGTCGTCCCCGACATGTTCTCGTTCGGGAAGAAGACCCAGGTCTGCGGCTTCGCCTCGAACGACCGCATCTCCGACGAGCCCGAGAACGTGTTCACCGTCTCGTCGCGGATCAACTCGACCTGGGGCGGCAACCTCGTCGACATGGTGCGCTGCCAGCGGTTCCTCGAGATCATCGAGGAGGACGGCCTCGTCGAGAACGCCCGCGTGGTGGGCGAGGGGCTCCTGGAGCGGCTGGTCGAGGTCGCGGCCGAGTTCCCGGGCAAGGTCACGAACATCCGGGGCAAGGGCCTCTTCATCGCGTTCGACCTCCCCGACGGCGCCACTCGCGGAAGGGTCCTCTCGACCTGGCTCCAGAAGCACAACGTCATGGCGCTCGCGTCGGGCGACCGCGCCATCCGGCTGAGGCCTCCGCTCACGCTGACCAAGGAGGACGCGGCGGTCGGCGTCCAGCGTCTCCGCGCCGCCCTGACCGAGGCGCTCTGATGACGAAGAACGTGCTCGCGCGCCGCTTCGCCACCGTACTGCTGCCCCTGCTCCTCGGGGGATGCGGCCAGAAACCGGCGGAGGTCCGCCTCTCTCCGCTCAAGGGGACCATCTACGGCCTGGGTCGCCCTCTCTACCTGAAGGCGGATGTCGTCGACAAGAAAGGCGAGCCCGTGGCGGGCCGGCAGGCCACCTACAGCAGCGGCAACGCGAAGGTCGCGACGGTCGACCCGAACGGCGTCGTGAAGGCGGTCGGTCCCGGCAAGGTCACGATCTCGGCCGAGCACGAGGGGCTCAAGGCCACCTGCGCGATCGAGGTGGTGGACGTCTCGTCCATCAAGATCGAGCCGCCGCGCACCACCCTCGCGGGTCCGAAGGGCTCCAGCACCGTCTTTACCGTCACGCTGAAGAACCAGAAGGGGGACGTCGTCGACCTCAAGCCGAAGTGGGAGTCCTCCGACCCGAAGGTGGCCACGGTGGACGCCGCCGGACGGGTCACCTCGGTCGCGGAAGGGCGGACCACGGTGAACGCCCTCCTGGGCGACGTCTCCGGCTCCGCCGACCTCCGCGTGGTGTTCCGCGAGATCGCGTCGTTCGAGGCGAGCCCGCTGACGCTGATCGTGAGGGTCGGGGAAACCCAGACGGTGTCGATCGTGGCGAAGGACCCGAGCGGCGCGCCGATCGAGAACGCCGCCGCGCTCTGGACGACGAGTGACCCGAAGGTCGCGTCGTGCTCGAACGGTGTCGTGACGGGGCTGACGCCGGGCACCTCGACGATCCGCGCCGTCTGCGGTCCGAAATCGGCCGAGGTCTCCGTCATCGTCAATTGATGGGGGAGGACCGCCGCCCGGTCCTCCCCCCGGCCCCCACCTCTCGGCCGGTTTGTTTCCGGGAGGACCGCCGCCCGGTTGTTGGCTCTCGCGTTATCCCGTGACCGTTTTTCGAATTGCACCGCCATGTAGATTCCCAGACGCCGCGTCGCCACCCATGGTCGCACCCGCCCCCGGGCGCGTGAAGGCTCTCCGCTGCGCTCCGATCCCGCTGCGCGGGACGCCCTTGGCGGCCTTCACCCACCCGAGGCCAGGTGCGGGCCGGAGCTGTGGCGACGGCGGACGGGTGGCTCTGGCTCCGGGTTGTCTCATTCCAATCCGCCGTAGGCGGTCACGGAATATCTCGGGAGCCAACACCGGTCCTCCCCCCGGCCCCCACCTCTCGGCCGATTTGTTCCCGGAGGACCGCCGCCCGGTCCTCCCTCCGGCGGTCTAGACTCCTCTCACCGTTGAGCGCCTCCGTCCGTCCCCCTGCCGTGGCGGGTCTCTTTTACGAGGGCGATCCGCGCCGCCTGCGAAGCGACGTGACGGCCCGGCTCGGGCACGGGCCTCGGTGCGCGGCCGGCGAGTGGACGGCTCTCCTCTTGCCGCACGCCGGCCACGTCTATTCGGGAGACATCGCCGGGACCGGCGCCGGTGCCGTCGAGTGGCCCGGGAGCGTCGTCCTCATCGGCCCGAACCACCGGGGGCGGGGGGCGCCGGTGGCCGTCTCGCCCGCGGCAGCCTGGCGGACGCCGCTCGGCGACGTGCGCGTCGAGACCGGCCTGCGTGACGAGCTGCTGCGCGAGCTTCCGGAAGCGGAGCTCGACGCCGAGGCGCACGCCCGGGAGCACTCCCTCGAGGTGATCGTGCCGTTCCTCCAGGTGGCCCGGCCGGGGGTCTCGATCGTCTGCGTCTCCCTCGGGCTCGCGGACCTCGACGTCTGCCTCTCAACCGGCCGGGCGCTCGCCCGGATCGTGAAGGCCGGCTCGGCGCGGGGGGAGGCCCCGGCGCTCGTCGTCTCGTCGGACCTGAACCACTACCTCCCGCGCCGGGAGAACCGGGCGAAGGACGTGCGCGCCCTCGACGCGCTCCTGCGGGGTGATCCGGGTGAGCTGTTCGGCCGGGTCCTGGGCCCAGAGGAGATCTCGATGTGCGGTGTCCTGCCGGCCACCGCGCTCCTCGAGGCGCTCCGGCACCTGCCCCCCACCCGGCCTTCGCTCCTCGCCCACGGGGACTCCGCCGACACGAGCGGCGACGAGAGCCACGTGGTCGGCTATGCCGCCGTCCTCTGGACCCACGTCGACAGGAAGGAGCCAGCTTGAGGATCACCCACCTCTCGGCCGAGTGCGTCCCGTTCGCGAAGACCGGCGGCCTCGGCGACGTCGCCGCGGCGTTGCCGAAGGCCCTCGTGGAACGGGGACACGACGTGGACGTCTTCATGCCGTTCCATCTCGACGCCGCGCGGTGGTACCGGCGCCACCACGACTGGCCGGTGGCCGCGCTGCCGCCGTTCGAGATCTCGGTCCTCGGCTGCCCGTACACCGTGGGGATCCTCCAGGGCACGATCCCGGGCTCGACGGTGCCGATCTACTTCGTCGCCCAGGACACGCTCTTCCACCGGCGCGCGATCTACTCGCCGAACGAAGAGGGGCGCGACGACGGGATCTGGCGCTTCGCCCTGTTCGTGCGCGCCGCGGTGGAGGCGATGAAGCGCCTGGACCGAAAGCCGGAGGTCCTGAACGCGCACGACTGGCATCCGGCGCTCGCACCGATGCTCGGGGCGTGGAGCAGCTGGCGGGACCGGTGGTGGGACGACGTCGCCTCGGTGCTGACCATCCACAACATCGCCTATCAGGGGATCTACGCCCCCGACAGCTTCTCGATCCTGGGCCTGCAGCCCGAGACGCGGGGCGAGGTGATGCACGGCGGCGCGCTCAACCTGATGAAGGGGGCGATCGTCGCGACCGACATGATCACGGCCGTCTCGCCGACGTACGCCGACGAGATCCGCTCGCCGGAGGGCGGCCTCGGGCTGGACGGCATCCTCCGGGCGCGCCACGACCGGGTCGTCGGCATCCTGAACGGCGTCGACTACGACGTCTGGAACCCCGCGAAGGACGTGCATCTCCCCGCGCGCTACTCCCGCGAGGACCTCTCGGGGAAGGCCGAATGCCGCGCCGACCTGTGCCGTCTGGCGGGCTTCGAGGTGGGCGACCCGGGGCTCATCCTCGGGGCGATCGGACGCCTCACCGACCAGAAGGGGTTCGACCTGCTCCTCGAGGCGTCACCGGAGCTGATCCGGCGCGGGGTGAGGATCGCGATGCTCGGCTCCGGCGAGCCCGCCCTCGAGGGGGCGATGCGCCTGATCGAGTCGCACGCGCCGGGCCGCTTCCGCGCCTTCGTCGGGTACGACGAGGCGCTCTCCCACAGGATCGAGGCGGGCTGCGACGCGATCGTGATGCCCTCGCGCTTCGAGCCGTGCGGGCTCACCCAGCTCTACTCCCTGGCGTACGGCACGGTTCCGATCGTGCGCCGTACCGGCGGGCTCGCCGACTCGGTGGTCGGTCTCACCGACGGGAACCTCGAGCACGCGACCGGCTTCCAGTTCGACGACCCCTCGCCGCACGCGCTCGGCGCGGCAGTTCTGTACGCCCAGCGCGTCTTCTTTCACAAGGAGACGTGGGGCAGGCTCGTCCAGAACGGGATGTCGGCCGACTTCTCGTGGAACCGCTCGGCGGAGGTATACGAGGCGGTCTACCGGCGGGCGCGGGAGGTCCGCGGCCTGCCCTGGTAGCGGCGTCAGGGCCCGCGGTCGAGCGCGGCCGCGGCCGCCTCGACGAGGGCGGCGGCTCCCTGGGCGTCCGCCGCCATCGGTTGCCGCCGGCGCACCGGAGGCGAGTCGACCGGGGGCGGCCGGAGGAAACGCAGCATCTTGAGCGGGCCCGGGGCCGGCGCCACCGCGACGCCAGCCCGTTCCAGGAGGTCGATCTCCTCGGCGGCGTCGGGTAGCGCCGGGTCCAGCCCGTCGAGGCGGCTCACACCGCAGAGCACGGTGCGGGTCCTGGCGTCGTCCTCGAAGTAGCGGAAGCTCGAGGCGGGCGTCGCCATCGTGACGCGGGTGCGGTCCCGCGGACGCTCCAGCCGGAGCGCGGGGCCGTCGTCCAGCCACACCTCGTGCACCTCGACCCCGCCCTGCTTCGGGAACCGGCTTCGGAAGACGACGTCCCGTCGGATCAACCCCCGCACGACCCGCAGCTCCACCCGCCCGGTCTCGTCGGTCCTCTCGGCCCGCGCCACGACGGCGACCTCGCGGTCGCGCCCGTCGACGATCCGCTCCAGGCTGACGACGGGCGGCGCGGCGAGCAGCACGAAGAGGGCGGTGAGCATCAGTCCCTCGGCCGCGGGATGAAGACGTAGGGCGGGAGGCTGGTCGGGATCTCGGTCAGGGCGCGCCAGGGGGCGAGGTCGCCCGGAGGCTCGGGCGACGGCGTCAGGACGTAGCGGGCGCCCTCGTTCCTCCGCGGCCGGTCGACGAGCAGCAGCCCCGCCGCGGTGCGCGGGGCGTATGGGTCGTTCGAGGCGGCATTGCGCGGGATCTCGATCCGGAAGACCGTCTCGAGGCGGGCCACGTCGTCGGGACGCAGCGCGGCATCCCTCAGGTCGCCCACGGCGGCGCGCATCGTCCGTGTGAACGTGCTGGGCAGCTCGAGGCGTGCGGTGAGGCCCCCGCCGTGAAGGACCATCCAGCCGCCGCCGCAGGGGTTGTCCCAGCGTGGCGGCTCGTTCCCGCGCCGGCCGAGGGCCTGCTCCGGGTCCGGGTCCTGGATCATCCAGGTCTCCACGGTGCCGCCCTCCGCGAACGACACACGGGAGAACGGTCTGGGGTCACCCGTTCGGCGCGGCTCGGGTGCGAACGTCGACTCGAGCGCGAAGCGCGCGCCGTCGGCCATCTCGACGAGGAGGAGGTTCCGCTTCGGCCACCACTCCGCGTCCTCGTCCGCGCCGTTCCGCAGCCGGATCGTCAGGTGCCGCGCCTTGAAGGCCGGCGGCGCGTCGGGGCGCGCCCCCTTCTCGCGGGCCACGTACGTCGTGTCGTGCTGGAGGTAGGCCGGCGCCCGGAGCGGCTCGAAGTAGTCGGGCCGGTCCTCGGCCGCGGCGCTCCCCGACAGCACCAGGAGGAGCGCGGCCGTTCGTCTCAGAGGAGCTCCTCCGAGATGCCCGCCTCCGCGAGCAGGGCGAGCGCCGCCGCGTGGACGCCCGGCGAGCCGGCGACCACGTTCCCGCGCGTCCGCCACGATCCCGTCCCGTCGAAGTCGGTGACGATTCCGCCCGCCTCGGTCACCAGGAGCGCGCCGGCCGCCACGTCCCACGGCGAGAGGCCGAACTCGAAGAACCCGTCGAAGATCCCCGCGGCGGTGTAGGCGAGGTCGAGCGCGGCGCTGCCGGCGCGGCGGAGCGAGCGGACGCGGAGGAAGACCTCCCGGAACGCCTTCAGGTAGAGATCGATCTTCGACTGGTGTCGGAACGGGAAGCCGGTGGCGAGGGAGGCGCCGTCGAGGCCCTGGCGAGGGGGCATCCGCATCCGCAGGCCGTTGCGGTACGCGCCGGAGCCGGCCTCGGCCGTGAAGAGGTCCTTCTTGAACGGGTCCCAGACCACGCCGACCTCGAGCGGGCCGAGGAGCCCGCTCCGCGTGCGCGCGATCGAGACCGCGAAGTGCGGGAAGCCGCGCACGAAGTTCGCGGTGCCGTCGAGCGGGTCGACGATCCAGGCGGGAGCCGTCTCGTCGACCCCGGAAAGGCCGGACTCCTCGCCGAGGAATCGATCGCCCGGAAAAGCGTCGAGGAGGATCTGGCGGCAGAGCGCCTCGCTCTCGCGGTCGATCCGCGAGACGACGTCGTTCTTCGCCTTCTCCTCGACCCACGACGGGTCGAGGGAGCCGAAGCTGGTGAGGAGGATCTCGCCCGCGGCGCGGGCGGCGGAGACGGCGGCGTCGAGCGGTGTCACGCCGGTACGATAACGTCCCGGCATGCCGATCGCCTGGATGCCGGCCACGCTGGCTCTCGCCCTCCTCGCTCCGCCGACTCCCGTGCCCACCGTCCCGGTCCCCGACGTCCCGTTCGGCGGCACGCCGGCCGCGGTCGTCGACGCGATGCTGGCGCTCGCGGGCGTCGGGAAGGGCGACGTCGTCTTCGACCTCGGGTGCGGCGACGGCCGCATCGTGATCGAGGCGGCCCGGCGCTTCGGCGCGCGCGGCGTGGGAGTCGAGATCGACGGCCTCCTCGTCGCGAAGGCGCGCCGCGCGGCCGCGTCCGCGGGGGTGGCCGATCGCGTGGCGTTCCGCGAGGAGGACTTCTTCAAGACGGACCTGTCGGGCGCGACGGTGGTGGCGCTCTTCCTCAGCTCCAACGTCAACCTGAAGCTCCGGCCGAAGCTCCTCGCCGAGCTCCCGCCCGGCGCGCGGATCGTGTCGCACCTCTGGGACATGGGCGCTCTCTCTCCGGAGAAGGTGATCCACGTCACGGCGGAGGGCGAAACCCGCCCCGTCTTCCTCTGGCGGGTGCCCGCGAAGCGCTGATCCGGGAACTCCAGCCTGCCCCCGGGGTCACATCGGGTGGAGGTCGTCATGAACCGCATCACCCGCCACCTCGTTCCCGGGCTCCTGGCCCTCGCCGCCGCCTCCGCCGCAGAGGCGGCCTCGCCGCGGGGGTTCGAGCTGACCGTCCTCGTCGACGGCGTCCCTCGCCCCGAGTACGCGGCGAACGGGACGCTCTACGTCGAGGCGCTGCGCGGTCGTGACTACACGCTGCGCGTCTCGAATCCGCTCCCCGTGCGGGTCGCCGTCGCCCTCGCCGTCGACGGGCTCAACTCGATCGACGCCAAGCGCACCGACGCGTCGTCGGCCGCCAAGTGGGTGCTCGAGCCGTACGGCTCGACGGAGATCGCCGGCTGGCAGGTGAACGAGGCGGCCGCGCGCCGCTTCGTCTTCACCACCGAGTCGCGCTCCTACGGCGCGTACCTGGGCAAGACCGAGAACCTCGGCGTCATCGAGGCGGTCTTCTTCAAGGAGAAGGTGCGCCGCCCCCGCCCGCGCCCGTACGAGTACCAGCCCTCCTACCGGGACAAGGAGGAATCGTACGGCGGCCTCGGGAACGAGCGGCGCGACGAGCCGTCGGCCTCGGCGGACGGCGCGCGCCCGGCGGCTCCGGCTCCCCAGATGGAGCAGCGTTCGCAGTCCAAGTCGATGGCCCCGCCTCCGGCCGACGAATACGCGGCGACGGGGATGGGCGATCACACCCGCCACGAGGTGACCCGCGTCGCGCTCGACCTCGAGCCGTCCCCGGTCGCGCAGGTGAGGATCCGGTACGAGTTCCGCCAGCAGCTGGCGCGGCTCGGCATCTACCCGTACGGGCGCACGCCGCTCGACCGGCGCGAGGGAGCCTCGGGCTTCGGCTCCTACGCTCCGGAGGCGCCCCGCCGGGACGGCTGGTAGACGAGGCGGCGCACGGCCTGGGCGACCTCGACGAACTCCGGCGTCGCGGGATCGATCGGCTCGAAATGACCGGCTCCACGCAGGGGGACGAGGCGCGCCTCGTCCCCCTTTCGCGTGGCGAGCGCCACGTAGTCGCGCGACAGCTCCGGGAGGACCACGTGGTCCGCGTCGCCGTGGAGGAGGACCTGCGGCACACCGGTCGGCAGGAGCGCGGCCGGATCTCCCGCCGCGTAGCGGTCCGGCAGCTCCGAGGGCGAGCCCCCCATCAGCCGCCGGACGGCGCCTCCGCCGAGGTGGAGCCGATCGGCGTGGGCGAGGTTCGTCACGCCCGCGAGCGAGACGACGCCGCAGAGCCGCAGCGGTTCCGGGCGATGGAGCGGGCTGGCCGGAGCGATCCGCGCCCGCCCCGCGAGCCAGTGGGCCAGGTGGCCGCCGGCCGAGTGCCCGAGGGCGACGACGCGGGAGAGGTCGAGCCGATGCTCGTTCGCCACGGTGCGCAGGTGGTCGGCCGCCGCGCCCGCGTCGAGGAACGTGCCGGGGAAGCCGCCTCCCGCGTCGCCGACCCTCCGGTACTCGACGTTCCAGGTGGCGACGCGAAGGCGCGCGGTGAGGGTCTCGGCCAGGCGCACCAGCTGGTCGAGGCCGTACGGCGCCTGCCAGAAGCCGCCGTGGAGGAGGACGACGACGGGATGAGGTCCGGCGCCTTCCGGGAGCCGCAGCTCCCCGTGCTGGAGCGGGTCCGGGCCGTACGCGAGACGCCGGACCGGAAGGGCCGAAGCGGCCGCCGACCCCGTCGCGGCTCCGGTCACCGCGACGCGGCCGCCCAGGACGGTGCTGGCGAGGAGACCTGCGGCCGACCGTCGCGACAGGGCGTCCACGCGACGACTTACCGGATCCGGCGGAGGAGCTTCTCCGTCTTCCCGCGCGCGTCCTTCACCTTGGCGCCGTACTCGCCGAGCTGCGGCGCGAGGCGAAGGAAGTCCAGCTCCGCGGCCAGGTCGCGCGTCGCGGCGATGAGGTCGCCGGGCGCGCCCGCTTCGGACAGCGCCTCCGGAAGGGAGGGTACGGTGGCGGGGAAGCCGTAGCGCGCCGCGAGCCGGTCGCGCACAGCGCGGTCCATCCGGGCCGCCGCGCGTTCCTTCGTCTCGTCCGGCTCCGGCTCGAGCGCCTCGCGGAACGGGCCGCCGGATCGCTGGCGGACCAGGAGGAACGCCGCAGCCCCCGCGAGGAGCAGGGAGCCGGGGACGGCCAGCATCACCCAGAGCGGTACGGCCACCGTGTCGCGGGAGAGATCGAGGACGGTGGGCTTCTTCTTCGCGGAGGTCGTGGCGGGGTCGACGGGGAGCGAGGTCTCCGCCTCCGAGCCGGTCGTGGCCGCGCCGAC
>CAYLNK010000029.1:0-35154 GCA_964384675.1 uncultured Holophagales bacterium | reverse complement strand
GGCGGCAGAGGGACGCGACCTGCGCCGCCAGGCCGTCGGCCGCCCGGCGCGTCAGGCCCGCCCGCGCCACCGAGAGCTCCAGGATGGCGAGGAGGCCCCAGGCCACCGCCTCGCCGTGCGCGAGCCGGTGACGCGACGCGGTCTCGAGCGCGTGCCCCACCGTGTGGCCGAGGTTCAGGGCGAAGCGGTGTCCTTCGGTCTCCAGCGGATCCGAGGCGACGACGCGCGCCTTCAGCCGGAGCGAGCGGAAGACGCCCTCGGTGACGGCAGCCTCGGCCCGCGCCTCGAGCCCGGGCGAAAGGCGGCCCATCGCGCGGGAGAACGTGGCGTCCAGGAACGAGCTCTTCACCACCTCGGCCAGGCCCGACCGGTAGTCGCGCTCCGGCAGCGTCGCCAGCAGCAGCGGCTCCACGGCGACGAGCGATGGCTGGTGGACGGTCCCCGCCAGGTTCTTCCCCTCCTCCAGGTTCACGGCGGTCTTGCCTCCGAGCGCGCTGTCCGAGGCCGCCAGCAGCGTCGTGGGCACCTGCACGATCGGCACGCCGCGCAGGACGAGCGACGCCGCCAGACCCGCCACGTCCCCGACGGTGCCTCCCCCCAGCGCCACGACGCCGCCGTCGCGCTTCAGACCGCGCGCCACGAGCTCGTCGAGGAGGCGGCCCAGCCGGCTCCAGCTCTTGGCCGCCTCACCGTCCGGCACCAGCAGGGGAGCCGGTTCCAGGCGCGGCGCGGCCGCCAGCAGGCGGGCGCCGTGACGCGAGAAGACCGGCTCCGACGACACCACGAGCCAGCGCCCCTTCGCGATCCGGGGCAGCCGCGCGCCGAGACGCTCGAGCGCCCCCGCGCCGACGGCCACCTCGGTGGTCGAGTCGCCGGCGCGGAAGCGGAACGAGCGCAGCGTCACTCCTTGATCGGAGGCGCTCCGGCCGGCTTCTTCACGACGTCGATCCCGAGCTCCTTCAGCTGGAGCGGCGACACCCGGCTCGGCGACTCGGTCATGAGGCAGGTGCCGGACGCGGTCTTCGGGAAGGCGATCACGTCGCGGATGGACGAGGCCCCGCACAGGATCATCAGCATCCGGTCGACGCCGAGCGCGAGCCCTCCGTGCGGCGGCGCGCCGAAACGAAGGGCGTCGAGCAGGAACCCGAATTTCGAGCGCGCTTCCTCGGGCCCGATCCCGAGCCGGGCGAACACCCTCGACTGCACGTCGGTGCGGTGGATACGGATCGAGCCGCCGCCCAGCTCCATCCCGTTCAGGACGACGTCGTAGGCACGGGCCTTCACGCGGCCGGGCTCCGACTCCAGGTACGGCAGGTCGGCCTCCCGCGGCGACGTGAACGGGTGGTGCGTCGCGTACCACCGTTCGTCCTCGGCGTGCCATTCCAGGAGCGGGAAATCGGTGACCCAGAGGAAGTCGTACCGACCCTCGGGGATCAGCTTCTCCTCGCGGGCGATCTGAGACCGGAGCGCGGCCAGGACGTCGTTCGCGACCTTCTTCGTGCCGGCCACGACCAGGATCAGGTCGCCCTCGCCCGCACCGAGCGCCGCCTTCATCGAAGCGATCGTCGCGTCGTCCACCAGGCGCTTGGCGTTGGAGTTCCAGCCCGGCGCGTCGGCGGTGAGCTTCACCCAGACGAGGCCGCCCGCGCCGAACGACTTCGCCACGGGCTCGAGGTCGTCGAGCCGCTTCCGCGCGAAGGACGCGCCGCCCGGGACGCGGATCGCCTTGACGACCTCCGCCTTGCGGAGCATCTCCGAGGGGGACATCGAGACGTCCAGGGTGCGCAGCTCGAGGCCGAACCGTGTGTCGGGACGGTCGATGCCGAACCGCTCCATCGCTTCGTCGTAGGTCATCCGCGGGAACGGAGTCGGGCACGGGATCCCGGCCGGCGGGAAGACCGCCCCGAAGAGGCGCTCGATCAGCGCGTAGATCGTCTCCTCGTCCGGGAACGACAGCTCGAGGTCGACCTGGGTGAACTCGGGCTGGCGGTCGGCACGCAGGTCCTCGTCCCGGAAACAGCGGGCGATCTGGTAGTACTTCTCCATCCCGGAGACCATGAAGAGCTGCTTGAAGAGCTGCGGGGACTGCGGGAGCGCGTAGAACTCGCCCGGGTGGACGCGAGACGGCACCAGGAAGTCGCGCGCCCCCTCCGGGGTCGACTTGGTCAGGATCGGCGTCTCCAGCTCGAGGAACCCCTCGCCATGGAGGACCTGCCGGATGCGAAAGACGGTGTCGCTCCGCAGGGTGAAGTTCCGCGCCATCTCGGGACGGCGCAGGTCCAGGTAGCGGTACTTCAGGCGGAGGTCCTCGGCCGCCTTCACGCCGTCCTCGATCGGGAACGGGGGCGTGTCGGCGCGGGCGAGGAGCTCGAGCGAGGTCGCCCGCACCTCCACCTCGCCGGTCGGCAGATCGGGGTTGATCGCGTCGGCGCCGCGGGAGAGCACCTCGCCGGTCACGGCGACGACGAACTCGCTGCGCAGCTCCTTGGCGAGGGACAGCACCTCGGGCGCGGGGAGAAACCGAGCGTCGAAGACGACCTGGGCGATGCCGCTGCGGTCGCGCAGGTCGATGAAGACGAGCTCGCCGTGGTCGCGGCGGCGGTTGACCCATCCCTTGAGGACGACGGTCTGTCCGGTGTGGCCGCTGCGAAGCGAGCCGGCGGGGGTTCGGGCGAGGGCTTCCATCAGGCTATCCCTTCAGTCGCGGAATCAGCGCGTCGCAAGAGAGCGTCTCCTGCGTGCGGGTCGAGAGGTCTTTCAGGACGACGGTGCCGTCGGTCCGCTCCTGCTCGCCGAGGAGCACGGCACGGACCAGCCCCTTTCGCTCGGCGGCCCGGAGACCGTGTCCGGGGCCGCGTCCGGAGGGGTCGAGGTCCACGGCGAGGCCCGCGGCGCGAAGCCTGCGGGCGAGCGCGAACGCGTCGGCCACGTCGCCGGGCGCGAGCGGGATCAGGGCGAGCGGGACGCGCGCGCCGAGGGCCGCCTCGCGGAACGCCTTCGGCAGCACGTCGACGAGCCGGTCCTCGCCGATCGCGAAGCCGATGCCGGGCGTGGGCGGACCGCCCAGGTCGGAGACCAGCTTGTCGTACCGGCCGCCGCCCAAGAGAGCGCTCTGCGCGCCGAGCCCGGTCGAGGTGACCTCGAAGACGGTGCGGGTGTAGTAGTCGAGGCCGCGCACCAGGCGCGGCTCGATCCGGTACGGGACCCCCGCCGCGTCGAGGTGGGCGAGCAGCTCGGTGTGGTGGCGGAGCGACCCCTCGTCCAGGTGGTCGAGCATCCGCGGCGCGTCGCCCAGGAGACCCGCCACCGCGGGGTCCTTCGTGTCGAGCACGCGCAGCGGGTTCTGCTCGAGCCGGCGCCGGTCGTCCGCCCCCATCGATCCGACGTGAGGCGTCAGGAACGCGCGCAGCGCGTCCAGGTAGGCGGGGCGGCACGCCTCCGTTCCCACCGAGTTGAGCGCGACGGTCAGGTCCGTGAAGCCGAGCTGCGCGAAGAAGTCGAAGAGCATCACGAGGACCTCGGCATCGGTCGCGGGGTCGGCCGCCCCGAGCACCTCGGCCCCGATCTGCCGGAACTCCCGATAGCGCCCCTTCTGCGGCTGCTCGCTCCGGTACTGCGTGCCGACGTAGTAGAGCTTCCTCACGAAGCCCGCCTGCGCCATCCCGTGCTCGACGTAGGCGCGCGCCACGCCCGCGGTGTTCTCCGGACGGAGGCAGATGTCCCGCCCCTTCCGGTCCGCGAAGCGGAACATCTCCTTGTGGACGATGTCCGAAGCCTCACCCACGCTTCGCACGAACAGCTCCGTCGACTCGATCACCGGCGTCCGGATCTCGTCGTACCCGTAGCGCCCGAACACGTCGCGCACCGTCTCCTCGAGCCGGATCCAGACTCTCGTCTCGGGCGGGAGTAGGTCCCGCGTCCCCTTCACCGTGGCGACCATGGCGTCAGGCCCCGGCCGCGACGAGTGCGGGCCCGGCCACGGGGGGAACGGGGGGGCCGGACTCGGAGGCCCGCCCGAGGTCCCGCAGGTACTCGGCCTTGTACTCGAGGTAGTTCCTCCAGTACGTGTCGAGCCCGGCGACCTCCTCCGGGGTCAGGTCGCGGCGGTAGCGGGCCGGGTTGCCGGCCCAGAGCGTGCGCGGGGGTATCTTCGTGCGGGGCGCCACCAGGGCGCCGGCGGCGACGAGCGCCCGCTCCCCCACCTCGACGTCGTCGAGCACGGTCGCGTTCATGCCGATCAGCGAGCCGCGCCGTACGGTGCAGGCGTGGAGGACGGCGTTGTGTCCGACCGTGACCTCCTCCTCGAGGAGCAGGGGACCGGTGCCGTTCGTGACGTGGAGCGTGGAGTTGTCCTGGACGTTGGTGCGTGCCCCGATGCGGATGTCGCAGCAGTCGCCGCGCACGACGGACGAGTACCAGATCGAGACGTCGTCGCCGAGGACGACGTCGCCGATCACGGCGGCGGTCTCCGCGAGGAAGACGCGCTCGCCGAGGCGAGGGACGAGACCGCGGTACGGTCGGACGATCATGGGTCGCCGACGATATCAGAGCGCGCGTGGGCGGAGCATCGGTGGGCCGGTGGGCCGGCATCGGACGTGCTTTGCACCCCCCACGTGGTGTGCGATTCCCCGATGCACTGATTCCTGTGCGCCGTGGTGAAGCCCCCGTAAAACCAGCGTGAAACGGTCCCCGAACGTCGCTTTCACACAGCCTTTTCCACAGAGCCGATGAAAAGCTCCAACTCGCCTATTCCCAATCAGTTACGGACCACGCAAACGGCCCGGACCGCACCAGTCGCGGACTTGCGCCGGAGAGGTCGACCAGGGTCGAGACCGCCCTATCCGGAGAAGGGCCCCCATCCAGCACGAAGGCCAGCCGCGAGCCGAAGTACGCCTCGACCTCGGCGGCCGACGCCGCCGGCTCCTGGCCGCTGGGGTTCGCGCTCGTGGCCGTCAAGGGCCCGACCCGGAGGAGGAGGTCGCGGAGACCCTCGTGGTCGGGCACGCGCACGGCGACCGTCCTCCCGCCGCTCGCCGGGAAGTCTCTCTCGACCGGTACGATGACGGTGAGCGGCGCCGGCCAGATGGTGCGGAGCCGCTCCCGGTGCCGCGTCCCGAGACGGGCACCCAGCCGCTCGAGCTGGTCGAGGTCAGCGACCACCACCGGCATCGCCTTCGACGCCGGTCGCCCCTTGAGCTCGAAGACCCGGGCGACGCCGGCCTCCGAGAAGGGATCGGCGGCCAGCCCGTAGCGCGTGTCGGTCGGGATCCCCAGCACCTCGCCACGGGCCAGAGAGGCCTGGATCGCCTCGATCTGAACGGGTGCGAGCGGCCGCCGGAAGTCGATCCTCACGCCGGCGTCCGGAAGGCTTCCAGGAGCTGGCGCGCCTGGGCGCGGGCCGCGTCGGTGACCGTGGCGCCCGCGAGCATCGCCGCGACGGCCTCCACGCGTCCCCTCGAGTCGAGGTCCACGACGCGCGTTCGGGTCCTACCTCCGGCCGCCTCCTTCGAGACGGAGAGGTGCTTCTCCCCTGCGGCAGCCACCTGCGGGAGGTGCGTGACCACCAGGACCTGCTCGCGGGCCGCCAGGGCCCGCAGCTTCCGGGCCACGGCCTCGGCGGTGGCGCCGGAGACGCCGGCATCCACCTCGTCGAAGACGAAGGTGCGCCCGATCGAGCGCCTCGAGGCGCCCGGTGCCCGCCGCGCCTCCGCGGCCTCCCCCTCGGCCAGGGCCGCCGCCAGGGCGAGCTGGATGCGAGACAGCTCGCCGCCCGACGCGATCTTCGCGAGAGGCCGCGCCGCCTCGCCCGGGTTCGGCGCGAACGCCAGCCCGACCTGGTCGACGCCCTGCGGGCCGAAGGCGATTCGCTCGCCGCCCGCGACGAACGGACCCTCCGGGTCGGGCCGCCGCGAGACCTCCACGCGGAACGAGGCCTTCAGAAACGCCAGGTCGCGAAGGTGCTTCTCCGTCCCCTTCGAGAGAGCGGGCGCCGCCGCGGAACGTGCCGCCGACAGCTGCAGGGCCTTCTCGCGGTAGGCGCCGAACGCGCCGTCCTCGGCCTTGCGGGCCTTCGCGAGCGTGCCCTCCAGGTCGACCAGCTCGTCACGCTCGCGGCCCACGGCCGCCCGGTGCGCGAGGACGTCGGCCAGGGTGGGGCCGTACTTCCGCTTCAGCTTCGCGAGCGCGTCGAGCCGTTCGGCGACGGCCCCGAGCCGCTCCGGATCGGCCTCCAGACGGTCCAGGTCGCGCGCGGTCTCGGCCGCGAGATCGGCCGCCCGCGTCGCCAGCTCCACGGCCTCGGCGGCGCGAGGGGCCGCGGCCGGGTCGAGCTCGGCAAGCGCCAGCAGCGCCTTGCGCGCGGCCGTCAGGGCGCCCAGCGCGCCGCCGTCGTCCGACTCCAGCGCCACCGAGGCCTCGGACAGGAGACGTCCCCGGCGCTCCACGGTCGAGAGGGCCAGCCGCTCGGCCGCGAGGACGTCCTCCTCGCCCGCGACCGGCTTCACCTCGTCGATCTCCTTCACCTGGAACTCCAGCAGGTCGAGCCGCCGCTGGCGGTCGCCCGCCGCGCCCTCGATCCGCTCGCGGTCGGCCTTCCGCGCCTGGTACTCCGCGAACAGACCCTCCACCTCGGCGACCGCGTCGGCGAGGCCGGCGAAACGGTCGAGCAGCTGACGCGGCACGGACGGATCGAGGAGCTCGCGCGCCTCGGCCTGGCCGTACAGCACCAGGAGCCGCGGCGCCAGCTCCACCAGGGTGCGGAGCGCCGCCGGCGACCCGTCCAGGAAGAGCCGTCCCTTCCCTCCGGCCGCCACCTCCCGGCGGACCGCCAGCTCCGTCGGACCGGTCCCGTCCTCCGCGAGCCCCGCCTCCACCAGCGTGACGCGGACCGCAGCATCGTCCGACTCGAAGACGCCCTCGACGACCAGCTTCTCGGCCCCGGTCCGCACCAGCGATCCGTCGGCGCGCTCCCCCGAGAGGAGAGAGAGCGCGTCGACCAGGAGGGACTTGCCGGCGCCGGTCTCGCCGGTCAGCACGGTGAGCCCCGCGCCGAAGGCGACCTCGACGTCCTCGAGGACGGCGAGATCCCGGACGCGGAGCGACGTCAGCACGGGAAGCGGATCAGGAGGACTTCTTGCGGTCCCGCAGCCAACGCAGGGTCATGGCCACCCCGAACGCGGTCGCCCCCGGCCCGTACCCCGCGTGCTCGCGCTCGAAGTACGCCGTCGGCGCGATGTCGAGGTGCGCCCACGGCGTTCCGGCCGGGACGAACTCCTTCAGGAAGAGGGCGCCGTTGATCGAGCCGCCGTACCGCCCACCGGTGTTCTTCACGTCCGCCCAGTCGGACCGGATGTTCTCCTTGTAGTCCTCCCAGAGCGGGAGCTGCCAGAGGCGTTCGTCCGTGCGCTCCCCCGCCGAGACGAGCTCCGTGCAGAGCGCGTCGTCGTCGGTGAAGACGATCGCCGCCTCGAGCCCGAGCGCCACGAGCGCGGCTCCGGTGAGCGTCGCGTAGTCGACGATCGCCTCGGGCTTCCACTCGCCCGCGTACGCCAGCGCGTCGGCCAGGATCACGCGCCCCTCGGCGTCGGTGTTGTCGATCTCGGCGGTCTTGCCGTTGCGGAAGCGGACGACGTCGCCGGGCTTGTAGGCGCTGCCCGACGGCATGTTCTCGGTGAGCGGCGCGATCGCCACCAGGTTGACCGGCAGCTTCAGGTCGGCCGCGGCGAGGACGACGCCCATCACGGTGGCCGCGCCCATCATGTCCCACTTCATGTCGCCCATCCGCTCGGCGGGCTTGATCGAGATGCCGCCGGAGTCGAACGTGACGCCCTTGCCGACGAGGGCGACGGGACGCGCCCCCTTCCTGCCCCCCGAGTACTCGAGCACCACGAGCCGAGGCTCCTCGGTCGCGCCGCGGTTGACGGCGAGGAGGCCGCCCATCCGCTCCTTGGCGATCGCCTTCTTGTCGAGGACCGTGACCTTCACCTTCCGGCGGCGGGCCTCCGCGGCGACGCGGTCCGCGAACGTCCGCGGCACCATGTCGTTCGAGGGTGTGTTGCCCAGGTCGCGCACCAGCGCCGCCGCGGTGGCGACGGCGTGGGATTCCTTCAGCTCCGCGGACGCCGCAGCCAGGGTGACGCCGTCCCACGCCCCGCGCCCGAGGTTGAGGGCGACGTGCGTCAGCGAGCGCTTTTCCGGCTCGGACTTGTACGCGGTGAAGGCGTAGTCGCCGAGGAGGACGGCGCGCAGCAGGAAGTCGCGGGTCTCGTCCGCGTTCAGCCGCTGGAGCGGGAACGGGAGGTCCAGGACCGCGCTCGTCTCGCCGTTCTTGTGCAGCGTCTTGAGCGCGCCGCGGACCAGCGCCCGCGCCTTCCGCGGCGAGATCTCCGCCTTGGCGCCCGCCCCGAAGACGTAGAGCCGGACGGC
The DNA here is from genome assembly GCA_964384675.1 of uncultured Holophagales bacterium. Taxonomy (GTDB): domain Bacteria; phylum Acidobacteriota; class Thermoanaerobaculia; order UBA5066; family UBA5066; genus CAYLNK01. The sequence goes on along the minus strand of CAYLNK010000029.1, from coordinate 26,730 downwards.
CGGGCCATCGGCCCCGAGCGACGCGGTGAAGAGGGTGCCGTCCGCGCCCGCGGCGGCGGGCGCGGCGGCCGCCGCGGCGCCTCGGACCTCGTCCGGCAGCGTCGAGAGGTCGGGCCCCTTGGTGCCCGAGAGGGCGAAGGCGACGTAGGCATCGGGACGGCCGCCCTTCTTCTTGGCGGCGAGATCACGAATCTCGAGTTTCAGCACGATGTCGAATCCTTCCGGGGAAGCGTCCCCAAGGCGGACGGAGACTAGCAGCAGCGCCGACGGGCCCGGAAGGTGCCCCTACAATCCCCGCGTGAGCGACGCCGTCCTCTCGACCGCGATCCCGGGCCTCCCCCCGCCGCGCCGCGGCAAGGTGCGCGACGTCTACGATCTCGGCGACCGCCTGCTGATCGTGGCGACCGACCGGATCTCGGCATTCGACGTGGTGCTGTCCCCGGGGATCCCCGACAAGGGAAAGGTCCTCACCCGGATCTCCACGTTCTGGTTCCACCGTTTCGCGGAGGCGGTGCCGAATCACCTCCTCGAGACCGACGCGGCCCGCTTCCCGGACGGCCTCGACGCCCACCGCGAGCTCCTGCAGGGCCGCGCGGTCCTGGCGCGCACGTGCCGCGTCGTCCCGTTCGAGTGCGTCGCGCGCGGCTACCTGGCCGGCTCCGGCTGGAAGGACTACCGGCGTACCGGCTCGGTGTGCGGGCACCGCCTGCCGGCGCGGCTCGTGGAAGCGGACCGCCTCTCCGAGCCGATCTTCACGCCGGCGACCAAGGCGGAGACGGGGCACGACGAGAACGTCTCCTTCGAGGCGATGGCGAGCGCGATCGGCGCCGACCTGGCCGGGCGCCTGCGTGACCTCACCCTCGACCTGTACGCGCGCGCCGCGGCCTACGCGGCGACGCGCGGCCTCCTCATCGCCGACACGAAGTTCGAGTTCGGCCTCGACGCGACGGACCAGGTGGTGTGGATCGACGAGGCCCTGACGCCCGACTCCTCCCGTTTCTGGCCTGCGGACGCCTACCGGCCGGGAGGCTCGCCGCCGTCGTTCGACAAGCAGTTCGTTCGCGACTGGCTGGAGTCGACCGGCTGGGGCAAGACGCCTCCGGCCCCGGAGCTGCCCGCCGAGGTGGTCGAGGGGACGCGCCTGAGATACGTCGAGGCGTACGAACGCCTCACCGGCGAGACCTTCTAGAAGAGCCGTTTCACGGCCCGGGGCAACGCCGAGTCGCGCACGTCCCAGAGCCGGGCCGGGTTCCGGTCCACGTCGTCCGGCACGTAGTCGAAGTCCCCAGGTGCGAAGGCCCCGAGAGCGTGGATCCCGGCCGACAGCACCGACAGCGCCACGAACAGCCGGCATCGCCAGGTGAACGGACCGATCCTCTCCCGCCACGACGCGGCGACGAGGAGGAGGAGGATCGGCACCAGCTCGGTGAGGAGCCGGTAGCCGAAGGCGTGACCGCCCCACCAGACCGGCCAGAGCCCGGTCATCAGGACCAGCACGGGGACGAAGAGCGACGCCCAGACCAGCACGGGCCTCGCCGGCGGCGGTCCCGGCGTCCTCACGAGTCCCGGGATCGCGAACAGGAAGAGCGGCCCGAAGACCAGGAGCCCGCGGCTCGGGCTGACCAGGAGCCCGAGAACGCCGAGCGCCGCGCCGCCCGGGGCGGCACGGAACGTCTGGAGCTGACCGAGCGCCGAGAAGGAGCCGAGGGCGAGGCGGGAATAGGCGAGGAGCGCCGTCGCCGGCACCGCGGCGAGGAGCGCGAACCGGATCGCCGAACGACGCTCGTTCCGCGCGACGTGGAACGCGAGGAGCACGGCCAGCGGCAGCGTCGGCAGGCGGCACGCCACCATGAAGCCGAGCGTGAGCCCGGCCCACGGGACGAGCCGTTCGCGCCGAGACAGGAGAAGCGCCAGCGACAGGCTCAGGAAGAGGAGCGCCGGGCCGTGCTGCCAGAGGCCCCGCCCCGCGACGCTGAAGACCGCCGTCGAGAAGACGTAGACGATCGACATCCCGGTCGCCACGCCGAGCGGAGCCACGCTCGCCGCGGCGAGGAGGAACGCGGACGCCGAGGCCGACGCGATCAGCACCGTGGTCAGGTGCGAGAGGCCGATCCGATGCGAGACGACGTCGATTCCCGCCAGCCGCGCGACCGCGAAGACCGGGACGTTCAGGAGCCCCGGAAGCACCGGGTAGACCGAGACGACCCGGCCGTTCCGCACCTGGAACGGGTACGGGAGAGTCGCGCCGGAGGGGACGAGCGCGTGCGGGCGCAGGCCCGTGTACGAAGGCTCGATGCCCGTGCCGGACGGCTCGGCGGCGAAGAGGGCCGCGTAGTCCCACCGCCCGGTGAGGAGGAGAGCGATCGGCTGGTACTCGGCCGGCAGGGTGTCCCCGCTCCCACGGTACGTCTTCCCCGCGAGGAGACCGAGGAGCGACACGAGGAAGACGAGGAGGGACGCACGAAGGAGAGCGCCGCGCGGGGGCGAGACGTCCGCGGCGAGCTTCATCCCTTGCGGGGGAAGAGGAGCTGCAGCGGGATCGAGAGGCGCGCGGCCCACGACGCGTTGTCGTGCGAGAGGCCGGCGAACGCCAGCGCGTGGAGGTCCTCGCCCGCGACGTAGCAGTGCCTCACCAGCGCCTGCCGCAGCGCCATCGTGTGGTGGTAGCCGTCGCGGAGGTTGGCGTCCTCCTCGAACGGGCTCCGGGCCGCGCCGCTGTCGAGGTAGAGGAACGGGCGCGGAAGGGGGCAGCGCCCCTCGGCGGCGCGCACCATCCAGCGGTCCGCCCACCAGAACGAGCTGGAGAGGCACGCCGCCTTGCCGAAGACGTCGGGCCGGCTCCACGCCGCCCAGAACGAGAAGAGGCCGCCCATCGACGACCCGATGAGCGCCGTCGTCGTCCGGCCCGGAAGGGTCCGGTAGCGGGCGTCGACCGCGGGCTTCAGCGTGTCCGTCAGGAACGTCCGGTACCGTTCCCCCTGCCCGCCCCCATGCTTCGGGTCCGGCACCGGCGACAGGATGTCGAGCCGCTCGACGTCGGTGCGCAGCGCGACGACGATCGCCTCCTCCATCGCGCCCAGGCTCCAGAGCTCGTCCAGGGCGTCGTCCATCCGCCAGCTCCGGCCGTCGATCGGATCGGGCGAATCGGAGAACAGCGACTGTCCGTCCTGCGCGTAGAGCACCGGGTACCGCTTCTCCTCGTGCTCGTCGTAGCTGGGCGGCAGGAAGACGCGGAACCGGAAACCGCGGTCGAGGCTGGGCGCGAGGAGCGTCTGCCAGTCGCTCTCGAGGCTCCCCTGGGAGCGCTCGAAGTACGGGTGGAGCTCCAGCGTCTCGCCCCCCTGGACCGTGAAGTTGCGCCCCGACGACCAGAGCCCGTCGTCCCTCATCGCCTTGATCTCGAGCAGGGTGTCGACGGGGACGTCGACCTCGAAGAGGTGGGAGCTGCCGCGCACCCGCACGGGGGAGAGCGACTCCGTCCACGAGAGCGGCGGGCTCCCCCTCAGGGACAGCGTGCCGCGGTGGGTCGGGTAGCAGAGCTCGATGGTGGTGATCGCCATTCACGCCCTCCGCTTCACGTCCGGGCCAGGAGCTCGTCCACGCTCCGGATCGGCGTCGCCGCGAGGTCGGGGAGCTCCGACGCCTCGGCGGCGTTCCCCGACGGGAGGAGGACGCTCGTGAAGCCGTGCGAGACCGCCTCCTTGAGCCGGCGGGCCGGGTCCGTCACGGCGCGCACCTCGCCCAGGAGGCCGACCTCCCCGAAGAGCACCGTGCGCTCCGGCAGAGGCTTGCCGCGGAAGCTGCTCGCGATCGCCGCCAGCACGGCCAGGTCGGCCGCGGGCTCGCCGCTCTCGGCCCCGCCCGCGAAGTTCAGGAAGACGTCGTGCCCGGAGAGCGCCAGCCCGCAGTGGCGCTCCAGGACCGCGAGGAGGAGGGCGAGGCGGGTGCCGTCGAACCCGATCGCCGTACGGCGCGGCGTGCCGTAGCGCGCCTCGACGGTGAGCGCCTGCACCTCGAGGAGGATCGGCCGCGTCCCCTCCACGGCGGCGAGCACCGCCGAGCCCGCACGCGTGCCGGCCCGCTCGCCCAGGTAAAGCGTCGACGGGTTGGCGACCTGCACCAGCCCGGCGCCGGTCATCTCGAAGAGGCCGAGCTCGTGCACCGGCCCGAACCGGTTCTTCAGGGCGCGCACCGCCCGGAGCGACTGGAAGCGCTCCCCTTCGAACGAGAGCACGGCGTCGACGAGGTGCTCGAGCGTCTTCGGGCCGGCGAGCGTGCCGTCCTTGGTGACGTGCCCGATCAGGAGCACCGGGACGTCCGTCGTCTTGGCGAGGACGGCCAGGCGCGCGGCGCACTCGCGCACCTGCGACACCGAGCCCGGCGTGCCGGTCGACTCCTCGGACGCGAGCGTCTGGATGGAGTCGACGACGATCGCCGCGTAGACGCCGTCCTCGGCCACCGAGAGGACCTTCTGGAGTGACGTCTCGGGCAGGATGTAGAGCCCGGCCGCGACGGCGCACAGCCTGTCGGCGCGCAGGCGCACCTGCCGGGCCGACTCCTCGGCCGAGACGTAGAGGACGCGCCCCGCCCGTTCCGCGAGCCGCGCGGCGGCCTGCAGGAGGAGCGTCGACTTGCCGATCCCCGGCTCGCCGCCCAGGAGCACGATGGAGCCCGGGACGAGCCCGCCCCCCAGCACGCGGTCCAGGTCGGGGATCCCGGTCGGGAGGCGCGGCACGTCGTCGGCGACGACGTCGGAAAGGAGGAGCGCGGTGGACCTTCGCCCGCCGCCCCGCGTGGCCGCGCGCCGTGGAACGTCCTCGCCCTCCACCAGGGTGCTCCACCCGCCGCACTCCGGGCAGCGCCCCAGCCATTGCGGACTCTGGGCTCCGCAGGCCGAGCAGGAGAAGACGGAGGCCGTCCGCTTCGCCACTACTTGAAGAGCGTGATGCTGCCGAGGAGGGTCTTGATGTCCTCGTCCTTCCAGCGGATCCCGGCTCCGAGGAACAGGGACCGCGTGTCGGAGTTGAGCACCTCGTCGACGCCGCCGGAGAGATAGAGGTTCGGGCTGGCGTTCCAGCGCCCCGACAGCTTCACGTGCCCCGAGGCGTTGCTCCTTCCGAAGTCCCAGGCCTCCCCGGTGACCAGGAACTTGTCCGCGAAGAGGTACTGGTCGAGCGCGAGGCCCCCGCGCGACTCGATCAGCCCTGCCCGGACGACGGTGTCCTTCACCCGGTATCCGAGCTGAGCCGAGAAGCCGAACTCGTCCTCGAACGTCTCCGTCACGGCCTTGATCTGGCTGACCGAGCCGTCGGGATTCGTGATGGTCGTCGTCTGCGTCGTGTCGCGGCGCCGGCCGCCGGGGAGGGACGCCAGCTCGATCCGGTAGAACTTGTTCTCGCGGGGGACCACGTCGAGCGTGAAGTAGCCCTTGGAGTTGCCGCCCCGCGACAGGTACTCGCCCCGGAAGCCGAGGTCCAGCTGGATCCGGTTGACGCGGGTCAGCGTCGTGTTGAGCGAGTCGACGCCCGTCTTCACGGCCTGGAGCGCGTCGTTGACGTTCTTGTGGGTGGTGTCGTCGTTCAGGAGCTTCCCGATCGTCCCGTTGCCGCTGTCGATCTTCTGGGTGATCGAGCTCAGGTTGTCGGCCGTGGCCTTCAGCTTCCCGGTCACCTCGTCGATGTTCGAGACGCTGCTCTTCACGCCTCCCCGGTTCTCGTCGAGGATCCGGTCCACCCGGGCCAGCGTCGCCCGGATGTCGGCCGAGAACTCCTTCAGGTTCGCCATCGTGACGTCCACGTTGGTCCGGTTCGACTCGACGAGGTCGCGGAGCGACTCGGCCAGCTTCCCGATGTTGTCGACGATCCGGTCGATCTTCTCCTCGCCCGCCTTCCCGCCCAGCGAGCCGGAGAGCGCCGCCGTGAGCTGCTTGACGTCGGTGGCGATCTCGCTCGCCTGCCGGGTCAGCTGATCGAAGCCGATCGGCGCGGTCCCCTCGATCTGCTTGCCATCGCCGAGCTTCGTGCCCTTCGGATCGCCGGGCGACAGGAGGACGTACTTGTCGCCGAGGAGGCCGAGGCTCTGGATCTGGCCGTACGCCCCCTCGCGGAGCTCGACGTCGGGGTCGAGCGCGAGGTGCACCACCGCGGTGCCGTCCGGGAGGAGGCGGATGCCGTCCACCTTGCCGACCGGCACGCCGGCGATACGCACCATCGACTTGTCGTCCAGCCCGGCGACGTCCGTGAACCTCACGTCGACCGACTTCGTGCGGGCCCTCCTGCCGATCGGGATGTCCTCGATCTTCATGATCAGGCCGGCCGCGAGACCGATGACGACGAGGAAGAAGGCGCCGATCTTGGCGGTGGTGCTCATCGGGAAGCCTCCATTCTCTCCTCCAGGGCGCTGTCGCCGGTCACGAAGGCCACGACCCTCGGATCGCTCGATCGCTCGAACTCCCGGGGCGGGAGCTCCACGATGATCTTCCCGCGGTCCAGGAGAGCGACCCGGTCGGCGATCTCCCAGGCCACCTTGAGGTCGTGGGTGATGGTGATCGTCGTCGGACGGAACCTGGCCCGGAAGCCCTCGATCACCTTCACGAGCGCGTCGGTCGTTATCGGGTCGAGGCCGGTCGTCGGCTCGTCGAGGAGGAGGATCTCCGGCTGCAGCGCCACGGCGCGGGCGAAGCCGACGCGGCGCCGCATCCCGCCCGACAGCTCCGACGGCCGCTTCGCCTCGATGCCCGGCAGCTGGACCAGGTCGAGGCACTCGGCGACGCGGTCGGCGATCTCCTTCGGTCTCATCTTCGTGTGCCGGCGCAGCGGGAAGCCGACGTTCTCGCCCACCGACATCGAGTCGAAGAGCGCCCCCTCCTGGAACGACATCCCGAACTTCCGGCGCAGCTCGTCGCGCTGGCGGGCCCCGAGGGACCAGAGGTCGATGCCGTCGATCTCGACCTTCCCGGCGTCCGGCTGGAGGAGCCCGATGATGTTCTTGAGGAGGACGCTCTTCCCGGTGCCGGACTTCCCGAGGATGACGACGCACTCCCCCTTGCCGACGTCGAGGTCGAGCGCGTCGAGGACCACCTTCGGCCCGAACCGCTTCGAGACGCCCGTGAGGAGGAGGGCCGGGACGCCGGTCGCCTCCGCCATCAGAAGAGGATCTTCGTGAGGAAGAAGTCGGAGATGAGGACCGCGAGCGAGGCGGTGACGACCGCGGACGTCGTCGCCCGGCCCACTCCCTCCGCCCCGCCCTTGGTGTCGAAGCCCCGCTGGCAGCCGATCATCGACAGCAGCAGCCCGAAGACGGCCGCCTTCACGAGCCCCGAGAGGAAGTCGCTCCGCTCCAGGTACTGGAAGGTGTTGTTCACGTAGATCACCGGGTTGGCGCCGAGGATCCTGACCGCCACCAGGTACCCCCCGGCGATGCCGGTCGCGTCACCCAGCACGACGAGCATCGGCAGCACCAGGACGCTCGCCAGGACGCGCGGAACGAAGAGGTACTGCACCGGGTCGGTCGCCAGCGTGACGAGCGCGTCGATCTGCTCGGTCACCCGCATCGAGCCGAGCTCGGCGGCCATCGCGCTTCCGGCGCGGCCCGCGACCATCAGGCCGGTCAGGACCGGGGCGAGCTCGCGCAGCATCGAGAGCGCCACGACCGAGCCGATGAACCCCTCGGCGTGGAACCGCTTGAAGCCGGCGTACGTCTGGAGCGCCAGGACACCGCCGGTGAAGAGCGCGGTCAGGAAGACGACCGGCACCGAGTCGACCCCGACGCGCACCGTCTGGCGCGCCCACTCGCGCGGCTCCCACGGGGGCCGCACCAGGCCCGCGGCCGTCTGCCAGAGCAGGATGAAGAACCGGCCGACCCCTTCGAGGAGAGCCAGGACCTTCTCGCCCAGGAGCTCGAGGAGCCGCATCAGTCCCGTTCCTCGTCTCCCGACGGGACGAAGCGCGACAGGACGCGGGTCTCCCGCCCCTCCTCCACGATCTGGCGGGGCACCCGGGGTCCGACGCCGCACAGGAGCTCCCAGGAGACCGTCCCGGCATGAGCCGCGGCCTCCTCGACGCCCAGGCGCGTCCCGCCCTGCCTGCCGAAGAAGACGACCTCGTCGCCGCGGACCGGGGGGACCTCGAGCGCGCTGACGTCGACCGCGGTCAGGTCCATCGAGACGCGCCCGGCGATCGGGCAGCGGCGGCCGAGGACGAGCACCTGTCCGGTGCCGGAGAGCGAGCGGGGCACGCCGTCGGCATAGCCGGCCGGCACGATGGCGACGGTCCGTTCCTCCGGCGCGACCCAGGTCCCGCCGTATCCGACCCGGGTCCCGGCGGGCACGCGCTTCACCTGGTCCACGACGGAGGCGAACGTCATCACGTCCTCGAGATCATCGCGCAGGCCGGGGAACCGCGTGTAGAGCGCGAGCCCCGGCCGGACGCGGGACGGCCCGGGCAGGTCGTCGGGCCAGTCGAGAGCGCGCAGGGAGCCCGCGCTGTTCCCGACGTGGATCTCCACCGGGCCGACGCAGGCGGCGGCGAGGGTGCGCCAGGCGTCGGAGAAGACCCGGAGCTGAGCCGCGGTCTGGGTCGAGGACGGGTCGTCGGCCGAGGCGAAGTTCTGGAAGAGGCCGCGGACGTGGAGCCGCGGGGCGCGTCCGAGCCTCTCCAGGGCGTCGGGGAGGTCCGCCGGACGGAGTCCCAGCCGCGTCATCCCGGTGTCCAGCTTGAGGTGCAGGTCGAGATCGATGGCGTGGCCGGTCGCGAAGGCCGCGAGGTCGGCGAGGAGCTCCAGGGAATGGGCGTTCGGGACCAGCCGGTGCCGGACCAGGTCGGGGAGCTGGTCCTTGCCGATGAAACCCATCACGAGGATCTCCGCCGCCACTCCGGCGCGGCGCAGCTCGGCCCCTTCCTCCACGACCGCGACCGCCAGGGAACGCGCCCCGTCCCGCTCCAGCCGGCACGCCACGGGCCCCGCCCCGTGGCCGTAGGCGTCCGCCTTCACGACCGGCATCACGACCGTCCCCGAGGGGAGACCCCCCGCGAGCCGCCTGTGGTTGCGGGCGAGCGCGTCCAGGTCGACGCGCGCGCGGGTCGGCCGGAGAGCTCTCAATAGCCGGGCGCTTCCGAGACCATCGCCAGGTCGGAGAAGCGCGTGTACTCCCCCGACCAGCCGAGCGGGAAGCGGTCGGTCGGGCCGTTGCGCTGCTTGGCGATGATGACGTCGCAGACGTTCTTCTGCTCGGTCTCCTTGTCGTAGTACTCGGGGCGCGACAGGAAGATGACGACGTCGGCGTCCTGCTCGATCGCGCCCGACTCGCGGAGGTCGGAGAGCTGCGGCTCCTTGTCGGTGCCCCGCTGCTCGGTGCGGCGCGAGAGCTGCGAGAGGGCGATGACCGGGACGTCCAGCTCCTTGGCCATGGCCTTGAGGCCCCGCGAGAAGGCGCCGACCTCCTGGGTCCGGTTCTCGACCTTCCCGCGCGTCCCCATGATCTGGAGGTAGTCGACGAAGAGCGCGTGCAGGCCGTGCCGCTGCTTGAGCTGGAGCGCACGGGCCCGCATCTCCAGGAGCGTGATCGCCGGTGTGTCGTCGATGAAGAGCTTGGCCGGCCTCATCTGCTCGGTCGTCAGGAAGAGGCTCCGCTTCTCGTCCTTGGAGAGGCGACCCTCGCGCAGGCGCTGCAGGTTGACCCGCGCCTCGGAGCACTGGATGCGGAACGCCAGCTGCTCGGCCGACATCTCGAGCGAGAAGAATCCGACCACGTACGACTGGTGGATCGTCAGGTAGGAGGCGATGTTCAGCGCGAAGGCCGTCTTCCCCATGCCGGGGCGCGCCGCGACCACCAGGAAGTCCGTCCGCTGGAGACCCTGCGTCAGCGCGTTCAGGCGCGTGAAGCCGGTGGGGATGCCGGTGAGCATCGTGCCCCGCCCGTGGATCTTCTGGATCTCCTCCTCGTTCTTCTGCGCGATCCTCGCGAGCGGGACGAAGCCCCCCTTGATCGACCCCTTGGCGATCTCGACCAGGGACCGCTGGGCGGCCTCCAGCACCGCCTCGGCGTCGGCCGCGGAGACCGCCTCCCGGATCGTCTGCCGCGACTGGTGGATCAGCTGACGCCGGAGCGCCGCCTCCCGGATCAGGTTCGCGTAGCTGACCACGTTCTCGATGTCGGGAACGAGGTCGACCAGAGACGCGAGATAGGCGGCGCCGCCGGCGCGCTCCAGCTTGCCGTTCCGCTCCAGCTCGCTCTGGACCGTGATGAGGTCGCGCGCCTCCGAGCGGTCGGCCAGGTCCAGGCAGGCCTCGTAGACGAGCCGGTGCGCCTCGGTGGAGAAGTCCTCCGGCACGAGGACCTCCATCACCCGGGTCAGGAGGCCGCCGTCGATCAGGATCGAGCCGAGGAGGCTTCGCTCGACCTCGGGGCGTGCCGGGAGGACCTCCTCGGCGGTGGGGGCGAACGCCGACATCGGGTCAGCGCGGCGAGAGGTCGAGGGGCGGGCGGCCCGAGGCCTCGCGATGCTGCCGCGCCCGCGCCACCAGACGGGTCCAGTCGTCCTCCTCCAGGCGGCACGCCCCGACGCGCTTGCGCCCCTCGGGGGGGCCGTGGTAGTCGGAGCCCGCGGACCGCAGGAGGCCCTGGCGCGCCGCCAGCTGCGCGAACTCGTTCTCCTTCGGCCCCACCTGGTCGCTGTGGAACACCTCGAGCCCGTCGAGCCCGGCGCTCTTGCCGATCGCCACCACCTTCTCCGGGTCGCGGTACCAGATCGGGTGCGCGACCACGGCGACGCCGCCCGCGGCGTGGACGCTCCGGATGGCGTCCTCGAGCGTCCACTTCTGCTTCGCGACGTAGCCGGGCTTCCCCTTCGTCAGGTACCGGTCGAACGCCTCGTCGAACGAGCCGACGTAGCCGTCCGCCACCAGGGCGCGCGCCACGTGCGGGCGTCCGAAGGCCCCGTCACCCACCGTCTGGCGGATCGCCGCGAGGTCGAGCACGATTCCCACCGAGGCCAGCTTCGCCACCATCGCCTCGCCTCGGTGGTCCCGCTCGCGCCGGACCTCGACGAGCTTCGACACCAGGTCCGGCTCGGCGGCGTCGACGAAGAGCCCGAGCAGGTGGACGTCCTCGCCCTCGCAGCGCGTCGACAGCTCGGCGGCCTGGACCGTGACGAGCCCGGTTCCCGCCGCGGCGGTCTCGAGCTCGGGCAGGCCGTGGAGCGCGTCGTGGTCGGAGAGAGCGAGCGCGTGAAGACCGGCCTCGAGGGCCCGGAGCACCAGGGCCGCGGGAGCCTCCACGCCGTCGGAGACGGTGGAGTGGCAGTGGAGGTCGGCGCCGCCGAAGCTCACTTGCACTCCGAGACGGACTTCACGGTCGCGCGGAAGGAGCCCACGACACCTCCCCCCTTCGCCCGGATCTCGCTCTCCACCGCTCCGCCGCCGAGCTCGGCCTCCTCCCTCGAGACGCTCCTGCCCGTGTTGACGACCCCTTCGAACGGGGCGGTCTCGCCGGGATGGAGAAGCGGGACCCCGGCGGCCACCTCGAGCACGCCCAGCGGCGTTCCCTTCGTGTCGAGCGCTTCCACCCGCAGACGGATGGCGCAGGCGTCCAGCGTGCCGACGTTCTTGACGACCCCCACGAAGCCTCCGGCGGCCCGGTGCTCGGAGGAGGGCTGCACCTCCAGGATCCGCAAGGCGGGACGTCCGATCGACGCGATCTCGGTCTGCTCGCCGGACCCCGCGGCGCCCTCGTAGGTGGTCAGAGAGCCCGGGGGCTTCGGCTTCCCCCTCCGCTCGCGCGCGAGGTCCTGGAGGGTCTTCGGCGCGATCGCGTTGGTGACGACGGGCGTCCGGGTGGGGGTGACGGCCGGAGGGGGGGTCGCGGTGGGGCTCGGGCTCGCAGCCTGGGCGAGCATCAGGAGGAACGGGTACATCCGGTCATTCTCTCTCACCCTGGACCCGGCGCGGGCCTTGGTACCCTTCGCGGGATGAGGAGAGCGAATCGCCGTTCCCGCGCCGCCGTCCTCGCGGCCTTCGTGGTCGTGGTCGCGGCCGCCTGCTCCATCCACGACCGGGCGCGGACGGCCGCGCAGGCGACCTCGACGACGGAGCGTTCGGTGTGCGTGATCTTCGTCGACGGTCTCTCCCAGGAGGCGCTCGACGCCCTGGTCTCGGCCGGAGCCTTGCCGGCGATCAAGCGGGAGATCCTGGACCGCGGCCTCGTCTTCGAGACCGCCGTCGCCTCGGTTCCGAGCGAGACGTACCCCAACACCGCGGCCATGCTCACGGGCCTCTTTCCGGGGCATCACGGGATCCCGGCGAACGTCTGGCTCGACCGCCGCCTGAGGCTTCGCGAGGCCCACACCAACATCTTCCGCACCTACTCCGCGTCGGACTTCATCGACCCTTCGGCGCGGACTCTCTACGAGCGCCTCCCGGCCAACACCGTCGCCGTCACCGCCCCCCTGGCGCGAGGCGTGACCGTCCACGTCACGAACCTCGTGGCGCTCTTCACGTCGTACCTGAGGAACGACTGGGCCTTCCTCGACCGGAAGACCCTGGACGACGTGGGGGACGCCTACGCCGGCGCCGCCTCGGGGGGCGGGCTCCCGTCGCTGGTGTGGGGCCACCTCCTCGGGCCCGACGAGGTGGCGCACGCCGACGGTGCCGACAGCGCGGCCTTCCGGGCGACGCTGGTCACGATCGACCGCGCCTTCGACCGCCTGGTGAGACGCCTCACCCGCCGGAAGATCCGCGACCGCGTCCTCTTCGTCCTCGTCGGCGATCACGGCAACGCGCGCTACTCGCGCTACGTCGACGCCGCCGAGCTCGTCCACCGGGCGCTGCTCGCGCACCCGGCCTCGCTGGACTGCTCGAGCGGGGATTGCAGGCTGGTCGCCACGAAGAAGGGCCAGGTGGACGTCGGGGATGCCGAGATCGCCGTCGGCGCGTATCGGGGCGCGATGATCTGGCTCCCCTCCACGCGGCTTCCCGAGGACGTACCGAAGGCGTTCGGGACGCGGAAGCGAAAGGGCCGCCGGAGCCAGCCCCGCCGGGCCGCCGTCGCACGGCTCGACTTCGCCGAGGCCCTCGCGCACGACCCCGAGCTCGCCCTGGTGCTCACCCGCGGACCCGAGGCCGGCACCGTGCTCGTCTACTCGGACGTGGGCCACGCCGAGATCCAGCGCCAGGACTTCGAGGACCGCCCGTCCCGCTATTCGTATCGCGTCACCGAGGGACGCGACCCCCTGGGCTATCCGCCGGACCTCCTCGGTCCGATCCTCCCGGCGGAGGAGTGGCTCGCGCGGACCGCCCTCACCGAATACCCGGACCTCGTGGTCCAGCTGTCCGAGTTCTTCGACGCCACGCGGGCCCCCGACGTCTACATCTCCCCGAAGGACGGCTACGGCTTCCGGGAGGGAAAGGCCGGGGGCCACGGGGCTCTCTCCCGGCGGGAAATGGTGGTCCCCCTCGTCTTCGCCGGCCCCGGGGTGCGGCCGGGCCGGAGGCCTGTCGCCCGGACGGTCGACCTGGCGCCCACGCTGCTGCGCTACCTGGGCGTGCCCTTCGACCCCGAGTCGATGGACGGAGACGACCTGCGGATCGCGCCCGCCGTCCCGCGCTTCGGTCCCGTGCCGAGGGACCCCGAGGGGGAGTAGGCCTTACCCGCGCGGAGCCGGCGAATTCGCACGGTGTTCGTCGCACCCTCGGCGAGGGCCGAGCCGCACAGCTCGACGACGGTGGCTCCGCCGAGGCGGTGGGACGAGAGCAGGATCTCGTCGCCCGAGCGGATCATCTCCTCGACCGAGAGCGACTCGGGAATGAGGTACGAGACCACGTCGCGCAGGATCGTCAGACGGCGCCGGACGGTCTCACGGGAGGTGAAGGCCACGATCGGGATCGAGGTCGGCTCCTTCGAGGCGAGCCGCGCCGTCCGCCCGAACTCCGTGTAGACGACCATCGCCGCGGCCCCCGCCTTCACGGCGACCTCACCCGCCATGCTCGCCACCACGGCTGTGAAGTCCGACGTGTCGATCCGGCGGGGCGCGAGCGCCAGCGGGTCCCGCTCGCCCTCCTCCGCCTTCGAGGCGATCTCGGCCATCGTCTGAACGGCCTCGACCGGATAGGCCCCGACCGCGGTCTCGCCGGAGAGCATCACGGCATCCGCGCCGTCCTGCACGGCTCCGGCCACGTCCGAGACCTCGGCCCGGGTCGGAAACGCGTTGTCGATCATCGACTCGAGCATCTGGGTCGCGACGATCACCGGCACACCGAGGGCGCGGCCGACCCGCAGGATCTCCCGCTGAGCGCGCGGGACGCTCGCCAGGCCGATCTCGACTCCCAGGTCGCCCCGCGCCACCATGAGGACGTCGGTGGCGGCCGCGATGGCCTCGAGGTCGCGCAGGGCCTCGACCCGCTCGATCTTGGAGACGATCCAGGGACGTCCATCCTCCGGCACCCTGGCGATCAACCGGCGGAGCGACTCGACGTGGGACGCGCTCCGCACGAAGGAGAGCCCGACGAAGTCGACCCCGGCCTCGAGCCCTTCCTCGAGGTCGCGGCGATCCTTCGCGGTGAGGGCCGGCGCCGATAGCGCCGAATTCGGGAAGTTCACGCCCGCCTTGCTCTTGAGCCGCCCTCCGACCAGGACGCGGGCCCTCAGGAAACCGTTGCCGCGCCCGGTCACCTCGAGCCTGATCCGCCCGTCGTCGATCCGTATCTCGGCACCGGGCCCCACGTCGTGGAGAAGCTTCGGGTACGTCACGCCGATCCGCGACCCCTCGCCGCGCAGGTCACCCGGGACGATCTCGACGCTCTGCCCGGAGGTCCAGGCCATCTCCGGGGCCACGGGTCCCACCCGGATCTTGGGCCCTCCCAGGTCCAGGAGGACCCCGACCGGACGGCCGAGCCGCGGCTCGAGGGCCCGGACGAGCCCCACGCGCCGCGCGACGTCACCCGCACGGCAGTGGGCCCCGTTCAGCCGCACGACGTCCACACCGGCCGACAGCAGCACCTCGAGGGCTCCGGGCTTCTCCGCGTTCGGTCCGATCGTCGCCACGATCGTGGTGGCTCGTGCGCGAGCCCCGGTCTTCCTTGCCGCCATCCGCTCTCCTCGCCGGCCCGTATGATGGACCGATGCCGACCTCTCTCTCACCCGCCGAAGCCCCGGAGACGAACGGCGACCCCCGGGTCGACTCCATCGCCGGACACGTCAAGGAAATCATCCGGATCCTGGGACTCTGCCCCGACAAGGACCCGAACCTGATCGATACCGACCGCCGCGTCGCGAAGATGTACCTCGACATCTTCTCGGGTCTGGACGCGGGGACCCGTCCGAAGCTGACGACCTTCCCCAACGACGAAGGCTACACGGCCATGGTCATGGAGAAGGAGATCCCGTTCTACTCCATGTGCGCCCACCATTTCATCCCCTTCTACGGGCATGGGCACATCGCCTACATCCCGAACGAGCGGATCGTAGGCCTCTCGAAGCTGCCTCGCCTGCTGGAGTTCTTCGCGCGCCGGCCCCAGCTGCAGGAACGGCTGACGGAGCAGGTCGCGGCGGTGCTCGAGGAGGAGCTGCGGCCCCAGGGGGTCATGGTCGTGATCGAGGCGAGGCACCTCTGCGTCGAGATGCGGGGCGTTCGCAAGCCGGGTGCCGTGACGGTGACCTCGGCGATCCGCGGGATCTTCCTGGAGAAGGCGGTCCGGGAGGAGTTCCTCGACCTGCTCCGGCGCCGCGCCTAGACAGGAGCGACCGCCTGGCCGGTGGGGCCCGGGGGAACCGGCCTCGGAGGGTCCCCCCGATTCGTTCAGCGGAGCCAGCCGGGATACGCGTTCGCCTTGCGGGCCTCCTCACCGAGGTCCTCGAGACGCTTCTGCACCACCTTCTCGTCGCGCCGGGCACGCTCGGCGTCGCTGCGCAGGCGAGCCAGCTCCCGGGCCCAGGTCTGGATCGCGGCGTCCCCCGAGGGCATCGCGTGCTCCCAGCTCGCCACGTTCGACTCGGCGGCCTCGCGCGCGATCGCCGCGTCCGACACCGCCCGCCTCGCCTTCTCGGCCCGCGCTCTCCAGAACGCCTCCCCGCGTCCCTGGTTGTCGAGGTGCTCGCCACCGTCTTTCGGGGGACGCTTGCTGCCGGGCTCGGCACGCTCCGGGACGTCGTCGGAAGCCGGGGTGGGCTCCGGCTTGGCGGTCCCGGAGAGCGCCTCGATCCTCTTGCGGGCCTCCTCCGCCGACACCTGGAGCTTCACCCGATCTCCGAGAGCGGGGCCGCCCGCGGGGCGGAGCGGCACCACGACGTCCGGAGGCGGTGGGGCGGGCCCCTTGCGGTTCGCCGCGTCGGTCCGCTCCCGGTCGACCTGGTCGGGGAGGACCGAGACGAGCGTTCCGGGTCCGGCCAGGGTGCCCACGACGCGACCCTTCCTCTCCTCGGGCGGGGCGGACAGGTCGAGGACGGTCCCGTCCTTCAGGACGAGCCGGTAAGGCTCAGCGGGGAGCGCCAGGACCAGCAGGAGAAGCAGAGATCTCACGAAGGGCCTCCAGTCCGCGAAGGGAGCGAACGCCGTGCCAGCAGAAGTCGTCACCGGAAACGAGCTGGACCTCGGCCCCGGGCAGGATCCGGCGGATCGCCTTCCGGTCGGCCTCGCGGAAACGGTACGGTTCGTCGGGAAGCAGCACCACGTCGGCTCCGCTCGCGGCGAGGTCGTCGAGGGAGAGCCGCGGATAGTCGGAAGCGCTCCGGCCGAAGACGTTGACGCCGCCCGCCTGGCGCAGCAGATCGGCGACGTAGGTGCGGTCGCCGACCGTCATGTACGGGTCCTTCCAGATCAGGTAGGCGTAGCGAAAGGGTGCCGGATCGCGAGGCAGCCGGGCGAGAGCCTGCTCGATCTTCGCGGCCCAGGCGTCGGCGGCGGCGGTCGTCGCGGTCCTCTCGCCGAAGTGCCGGAGCAGGGCGGGCACCTCGGCCACGCGCCGCGGATGGCTGACGTCGACCGGGACGCGAGCCGCGAGCCTCTCCACGTCCTCGCGCCGGTTCTCCTCCGCGTTCGCGAAAACGAGGTCCGGAGCGAGGCCGAGGATCCGGTCCACGTCCGGGTCCTTGGTGCCTCCGACGCGCGGAACACCCCGGAGAGCCTCGCGCGGATGGATGCAGTACCGCGTGACGCCCGCCAGGGTGCCTCCGGCGCCGAGGGCGACGAGGCTCTCGGTGATCGACGGGCAGAGCGAGACGACCTTCACGAGCCCCGCGCGGCCTCCTCGTCGAACGGGATCCCGTTCATGTTGAAGAGCGAGAGAAGGCCGGTCCGGTCGACGGCCCGCCGCCACGCCTCTCCCGCCTCGACGTAGCCGAGCCGCACGAGGTCGAGGAGCGAGTCGTTCAGGAGACACATTCCCTGCCCGCGAGCGCTCTCGATGAGACCCGGGAGCGTCGAGGTGCGCCCGTCGCGGACGGCGTCGGCGATTCCGCCGTTCGGTAGCAGCACCTCGCGCGCGGCGACCCGCCCGCCGCCCCGGCGGCGGCAGAGCGTCTGGACGACGACCCCGCGAAGGGAATCGGCCAGCATGGTGCGGGCGAGGCCCTGCCGGTCGGGCGGGACCAGCTCCACGACGCGGTCGATCGTCGCCGGTACCGTCGACGCCGGGAGCGACGTGAGCACCAGGACGCCGGACTCGGCGAGCTCGAGCGCGAGGAGGACGGACTCGGGGTCTCGCAGCGAGCCCACCAGCACCACGTCCGCGTCGTCCCGGCGCAGGGACCTCAGCCCATCGGCAATGCTGCGAACCGAGGCGCCGACCTCCCTCTGGGTGACGAAGCCGGCGCGGTTGGCGTGGACGAACTCGATCGGGTCCTCGAGCGAGACGATGTGGCCGCCCACGTGCTCGTTCCTCTGGTCGATCAGCACCGCCAGCGTCGTCGACCGGCCGGAGCCCTTCTGCCCCGCCACGATCACGAGCCCGCGCGGGAGCGACACCAGCTCGACGACCCCGGAGCCGAGCCCGAGGTCCGTCGCCTGAGGGATCCCGGCCGGGATGACCCGGAACGACGCGCCGATCCCGTTTCGGTCCCGGAACATGGTGACCCGGAACCGCGCGGCCCCCGGGATCTCGTACGAGGTCTCCACGTCGTGCCGCTCGGCCAGCTCCTTCCGGGTGCGCTCCGAATGGAGGTGGTTCAGGAGGCGATCGATCTCCTCGGCCGGGAGAGGCGCCTGGTCGCCCGCCACCATCTCCCCCTCCACCCGGAAGCCGGGTCGGGAGCCGGTCGCGAGGAGCAGGTCCGAGGCGCCTCGCTCGAGCGCCTTGATGAGCAGCTCGTCCACGGGGCGGTCGGCCCGCGCCCGGAGGGACCCGACGCCGAGCTTCTTGCCCGTGAACGGCGTATAGGTGATCTCGGCCGCGTCGCGGCTCGAGCTCGCCAGGGACTCGGGCACGTCGAGGGCATCGGGCGTCACCGCCACGCGGTACGCCCCGGAGCGCGGCTCCGGTGTCGCCGGAGCGGCCGGACGGACGGGCGTCTCGACGGGCGCGGGAGCGGCCGCCGGCGCCGACGAAGGCTCCCCGGGCCGGGCCCGGGTGATCATCAGCGCGAACGCGCCGCCGGAGCGGCCGAACACGATCTCCACCGGATCCGACGTCTCGTCCAGACGGTACGGCACACGGAGGCGCTGGTCGGCCAGGGACTCGACGGGAGTGCCCGGGGCGAGCTCGGCCGCGACGGCGCGGAACGAGTCGTCGCTGACCTCCTCGCGCCCGACGACCACCTTCTGGGTGCCCCGGATCAGGAAGATCCTCTCGCCCGGCACCAGGTACAGGGCGTCGCCGCTCGTCTTCAGGAAGTTACGGACCAGGGCCTCGACGTTCCTCGCCATGGCGCCCCCTTCAGAACGACACGCGGACGATCCGCGCCTTGGCCGCCAGGATCACCTTGTCGCCCGCCCCGAGCGCCACGAAGCGTCCCGGGAGGTTCAGGATGTCCGACATCCGGTTGTACCCCTCGGCGCCCGTGGCCCGCAGGACGCCCGAGAGCTCCTCTCCCTTCTCGAGGTGGAGCGTGACCACGTCGAACAGCGCGCCCGGGTCGGTCTCCTCCGCGACGCCCGGCCCGGACGAGGCGAGCTCGATCGAGACCACGGCGGAGCGCGAGACGAACTGGCGCTCGCCGTTCGGCAGACCGACGGCCAGGAAGTGGCGCGGGCCGTCGAAGAGCGCCTGCACCGAGGTGACTCCGCCGGGGCCCGACGGATCGGGCACCAGCCAGACGTTGCCCACGAGGCTCGTTCCGTCGGCGAGACGGAGAGTGACGGGGCACGGGACGGTCGAGATCGGCGCCGGCGCTTCGGACATCGAGCCTCCTTGGCCTTGACGGGAGCAGGTGATCGACCGGGTTAGCATACCGACCCGGAGGGAAGCGGGCTATGTCGATGGTTCTCTCGGACACGCAGGCGCCGACGGGGGTCTCCCGGGACGTCACCGTGAACGACTTCTCGTTGCAGGTCGCGACGGCGAACGGCTCGGGATCGCAGACCGCGAACAACGTGCTGATGCGGTCGATCTTCCGGATGGGCGTGCCGGTGTCGGGGAAGAACCTCTTCCCGTCGAACATCCAGGGGCTGCCGACCTGGTTCACGATCCGCGTGAACCGCGACGGCTACATCGCGCGTAAACGCGACCTCGACGTCCTGATCCTGATGAACCCGGAGACCGCCGACGAGGACGTCCGGGAGGCCCGCACCGGCGCGGTCGTGATCTGCGAGAAGAAGCTCGGCGTCGAGAGCCGCCGGGACGACCTCCTCTTCTACCCCGTGCCGTTCTCCGAGCTGGTCGTGAAGATCACCACGGCCCCCGAGCACGCCAAGCTGCGCAAGCTCCTCGTCAACATGATCTACGTCGGCGTCGCGGCCGACCTCCTCGGGATCGAAGAGGCCGAGATCGAGGCCGCGATCCGCAAGCAGCTCGGCGGCAAGCCGAAGGCCGTTGACCTCAATCTCTCCGCCGTGCGCGCCGGCCGGGAGTACTCGGAGGCGACGTTCCCCGAGAAGAGCCCGTACCGCGTGGAGCGGATGGACCAGACCGCCGGCAAGATCATCCTGGACGGCAACGCGGCAGCCGCCCTCGGCTGCGTGTTCGCGGGCGCGACCGTCTGCGCCTGGTACCCGATCACCCCGTCGTCGTCCCTGTGCGAGTCGTTCATCGACTTCGCCGACGAGCACCGCAAGGACCCCGTCACCGGCAAGGCGACCGCCTGCGTCATCCAGGCCGAGGACGAGATCGCCTCGATCGGGATGGTCATCGGCGCCTCGTGGGCGGGCGCGCGCGCGTTCACCTCCACGTCCGGCCCGGGCGTCTCGCTCATGTCCGAGATCATCGGGCTCGGCTACTACGCCGACATCCCGGCCGTCATCTTCGACATCCAGCGCACCGGCCCGTCCACCGGCCTGCCGACCCGCACCATGCAGGGCGACGTCCTCCTCTGCTACTACAACTCGCAGGGCGACACCCAGCACCCGGTCCTCTTCCCGTCGTCTCCCGAGGAGTGCTTCTCGATGGCGGGGACGGCGTTCGACCTCGCCGAGCGGCTCCAGACGCCGGTCTTCGTCCTGTCGGACCTGGACCTCGGCATGAACAACTGGATGTCCGAGCCGTTCGGGTACCCGACCGCGCCCCTCGACCGCGGGAAGGTCCTCGACGCGGCCGCGGTCGAAGCCCTGAAGGGAAGCTGGGGCCGTTACAAGGACGTCGACGGCGACGGTATCGGGTACCGCACCCTTCCCGGCACGGACAGCCCCGCCGGGGCGTACTTCACGCGCGGGTCCGGCCACAACGAGCAGGCGGCCTACTCGGAGAAGCCCCAGGACTACGTCGCGAACGTCGACCGCCTGCGCCGGAAGCTCGAGACGGCCCGCACGCTGGTCCCGAAGCCCGATTTCGAGGACGCGCCGGGAGCCACGACGGGCCTCCTCGCGTTCGGCACCTCGCGCTACGGCACGCTGGAGGCGCGCGACAAGCTGTCGCGCGACTTCGGCATCCCCGTCGACTACTGCCTGCTGAAGGCGCTCCCGATCGGGGAGGAGCTCCGCGCCTGGGTGGCCCGCCACGACCGCGTGCTCGTCGTCGAGCAGAACCGCGACGGCCAGCTCCGTACGATCCTGTGCGACGAGATGCCCGAGCACGCGGCGAAGCTCGGCTCGATCCGCCAGTACAACGGGCACCCGCTCGACGCCACGACCGTGATCGACGGGGTCCTGAACGACCGCCAGAGGAAGGGTTGACGATGAGCGCCGCCCCCACACCCGCCGCACCGAAGACCAACCGCATCGGCCTGCCCAAGGCCGCCTACGAGGGCGGGAAATCCACCCTCTGTCTCGGCTGCGGGCACGACGTCATCACCAAGCAGGTCATCACCGCGTTCTACGAGATGGGCGTGGCGCCGCACCAGGTCGCCAAGTTCTCCGGGATCGGCTGCTCGTCCAAGACGCCGGCCTACTTCCTGAACCGCGCCTGGGGATTCAACGGCGTCCACGGCCGCATGCCCTCGCTCGCCACGGGGGCCCTGATGGCGAACCCGCGGCTCGTCGGCATCGGCGTCTCCGGTGACGGCGACACGGCCTCGATCGGCGTCGGCCAGTTCGTCCACCTGGTTCGGCGCAACGTCCCGCTCCTCTACATCATCGAGAACAACGGCGTCTACGGTTTGACCAAGGGCCAGTTCTCGGCCACCGCCGACCTCGGCGCCAAGCTGAAGAACGGCACCGTGAACGACCTCACCCCCATCGACTGCTGCTCGCTGGCCATCGAGCTCGGGGGCGCCTTCGTGGCTCGCTCCTTCTCCGGCGACATGAAGCAGCTGCAGGCGATCCTGCAGGCGGCCATCGCCCACCGGGGAACCGCGGTCATCGACGTGATCTCCCCGTGCGTGACGTTCAACGACCACGAGGGCTCCACGAAGAGCTACAAGTACTCCAAGGAGCACGAGACCCCCGTCCACGACGTCGGCTTCGTGCCGTTCTTCGAGGAAACGCTGGCCGAGATCCCGTCCGGAGAGTCGACGGAGGTGCGGTTCCCCGACGGCAGCCTCGTCCGCTTCAAGGGGGTCGGGCGCGACTACGACCCCACCGACCGCGAGAAGGCGATGCGGACGATCCACGAGAGCTACGCCCGGCAGGAGATCCTGACCGGGATCCTCTACGTCGACCCGAAGAAGCCGAGCCTCGGCTCTCTGATGGACCTCGTGGACGAGCCGCTGTCGACGCTGCCGCTCGAGCGGATCCGGCCGTCCCGGGAAGCGCTCGACCGCGTGATGGAGTCGTACCGGTAGCGGAGGCTCGCGAAAGAAAACGAGGGGCCTTCGACACTGCCGGGTGTCATTCCCGTCCGCTGGTGTGAGAATCGTTCTCGGCCGGAGGCCCCATGCGAACCCGTTCCACCCGATCCTCCCGGGCCGCCCCGCTGCTCGCGCTCGCCGCCGCGCTGGTCCTGCGTACACCCGCGGCGGCTCAGGAGGCGCCGACCGGCGAGGAGCCCGCCCGTGACGGTGGCCTCCCCGCCGCGGACTGCACCCTCGGCCTGAAAGCCTCCCACGAGGCGGTCCGGGAGCGCTGGCGGATCCTCTCGAGAAACGCCGACGCGGTCGCCGCCGTGACACGGTCCGCGGCCTCGTCCTCCCGCACCGTCCTCCCCCATTACCGGAGCTTCGTCGACCAGGAGGTCTTCGGACGGCTCGCGGCCGAGGGCGTGGCCCCGGCGCCGACCGCCTCAGACGAGGAGCTCCTACGACGGGTCACGCTCGACCTGACGGGTCAGATCCCCGATCCGGAGACCGTGCGGGCGTTCGTGGCCGACCTCCAGCCCGGCAAGCGCGATCGCCTCGTGGACCGCCTGCTCGAATCACCCGCGTTCGTCGATCGCTGGGCCCTCTTCCTGGGCGACCTCCTCGCGAACGTGAAGCAGACCGCGAACGACGGGAAGGAGACCGCGTACGGCCGCAACGCGTACCACGCCTACCTCGTCGCGGCGCTCCGGGCGCACAAGCCGTACGACCTGATGGCGCGGGAGCTGATCGCCGGGACGGGCGACAGCTTCGCCGTCGGCCCCCCCAATTACTGGGTGCGCCAGATGGCCGTGGCGGGCCCGGTCCAGGACACCTACGACAACCTCTCGTCCCACTCGGGCGAGCGGTTCCTGGGGCTCCAGATCGGGTGTCTCTCGTGTCACGACGGCGCCGGACACACGGACCAGATCAGCATCGCCCTCTCCGGCCTGAAGCGGCTCGACTTCTGGAAGAACGCCGCCTTCTTCAGCCGCAGCGCGACGACCGCCCAGAACGACCCGGCCACCGGCCAGCGCAAGTACCTCCTGTCGGACCTGACGAGCGGGGCCTATCGGCTCAACACCACGAGCGGCAACAAGTCGCCGCGCCAGCCGCTCGGGAGCGTGACCCAGGTCGATCCGGCGTTCATCCTCACCGGTGAGGGGCCGCGGCCGGGAGAGAGCTACCGGGCCGCGTACGGCCGGATCCTCACCGCGCACCCGCAGTTCGCCCGGGCCGCCGTCAACTACGTCTGGAAGGAGCTGTTCGGGCTCGGGATCGTGGAGCCGGCCGATTCGTTCGACCTGGCTCGCCTCGACCCGAACGACCCGCCGCCGCCGCCGTGGAGCGTCCAGCCGACGCATCCCGTTCTGCTCGAGAAGCTCGCCGCCTCGTTCCGCGAGTCGGGCTACGACCTGCGCCACCTCCTCGGCACGCTCACGAAGTCCTCGGCGTACCAGCGGTCGGCGCGCTACGAGGGCGCGTGGTCCGACGCGCTCACGCCGCTCTTCGCACGGCGCTACCCACGCCGCCTCGCCGCCGAGGTGCTGCTCGACGCGGTCCTGCGGGCGACCGGCGTTCCGCCGCCCGCGGCCCAGTTCACCGTGGTCGGGATGGGCGTCGTCCCGACCGCGGTCGCGCTGCCCGATCCGACCGAGCCGGAGTCCGGTGGGGCGTATCGCACGTTCATGACGGCCTTCGGCCGGGGCAACCGCGACACCGTGCCTCGCAGCTCCGACGGCTCGATCGTCCAGGCGCTCGCGCTCCTGGACGACCCCATCGTCACGTCGAGGGTGAAGCAGTCCGCCGCCGGCTCCACGGTGTCGAAGGTCCTGAAGGCCACGCAGCTGCCCGAGTCGATCGCCGACCAGCTCTATCTCACGACCCTCGGCCGGTTCCCGTCACCGTCCGAGCGCTCCGCGGCCGCCGCGTACCTGAGGAGCGGTCCGATCGGCGAGAAGACCGAGGACCTGCAGTTCGCGCTGATCAACCGCCTCGACTTCCTCTACAACTGATGACGGGGGAACCCGGGCGCCGGGTTCCCCCGTCCCCCTCCACCCGGGTCACCAAGTCGTCCGCGCCCGTTCCACCACCCCGACGAGGGCCAGCATGAAGCTCTTCTGCAAGACCTGCACGGACGGCTGCGGTTTCCCGCTCCTCGCGGACGGGTTCTCGCGCCGGCGCTTCTTCCGCGTCGCCGGCACCGGCGTCGTGGGCTCCTACTTCGCCGACGTCCTCGCCGCCCCTCGCCGGGCGGAGGCCGCCACGTCGCCCCGCCTCCTCGGCACGGCGCGGAACGCCGTCCTCGTCTTCCTGGGCGGCGGTCCCAGCCACACGGACACCTTCGACCTCAAGGAAGGGACCTGGACCCCGAAGGACTTCGACCCGACCACGTACCTCGGGAGCATCCGCTTTCCGAGGGGCCTGATGCCGAGGCTCGGGGAGCAGATCGACAAGCTGGCGTTCGTGCGGACCGGGCTGGCCTGGGCGGCCGTCCACTCTCTCGCCCAGACGTGGACGCAGATCGCCCGCAAGCCGAGCGGCCCCCTCGGGAACATCTCACCGCACATCGGCGCGGTCGTCGCGCTCGAGACCGAGGCGCAGCGAAAGGCGAGCGACGTCCTCCCCGGCTTCCTCGCGCTGAACGCCGCCGGGGTCATCGGCCCCGGCTACTTTCCCTCCCGGTTCGCGCCGTTCTCCACCGCGCCCGGGAACGGGAGCGGGCTCGCCAGCCTGAAGCACCCGGACGGCGCCGCTCGCCTCGCGAACCGCTGGAGTCTCATCCGGGCGCTCGATTCGGACCGCGCCGCCGGGGCTCCTCTCGGAAAGAACGCCGCCGACATGGACGGCTTCTACGGGCAGGCCAAGTCGCTGATCGACTCCCCGGACGTTTCGAGCCTCTTCACGTTCACCACCGCCGAGAGGACGCCGTACGGACCCTCCACGTTCGGCGATTCCCTGCTCATCGCGCGGAAGGTCCTGGCCGCGGACCGCGGGACCCGCTTCGTCCAGGTGAACCTGGGCGGCTGGGATCAGCACGGGGGTCTCTACGCGAAGCCCAACGGGATCTACGCGACCGCCGGCGCGCTGGATTCGGGACTGGGCGCGTTCCTGGCGGACCTCGAGGCCCGGCCGGGAGTGACCGGCGGGAGCCTCCTCGACGAGACGCTCGTCATCGTGGTCGGTGAGTTCGGGAGGACCGTCGGCGCTCCCAACTCGGGCGGCGGGCGCGATCACTTCCAGCGGATGTCGATCGCCTTCGCGGGCGGCGGCGTACGCGGCGGACGGGTGATCGGTCAGACCGACGAGCGGGGCGACAAGGCGAGAGAGTACGGCTGGAAGGGGAACCGCGACGTGCGCCCCGAGGACGTCACCTGCACCCTCTACTCGGCGCTCGGGATCGACTTCACGACGGTCCGCCGCGACGACCCCATCGGCCGGGGCTTCGAGTACGTGCCGCTCGCGGGCGACGGCGTCTACCTGCCGATCGACGAGCTCTTCTGAGGGTCCCCGCCGCTCGGCCCGGCCCCATAATCGCCGGAGCAGGGAGGGGGGGATCGATGGACGAGAGGCCCGCGGGAGGAACGACCGGGGGAAGCGAAGGGTTGAGAGCCCTTTTCGAGCCCGCGTCGGTCGCGGTGGTCGGCGCCAGCCGCACGGTGGGAACGCTGGGTCACGAGTACCTCCGCGCCCTCCAGGACGGCGGGTTCAAGGGGAGCCTGGTCCCGGTCAACAGCAGCTCGTCCCTCCTCGCCTCGCTCCGCTGCTACCCGCGGCTCCGCGCGATCCCCGATCGCATGGAGCTCGCGATCCTGGCCGTTCCGCCTGCCGAAGCTGCCGTCGTCGCCGACGACTGCATCGAGATGGGGGTCAAGGCGGTCCTCCTCCCGTCGACGCGGTACGAGGACAACGGCGAGAAGGCGCTTCAGGAGGGCCGGGCGCTCGTCGGGAAGCTCCGGGCGGCGGGCATACGGGTGGTGGGCCCCTCGGCGATGGGCGTGGTGAACACCGACCCCGCGGTCTCGCTCCACGCGACGTCCGCGCCGATCGGCCCCGGCCCCGGGTCGATCATGCTCCTGACGCGCTCCGGCCCGCTCGGCGTCTCGATCTTCGAGATGCTCCGCCTGCTCGGGCTCGGCGTCTCGCGCTTCGCCTCGCTGGGGCCGGAGGGGGACGTCGACGAGGCCGATCTCCTCGAGAGCGCCGCGGACGACGTCCGGACCTCGTGCGTCCTCCTGTACGGCTCGCGGCCGGCCGGCGACCGCTTCGCCGTCGCGGCGCGAGCGGCCGCCCGGCGGAAGCCGGTCGTCGAGCTCGAGCCGTCCGGGCCTCCGGTCTCGAACGGGGGGATCCTCTCGGCCCGATCGCTCCCGGAGCTGCTCGACCTCGGCGCCCTCTTCTCGACCCAGCCGGTCCCGGCGGGCCGCCGCGTCGCGATCGTG
>CAYLNK010000028.1:0-36191 GCA_964384675.1 uncultured Holophagales bacterium | reverse complement strand
GGCCGAGGGCGGCCAGCGCCAGCGCGCCGGCGCCGAGGGCGGTCACGAGGCCGGTCAGCGCGCGGCGGCGGTCCTCGCGTTCGTGGGCGACCTCGCGGAGCGTCGTCTTCCCGAAGAGCGGGAGCCTCCGGTCGAGCGCGGCGATCTCGCTCCTGAGGACCGGTCCGAGGCGGGCGGCGTCGCCCCTCACACGGACCAGCAGGTGCGACTCCGCGGGCGGTCCCATCACCTGGGCCCGGGAGAGGTAGAGGTACGGCGCCGGGGCGTCGGCCACGTCGTCCACCTTCAGGTCGGCGACGACCCCGACCACCGTGAGCGCGTCGGCTCCGGTTCGCTCGCGGAGCCGCTTGCCGAGCGCGCTCTCGCCGGGCCAGAGCTGGCGCGCCATCGTCCGGTTCACGACGGCCACCCGCGGCGCCCCGGGCCCGTCGCCCGCCACGAATTCCCGGCCCTCGACGAGGCGTGCCCCGAGCGTCGCGAAGGTGCCGGGCGAGACCGCATCGAAAAAGACGATCGGCCAGTCGGCCGGCTCGCCGCCGGCGCTCTCCTTCGCGAACGCCTTCCCCACCATCACTCCCCCGAGCGGCAGCAGGCCGGTCACCGCCGTCGACTCCACCTCGGGCCGGGCGCGGAGCCGCCCGGCGAGCGTCGCCAGGAAGGCGTCGGCGGCCTCGCGGCCGTAGCCCTGCAGGCCGAGGTCGAAGGACGCGATGGCGACGCGGTCCGGCTCGAAGCCGGGATCGACCGCGGCGGTGCGGCCGAGGGTGCGCAGGAGGAGGCCCGCCGCGACGAGGAGGAGGGCACAGAGGGCCATCTGCACGGTCACGAGACCGCGCTGCAGACGGTGGCGCGAGGTCCCGGCGAGGGCCGACGCCGTGGAGGCGTCCCGTACCGACTCGAGCGCGGGGAGGAGCCCGGCCCCGATCCCGGTGAGGAGTCCCACCAGCATCGTGGCGAGGAGGACCCTCCCGTCGGGCCGGATCGCCTCGGTGAAGGAGGGCGACGCCTCGACGAGGGCGCCGAGCGCGGCGACGCCCGCGGTCGCGAGGAGCGCGCCGAGGGCCGCGCCGGCCACCGAGACCACGACGCTCTCGGCGAGGAGGAGTCGGACGATCCGTCCCCGCGTGGCCCCGAGCGCCACCCGCACGCCCAGCTCACGCCCGCGCGACGCGCCGCGGACGAGGAGGAGCCCGGCCACGTTCGCCGCCGCGATCAGGAGCACGAACAGGGTCAGGGCCAGCAGCATCGCGCCGAGCGGGATCGCCGCGCGGCGCGCGCCGGGCGGAAGCCAGCCCGCGACCTTCGAGACCGAGACGCCGAAGCCCGGACGCACCCGCGGGAACTCCCGGGCCAGGCCGTCCGCGAGGCTGCTGAGGTTCGCGGACGCCGCGGCGACGGTGACGCCTTCCTTCAGGCGCCCGATCGAGCTCAGGAACGCCGACTCGCGGGAGGACAGCAGGTTGGGCGTGGGCGGCACGGCCTGGGCCGTCATCGCGAGCGGGACCCAGAGGTCGGCCGGGTGCTCGAGCTCGACGCCGGTGAAACCGCGCGGCGCGATCCCGGCCACGGTGAAGGCGGCGCCGTTCACCAGCACCGCGCGCCCCACGATCGACGGGTCGCCGCCGTAGAGGCGTTGCCACAGGGCGTGCGACAGCACCACCACGGGGTCGCGCCCCGGCACCTCGTCCTCCGAGGGGAGGAAGCCGCGGCCCGGCGCGGGCGCCACGCCGAGGGTGTCGAAGTAGTTGCCGCTCACGAGCTGCCCGCTCAGCCGGACCGGCTCGCCCCTCTCGGGCGCGAGGCTGAACGGCGTGGGGGTGAAGGCCGCGAGCGAGGAGAGCGTGCCGTTCCGGCTCCGGTAATCGACGTAGTCCGGATACGAGAGACCCTGGAACGGCGCGCCGTCGCGCCAGCGCGCCGACACCCAGACGAGCCGGTCGGGAGCGCTGACCGGTACCGACTTGAAGAGGGCCATCTCGGCCACGGAGAGGAACGCGCTGACCCCGCCGATCCCGAGCCCGAGGACCAGGATCGCCGTGACCGCGAAGCCCGGCGAGCGCCGGAGCGAGCGGAGGGCGAAGGCGAGGTCCTGCGTCGGCATCGTCGTTTCTCCTGATACGACGGTCAGTTCAAACGGATACGGTCGTAGGCGTCCCAGGCGGAGAGCTCGGACAGGACCACCTGATCGCCCGGGTTCAGCCCCTCGACGATCTCGACCGTGTTCACCGAGGACTTGCCGAGCTTCACCGGGACTCTCACCGCGTACTTTCCCCCCTCGACGAGCTTGAAGAGGCCGACCGTGCTCTTCTCCTGACCGAAGGCCGGACGGCCGACGAAGGTGACGTCGGGGAGCCGTTCGATCTCTATGGTGCCGTCCACGGAGAGATCGGGGCGCGCGCCCTTCGGCAGCTCGCCCACCAGGGTCACCTCCACCGTGACCGTCCCGTTCTGGACGGCCGGGTCGATCCGCACGACCCGCCCCTCGACGATGCCGTTGCGGGTGTCGACCTCGGCCCGCTGCCCGATGACGACGTCCTTCGCCTGCGTCTCCGGCACGCGGACCTCCGCCTTCAGCCGGTTCGGGTCGGCGACGCGGGCCACGTTGGTGCCGGGGGCGACGCGCTGGCCCACCTCGACCGGCACCTGCTGGAGCACGCCGTCCATCCCGGCCCTCACCTTCAGCGCCTCCAGCCGGTCCCTCCGGAGGCGCGCCATCCCGCGCAGCTGCTCCACCTTGGCGCGCTGCGCGGAGAGCTGGGCCTCGTCGGAGCGGTCCTTCATGGCGAGGCGCTTCTCCTCGATCTCGTTGCGGGTCTTCATCTCGTCGGCCCGGACCTTCGACAGCTTCAGGGTCAGGTCGGAGACGAGGCCGTCCTTCGCGAGGCCCTCGTTGGTCGCCGCCTGCATCTGCGCCTGGGTGTAGTCGGCGCGCACCGAGGCGGCCGACGCCTGCTGGTCGAGCTGCCGGGACTCCAGCGCCACGGTGAGGCCGGAGAGGTCGGCCTCGGCCGCCTTCAGCTGCCACTCCGCGTCCAGCGCGTCGCGCTCGACCTCCGGGTTCGACATCTCGAGCAGCACCGTGCCGGCCGTCACCTGGGCGCCGGGCCGGACGACGATCTTCTCGACGCGGGCCTCGGTCACCGACGGGATCCAGCGGATCTCCTCCGGCACCAGCGTGCCGGCGCCGCGCACCTGCCGGAGCATCGGGCCACGCTTGACCGTGTCGATCCAGACCGTGGCCCGCTCGACCGTGGGGGCCGCGGGCTTCAGACGGCTGACGCCGAGGGTGACCGCGCCGAGGAGCAGGGCGCCGCCCCCGAAGAGGGCCAGGCGCTTGAGCTTCTTCTCGCGCGAACGGTCGGGGCGGGGTACGTCCATGACCCGGTCCTTTCAGGACCCGTGCCAACGCCTCTGCCGTGGTAAGGCGATGTGCTGGAGCGGGTTGTCGCGGCGCGTCCACCCGGGGGGAGCCCTCTTCACGAACCGGGCGTGGGACGGACGCGTCCGGGCGTGGGACGTGGCGCCCGTCCGGGGGCTACCGGCCCGGGCGCCGGGAGAGCGCGGCCAGGAGGTTCTCCCGGTGCGTCCGCGAGAGGCGGAGCTGGGTGCCGTCCGCGAGGTCGACGTACGCGTCTCCCTTCAGGTACGGCCGGATCTGGCGCACGCGCTCGACGTTCACGATCGCCGACCGGTGGATCCGTACGAAGCGCGACGGGTCGAGGTCGGACTCGAGCTCGGCGAGGGTCCGCCGCAGGACGTGCGACCGCTTCCCCACGTGAAGCTCGACACAGTAGTCGGCGGCCTCGATCCAGTCGATCTCGGCGACGCTCACCACGACGGTCCGACCGTTCCCGCTCACGAGGAGCCGCTCCACGCCAGCCCCGACACTCGTCCCGGCCGGCAGGGCCACGCCGGCCAGGAGGCCCTGGACGCGCCGTCCCAGCTCCGCCAGACCGTCTCCCCCGATCCGCTGGCGGACGCGTGCCAGGCACCGCTCGAACCGGTCGTCGGAGAACGGCTTGAGCAGGTAGTCGAGCGCCTGGACGTCGAAGGCGCGCAGCGCGTGCTCGTCGTAGGCGGTCACGAACACGACGGCGGGCGTCTCCTCGGGCTCCAGGGCGGCCAGGACCGAGAAGCCGTCCCTCTCCGGCATCTGCACGTCCAGGAAGAGGAGCTGCGGCCGGGCCGCACGGACGGCCTCCACGGTCGCGGCGCCGTCGACGCACTCGGCGACGATCTCGAGGTCCGGGTGGCGCCGCAGGAGGAGCCGGAGCGTGGCGCGCGCCGTCGGCTCGTCGTCGGCGAGGGCCACCCGGAGCGGCCCGGGTGAGCCGGTCACGCCTCGGTCTCCGGCGCGCCGGGGCGCGTGGTGAACGGAAGGGTGAGACGTGCGATCGCCCCGCCCTCCGGCCGCGGCAGGAGCTCCAGCCGGGCGGACGCTCCGAACAGCTGATCGAGCCGCGCGCGCGTGTTCCCGAGCCCCACGCCCTCGACCGGTGGACCCGACGCGTGCCCGAGGCCCCGGCCGTCGTCCTGTATCTCCAGACAGACGTCGGCGCCGGCCCGCTCGGCCACGATTCGAAGCAGCCCCGCTCCGGCCCGGGCGCCCAGCCCGTGGCGGACGGCATTCTCGAGGAGCGGCTGCAGGACGAACGGCGGGACCTCCGCGTCGAGGAGGGACGGGTCGATCAGCCGCTCCACGCGGAGCCGGTCGGCGAACCTCACCTGCTGGATGCCGAGATACAGCTCGGCGAGCGCGAGCTCCTTGGCCAGAGGCACGAGCGGCCGGCCGCCCCCCTCGAGCGTGGCGCGCAGCAGGTCCGACAGGCGGGCCAGCATCTCCACCGCGGCCGGGCTCTCGCCCTGCCGCACCAGACCGGCCACCGTGTGCAGAGCGTTGAACAGGAAATGGGGCTGGAGCTGGAGTCGCAGCGACTCGAGCCTCGCCTCCGTGAGCCGGGTCTCGAGCTGGGCGGCCCGCAGCTCGCGGTCGCGGAAGCGACGGTAGTAGTCGACCGCGTAGCTCGTGCCGACGATGGCGAGGTAGACGAGGAGCTCGAAGTGGAGCGTGCTGGTGACCCGTCCCAGCAGCTCCCCGGTGAAGGGCCGGGCCTCGCGGCGGCCGAACGGGCTGACGGCGCGCATCACGGCGACGCCCGCCGCGGCGTGGAACGTGGAGGCGGCGAGGGCGGCCGGAAGGTGTACGGCGACCCAGCGAAGCGGGCGCTCCGGCCTCACACGTGCGGCGAGCTCCAGGATCGCCGGGGCGAGCGCGCCCCAGACGAGCCACGACAGCACCTGCCACACGACGAAGCGCGGGAGCGACGGCTGGACGGGCAGGCCGGGCTCCTGGCGCAGCCCGACGTACAGCAACGTCCCCTGGAGCGCGCCGAACGCCGCCCCGAGCCCGGCGACGACGAGAGTCGCTCGCAGGCGGCCGGAAAGGGGGGTGGGGCCAGTCATCGGCCCCAGCTTAGCGGTCCGGCTCGCTCCGGTCGGGCCGCCGAGCAGCGAACGGCCCCGTGCGCGCAGCGGAACGGAAGCCGCGGGGTGACACCCGCGGCTCCGGATTCCGGTGGGAGGGCCGCTTGCTCAGAACGTGTAGAGCGCGTTCAGCAGGACGGTGGGCTGGCTCTTCTTCGTGAAGGCTCCGTCCCGGTCCTCGAAGACCTCCCGGTCGGAGAAGTCGACGCGGACGTCGCCCCGGAGGACGACGTGGGCGCCGATCCTCACCTCGGGCGTCAACGTCACCTCCTTCAGCTTCTGGCTCGTCCCGGTCCGGACGCCGTCCCGGTCGTCGAAGAGCTCGCCGCGCAGGGCGAGGGCAAACGTCGGGGAGAGGTTGAGGCGCAGGTATCCGGCGACGCCCCACCAGACCGCGTTCCCGCCTCCCGCGGCGATGCCGGACTCGGTCGCCCAGTCGAGGTTGGCGCCCACCGTCACCGTGTCGCTCGGCTTGAGCGTGGCGACGAGGTCGAGCAGGCCGCGGGCGTCGTGGTCGTTCCCGGTCTGCTCCGGCCCGTACATGTAGTTGGCGATCAGCGTGACCTTCGGCCCGGGCGTCACGGTGAGGCCCACGCCCAGCGTCTTCGACGAGTTGTTGTCCTTCACGTCGTCCCAGCCGTTGACGACCTGGACGTTGGCCGAGAGGGCCTCGGCGAACGCGTAGGTCGCCTTCAAGCCGGTGTGAGTGAACGGGATCGCGTAGCCGAAGAGGATCGAGCGGGTCGCGTTGTCGTTGTAGCCGTCGTACCCCTCGATCAGCTCGTAGCCGTGGCTCGTCACGAACTTCCCCACGTCGAAGCGGAGTCCGCCGCCGACCGGCGCGATCCAGCTCACGTACGCCTGCTGGAGGTCGACGTCCTGTGCCTTCCCGGTCGCCGGATCGCGAAACAGGCCGCTCGCGGCCGAGACGCGTGGGACCGAGCCGCCGGCGACGGCGTCGACGCGGAAGCCGATCTCCCCCGGCTTCGTGGCGGCCTTCTGGACGACGAGCTCGGCGACGTCGAGCTTGATCGAGCCGTCGTCGAAGTCGAAGACCCGGTAGCCGTTCGTTCCGGAGGCCGGCCTGTTGAAGCTGTACGAATAGCTCGCCGACACGAGGCCGTTCACCGCGATCTCCTGGTACCAGGGTGTCGGCGTCGGGGCGGGAGCGGGCGGGTCCCCCGCGGGCGTCTGGGCCCTCCCGGCCGCGCTCACGAGGAGGGCGGACAGGAGGGGCAGGTGGACGAGCTTCGTGAGGCGTTTTCCGTGCATGAGCGCTCCTGGCACGGGCCCCCCGGGTCCCGGGGGGCCGTGCGTCGATGTCGTGGGGTCGGTCGTTACCTGGTCGCGATGTGGACGGGGGTGACCGCCTCCCGGTCGACCTCCCGCGTCCGGATCCTCACCACCCGCTCGAGCGGAGTGACGAAGATCTTCCCGTCGCCCACCGCGCCGGTACAGGCGGCCTTCGCGATGGCGTCGATCGTGACGTCCACGAAGGGGTCGGAGACGGCGATGTCGAACCGGATCTTCTCGTGGAACTCGTAGACGAGCGGCTGGCCGCGGTAGCTCTCGAGGACGGTCGTCTCCCCCCCGTGCCCGGAGACGCGGGAGATGGTGAGGCCCTCCACCTCGGCGGCGAAGAGGGCCGCCTTGACGGCCTCCAGCTTCTCGGGCCGGACGATCGCGGTGATCATCTTCACGGTCGAATCTCCTTTCACTTGCCGCCGGCCGCGGGCGCCGGAACGGGGCTCACCGCGGTGGCGGCGGCGGGCCGGGTCGAGCCGAGGGCCGGCGGCGCGAAGACCGGGAAGTGGACCGGGAAGCCCTCGCCCGGGTACGCCGGAGCGGACACCTCGTTGAAGTCGAGACCCTGCAGCTCCTGCTCCGCGCTCACCCGCATGCCGACGACCTTGTCGAGCACCTTGAAGAGGACGAGGCTCGTCACACCGACCCAGAGGAGGTTGGCGCCGATGCCGATCAGCTGGGCCACGAGCTGGCCGCCGTCACCGTAGAAGAGGCCGGTCACGCCGGCCTCGGGACCGCCGTTCCAGCCGCCACCGTACGTCCCGTCGGCGAAGAGCCCCAGGGCCACGAGACCCCAGGCGCCGTTGACGCCGTGGACCGCGATCGCGCCGACCGGGTCGTCGATCTTCAGCCTGTTCTCGATGAAGAGGGCCGCGGCGACGACGAGCACCCCGGAGATCGCCCCGATGAGGACCGCGACGGGGGCGTTCACGAACGCGCACGGTGCGGTGATCGCGACCATGCCGGCGAGCATCCCGTTGACGCTCATCGACGGGTCGGGCCGCTTGTACTTCGCCCACGTGGTGAGGAAGGAGAGGAGCGCTCCGGAGGCGGAGGCGAGCATCGTGTTCGTGGCGACGACCGAGATCCTGAGGTCGGTCCCGGCGAGCGTCGAGCCGGCGTTGAAGCCGAACCAGCCGAACGCGAGGATGAAGCAGCCGAGGATCGCCATCGGGAGGTTGTGGCCCGGGATCGCCTGGCTCTGGCCCTTCACGTACTTGCCGATCCGCGGTCCGAGGACCCAGGCCCCGGTCAGCGCCATCACGCCACCGGTGAGGTGGACGACGCCGGAACCGGCGAAGTCGGCATAGCCGTGGCCGAGGTGGGCGTACTTGCCGAGGGTCTGGAGCCAGCCGCCGCCCCAGGCCCAGCAGCCGAAGATCGGGTAGATGAGGCCCGACGCGACGAACGCGTAGATCACGAACGCCGAGAGCTTCCACCGTTCGGCCATGGAGCCCGTGGGGATCGTCAGGGCCGTGTCCATGAAGACCATCTGGAACATGAAGATCGCGAAGGCCGCCACGTCGTAGGAGACCCCGGTCAGGAAGAAGCCCGACCCGCCGACGAGGCCCCAGCTGTTGCCTCCGATCGTGATCCCGAGGAGCTTGCTCATCCCCTCGGGGGCCGTCAGCGCCGCGCCCATCGCGGATCCGGAGCCCCCCATCTGGAACGCGTACCCCGTGGCCCAGAAGCCGAGGATGCCGAGCGCGTAGACCATGAAGTTCATGGTCATCGTGTGGGCCGCGTTCTTGGCCCGGGTGAAGCCCGTCTCCGCGAGGGCGAATCCCGCCTGCATGAACATCACCAGGAACGCGGCGACGAGCGTCCAGACGAAGTTCAGCGAAACCCGCGTCTGGCCGAGCGCGGCGCCCACCTCCTCGAGCGTGGGCTTTCCCGCGATCTTGGCCGGGACGTTGCCGATTCCGCCGGTGCTGGCCCCCGACGGGTCCGCCGCGACGAGCGACCACGACCCGACCACGAGCAGCGAAAGGGCGAGGGCTGTGAAGAGACGCTTCCTCGAGTTCATCCATGCCTCCCATTCCTATCGGTACCTCGCTCCCCGGATCCGGCGGCCCGGGAGCCTCGGGCCGCCCGGGCCATCGCAGGAGCGGTGCCACCCGTCCGTTCGGCGCGGCGTGCCACCCAATTCGCTGACAGGGGACGGTTTGGCCGCGACTCCGGGCGCTCCGTGCGGCTCGCCCGGCCCGACAATTTTGTCGGGAAGGCCGAGGAATCCAACAGAACGGCAGGAATCCCGTCAGGACGGGAGAAGGAACCGTGAGCCGGGCGTCAGGAAAGCGTCAGGGGCTAGCCCTTGAAGCGCGTCGGATCGATGCCGTAGCCCTTCAGCTTGTAGCCCAGGATCCGCTCGGTCGTCTGCAGGAGCCTCGCCGCCTTCGCGCGGTTCCCCCGCGTGATCTTCAGCGCGTCGAGGAGCAGGTCCTTCTCGTAGCTCTCGACGGCGGCGGCCAGCGACTGCCTCGGCAGCGTACCGGAGACCTCGGCGGTCTGGAGCGTGGGGGGCAGATGGTGCGCGTGCAGGACGCCGCCCTCGCAGACGAGCGTCGCCCGCTCGATGCAGTTCTCCAGCTCGCGGACGTTGCCGGGCCAGTGGTAGCTCATCAGCATGTCGATCGCGGTCGTGGAGATGCGCCGCACGCTCCGCCCGTGCTCGGCGGCGAAGCGCTCCACGAAGTGGTCGGCGAGGAGCGGGATGTCGGGGCGCCGCTCGCGGAGCGGCGGGACGAAGATCTCGAAGACGTTGAGGCGGTAGTAGAGGTCCTCCCGGAAGGTCCCCGACAGCATGGCGGCCTCGAGGTCCTTGTTGGTGGCCGCGACGAGGCGCACGTCCACCTTGATCGGCTTCACGCCGCCGAGCCTCTCGAACTCCCGCTCCTGGAGAACGCGGAGCAGCTTCACCTGCGTGGACGGCGAGAGCTCGCCGATCTCGTCCAGGAACAGCGTGCCGCCCTGGGCCAGCTCGAAGCGTCCCTTCTTCTGGGCGCGCGCGTCGGTGAAGGCGCCGGGCTCGTAGCCGAACAGCTCCGACTCGACGAGGCTCTCCGGCAGCGCGCCGATCGAGACCTTCACGAACGGCTTCTCGGTGCGGGGCGAGTTGTAGTGGATCGCGTGGGCGATCAGCTCCTTCCCCGTTCCCGACTCGCCCCGGATGAGGACCGTGGTGCTGGCGGGCGCGGCCTGGGCGACCCGCTCGTACACCTCCTGCATGGGCCGGCTCGAGCCGATGATGTTGGTCAGCTCGTACCGGCCCTTCAGCTCCTGCTTCAGCATACGGTTCTCGTCGAGGAGGCGCTTCCGGTCCGCCTCGGCCAGCCTCTCCAGCCGGAGCGCCTGGCCGGCCATGGCCGCGACGATCTCCAGGAGCCGGGCGTCGTGGACGAGGTCCCGGCCCGGGTCGTAGGGGAACGTCAGGCTGAGCGCCCCGACGGCCTTGCCGTCCACCAGGATCGGAACGCAGAGGAAGGAGAGGTCCTTCCTGGCCCTGCGGGCCTCGGCGAGGAGCCCGGTGCGGTCCAGGAAGAGCGGCTCCCGGCTCGCCTGGGAGACGACGATCGGCCTGCCGCTCTTCACGACCCGCCCCGTGATCCCCTCGCCCAGGCGATAGCGGATGCGGCCCGTACCGAGCCGGCGCAGGCCCGTGGCGGCCTCCAGCGCGATCCCGCCGTCGTCGGCGAGGAGGGCCGCGGCGCCGCTCCGGGCGCCCAGGTCGTCCTGGAGCGTCTCGAGGGCGTGAGAGAGGGTCGCGCGGAGGCTCCGTGCCGCTCCGAGCGTCCTCGAGAGCTCGAGCAGGGTCGCGAGGCGAGCGGCCTCGGTCCGCTTCATCCTACGGAATTGTAGGGAATCGGAGCGTCGGCGACAAGAATGTCCCCCACCCGGGGGTAGCGTCCGGTGAGGCCCCGGAGTAGCGTGATCGGCGGAGGTCCGCCGCATGCGCACGCCGGCCGTCACGCTCTGCCTCGGCGCCGCCCTCGCCGCGCTCTCGTCTCCCGCCCCGGCGGCCCTCCCGCCGGGCCTGGACGACGCGGCGATCGCCGCCGCCGCCGCCGCGAGCTTCCCGGAGTACCTCGAGCTCCTCTCCCTCCCGAACGACTCGCGCGAGCCGGCGGACGTGAGGAAGAACGCCGCCTGGCTCGCGGCGGCGTTCACGAGGCGCGGCTTCTCGGCCCGGCTCCTCGAGAACCAGGGGAAGCCCCTGGTCTTCGCCGAGTACGGAGGGGGGCGCGCGGCCGCGAAGACCGTCCTCTTCTACCTGCACTTCGACGGGCAGCCGGTCATCCCGTCGCAGTGGGCGCAGAAGGACCCGTGGCAGCCCGTCGTGAAGCGGCGGGGCGCGGACGGGGCCTGGACCGAGGTGGACCGCGCCGAGATCCTGAAGCCGGGCTTCGACCCCGAGCTGCGCGTCTTCGCCCGTTCGTCCTCGGACGACAAAGGTCCGATCGCGATGCTCCTCGCCGTGTTCGACCTCCTCCGGGCGAAGCGGATCGACCCGGCGGTCCACGTGAAGGTCCTGCTCGACAGCGAGGAAGAGGTCAACTCGCCGGGCATCGCCGCGGCCGTCGCCGCGAGCGCGGCGCTCCTCTCGGCGGACGCGGTCGTGCTGCTCGACGGTCCGGTGCACGCGTCGGGGCGACCCACGATCTCCTTCGGCAACCGGGGTGAGGTGGGCGTCACGCTCACCGTCTACGGTCCCCGCGCGCCGCTCCACAGCGGGCACTTCGGCAACTGGGTGCCGAACCCCGCGATGCGTCTGGCGCGCCTCCTCGCGAGCATGAAGGACGAGGACGGGCGGGTGACGATCCCCGGCTACTACTCGCGCACGAGCCTCACCGGGGGCGACCGGCAGATCCTCGCGGAAATCCCCGACGACGAGGCCGCGTTGAAGAGGCGGGTCGGCATCGCCCAGCCCGAGAAGGTGGGCGCGACGTACCAGGAGTCGCTGCAGTTCCCGTCCCTCAACGTGCGCGGCCTCGCCTCGGCCGGCGTGGGCGAGAAGGCCGCGAACGTCGTCCCCCGGGATGCCGTGGCCGAGCTGGACCTGCGGACGACGGTCGAGTCGGGACCCGAATTCCTCCTCGGTCTCGTCCGCGCGCACGTCGAGGCCCAGGGCTACCATCTCGTCGAGAAGGAGCCCACCGACGAGGATCGCGGGCGCTTCCCGAAGCTGGCCCGGTTCCAGCCGCACACCCCCTCGCAGGCCGCGCGCCAGCCGGTCGACTCCGCCGTCGGCCGGTGGGCGTCGGCGGCGATCGCCGGAGCCTGGCCGTCCACGGCGTCCGCGCCGCCCGTCCGCGTCCGGATGATGGGGGGCACGCTGCCGACGCACGAGATCGTCGGTCCGCTGAAGGCGCCGTTCGTGGGGGTTCCGGTCGTCAACCCCGACAACAACCAGCACACCTACGACGAGAACCTGCGCCTGGGGAACTACCTGAGCGGGATGCGCACGATGGCGGCCCTCCTGACCGCGCCGTACCCGGACTGATCCCTCACGCCTCCCGGCGGAAGGGCCACTCCCCCGTCAGGCGCGAGCGCACCAGGAACGCGATCGTCCCGGCGGCGATCACGATGAAGCCCGTCGCCTTCATACCCTTCTCGGGGGAGAAGAGGACGAACGTCCAGAGCGCCAGGGCGATCACCGCGGGGAGCGGGAAGAGCCACATCTTGAAGGGGCGGGGCAGGTCGGGGCGGGTCCTCCGCAGGATCAGCGCGCCGACGATCTGCGCCATGAACTGCACGATCGCCCGGATCGAGAGGATCGCCCCGATCACGTGCTTGAGCGGGATGAACGCGAAGATCGCGGCGACGAAGCCGAGACCGCCCAGCGCCACGATCGGGTACCCCTCGGTGCGGTGGAGCGTCGCGAAGACCTTGAAGAACGCCCCGTCCCGCGCGGCGGCGAAGAGGACGCGCGAATAGCCGAGCGTCAACGAGAAGACCGATCCGAACGCGGTCCAGAGGATCAGCAGGGTGACGACCTTCGCGACGCCGTTCCCGGCCAGCGCCGCCACGAAATCGGAGACCGTCGACTTCGACGCCATCGCCTGCTCGGCCGGCAGCACCGAGAGGATGCAGACGTTCATGAGGAGGTACAGCACCGCCACCGTGCCGATCGAGAGGACGATGATCCGCGGGATGGTCCGCGTCGGCTCCTCGATCTCCTCGGCCAGGTAGCAGATGTTGTAGTACCCGAGGTAATCGTAGACGGACAGGATCAGCGCCGCGCCGAGCCCCCCGAGGACGCCCACCGGCATCGGGCCGTGGACCGGAGCGTCCCAGAAGCGGAACGCCTCGACCTTCAGGTGCGGGAGCCCGAGCGCGATGACGATACCGAGCGTGAGCATCACCCCGAGCCACAAGACGAACGAGGCCTTGCCGATCGCGCCGATCCGGCGGAAGAGCCCCAGCGTGATCAGGACGCAGAGGGCCGAGGCGATCGGGGCCTCCCAGCGGTCCGGGATGCCCGGGAAGACGAAGTGGAGGTAGCGGGAGAAGCCGATCGCCCCGGAGGCCATCGAGAGCGGCGCCGAGATGACGACCTGGAAGAGGAAGAGGAACGACATGTACCGGCCCCAGCGTTCGGCCCCGTACGCCTCACGCAGGAACGCGTAGGAGCCTCCCGCCTTCGGGAGCGATGCCGACAGCTCGGCGATGACGAGGCCGTCGCAGATGGCGAGGACGGCGCCCAGGATCCAGGCGCCGAGCGCCCGTCCGCCGCCCATCGCCGCCAGGATCAGGGGGAGCGTCACGAACGGGCCGATCCCGACCATGTCGATGACGTTCAGGGCCGTCCCCTGCCAGAGGCCGATCTCGCGGCGCAGGCCGCCAGGGGGTGCGGTGGGCGTCAAGGTGGAAGGCCTTCGAGGAATATACCCAATGTGGCGGGGCGCCGCCGGGCCGCACGTATGATCGGCCGCCCATGACGATCACCGCCGCGGCTGGCACGTCCTGATGCCGAGGGTGTCGGCCGTCATCCGGACCCGGGGCCGGCCGGACCTCGTCCCCCGGGCGGTCCGGAGCGCCCTGGATCAGACCGTGACCGACCTCGAGGTGATCGTCGTCGTCGACGGGCCCGATCCCGGGACGACGAAGTCGCTCGCGTCGATTCCGGACGATCGGCTCAGGCTCGTGATGCTCCCCGAGAACGCCGGTCTGGGGGGGGCGATGAATGCCGGCGTGCGCGAGGCTCGCGGCCGATGGATCGCGTTCCTGGACGACGACGACGAGTGGCTCCCGTCGAAGCTCGAGCGGCAGCTGGCGGTCGCCGAGCGGTCGGCCAGACGGTTTCCGATGGTCGCCTGCCGTCTGCTCGCGCGTTCCGAGGCGGGAGACCTGCTCTGGCCGCTCCGCACGCCCGATCCGGCGGAGCCCCTGAGCGAGTACCTCTTCTGCCAGCGTGGGCTCCGCGGTGGCGAAGGGGTCCTGCTGCCGTCGACGCTCCTCGTCCCGCGCGAGCTCCTGATCGCCGTGCCGTTCCGGGAGGACCTCGCGGTCCACGACGACGCGGACTGGATCCTCCGCGCCGCCGCGACGCACGGCGTCCGCCCCGAGTTCGTCCCGGGCCCCGAGCCCCTGGCGATCTGGAACATGCAGGAAGGGCGCCCCCGCATGGGGACGTCCTCCCCGTGGCGGTCGGCTCTCGGCTGGATCCGTGAGAGCCGCGCGCTCGTGACGCCCCGCGCGTATGCCGGCTACCTCCTGACGTCCGCCAGCCTCACGGCGGCGCGTGGCCGGCACGGCTCGGCGTTCTGGGTGCTGCTGCTGGAGGCGTTCCGGCGAGGCCGCCCCGGGCCGGCCGATCTCGGGGCTCACCTCGCCATCTGGCTCGTCCCGAAGGCGCTCCGCAACCGCCTCGTCGTCTCGTTCCGGGGACGTTCCGCGTGAGCCGGCTGGAGAGACCCGCAAAGCTCGTCCGGCACGCGATGCGCCTCGTGAGGACCGCGCCGGGCGCGCACCTCGAGGGGCTGCGCTCCCGGGATCTCTACCGGGACGTCGAGACCTGCTGCCTCTTCGTCGGCTACCCGAGGAGCGGTCACAGCCTGGTGGGGTCGCTCGTCGACGCTCATCCTCACGCGGTCCTCGCCCACGAGCTCGACCTCCTCGCGTACGTGTACGCGCGGTTCGGCCGCTCGGCGCTCTGCGCCCTGATGGTCGAGAGCTCGAGGGTCTTCACCGAGCGTGGGCGCACCTGGAGCGGCTACTCGTACGCGGTGCCCGGGCAGTGGCAGGGGCGCTTCGAGACCATCCGGGTCATCGGCGACAAGCACGGCGAGTCGACGTCGATCCGGCTGAAGCTCACGCCGCGGACGCTGGACCGGCTCGAGAGGACGCTCCGCGCGAGGGTGAAGCTGGTCCACGTGGTCAGGAACCCGTTCGACAACGTCGCGACGATCGAGCGCAACATCGGCGACA
Source organism: uncultured Holophagales bacterium (assembly GCA_964384675.1). Classification (GTDB taxonomy): domain Bacteria; phylum Acidobacteriota; class Thermoanaerobaculia; order UBA5066; family UBA5066; genus CAYLNK01. The sequence goes on along the minus strand of CAYLNK010000028.1, from coordinate 20,975 downwards.
TCGCGCGCGAGCGGATCGAGCCCCGCGGCTCGCCGCTCCTCGACGCCGTGGCGTACTACCGGATGCTGGCCGAGTCGGTCGTCTACGCACGCGACGTCCTGGGGGCGGACGTCCTCGACGTGCGCCACGAATCGCTCATCGCCGCACCGGAGGCGGAGCTCGAGCGGGTCTGCCGCTTCCTGGGGCTCGAGCCGCCGCCCGGCTACCTCCGGGCGTGCGCGTCGATCGTCTTCCCGTCCCCCCGGCGCACGCGTCTCGACACGCGCTGGGACCCGCGGGCGACCGCCGAGGTGAACGAGGCGATCGAGCGATTCCCGTTCCTCTCGGGATACTCCTTCGATTCGTGAGATGAGCGGCGTCGAGCCCTTCGACACGGTCGTCGTGCCCGACTTCCAGGGCGCGCGCTCACGCGCCTTCGAGGCCCGGACGCTCCTCTTCCTCGCCTCGTGGATCGAGCACGCGGGTCGCGCGCGGGACTTTCCGCTGCACGTCGCGTCCATCGGTGAGCCGCCCCGGAGCGTCAGGTGGCTGGCCGACCGCGCGTCCGCCTCCTTGTCCGTTCACCGCCCGATCGGGGGGAACCTCGGCGGACCCTCCAACAAGCTGCGTGGCCTGGACGTCGACCCCCGCACCGAGAGGTTCCTCCTCCTGGATGCCGATGTCGTCGTCCTCGGCGACCTGGCGGAAGCGGCCGCCCTCGGGCGGTGCCTCGCGGCGGCCCCCGCCCTCGTTCCGCGCGTTCCCGAGACGTACTGGCGGAGGATCTACGCGGCTCTCGGGCTGGAGCTCCCGGAAGAGCGGGTGGCGTGTGTCACGACGGAGATGCGCTGCCGGCCGTATCCCGGTCCCCTCTATCCGGAGCAGGCCGCGGAGATGCCGGGGATGCTCCCCTACTACAACAGCGGTGTCCTGTACGGTCCCTGGGGCTGCGGACTGCGAGAGCTGTGGGAGGAGCACAGCCGCCGGATCGTCTCCCTGTTCGGCGAGGACGAGCCGGTGTGGCGCTCCATCCGCGTCAGCGACCAGACGGGCCTCGCCACGGCCGTCCAGGCGCTCCGGTCGCGGGGCATGCCGTTCCGGAGACTGCCGGCCGGGCTCCATGGGACCTGGCTCCACCTCTACCGCGCCGAGCCCGCTCTCGCCGGGACGAGGCTCTTCCACGCGATGTTCGCGTTCGGCAAGACGACGGAGAAGACACGCGGGCTCGGCGGTCAGCTCGTGCGGTTCCGTCTGCACCTCCTGCACCGGCTCCTCGGAGAGTGGCGCGGAGACGAGGTCGGCCTCGCGCGGGCGGCGAGCCGCTTCCTGCTCCCTTCGCTCCGGGACGCGATCCGGCTGGGGCGCGAGCTCCAGTCCCTCTACCGGAAGCACGTCGTGCCCGCCCTGCGGGCCTGAGGCCCGTCGCTACCGCTTCAGCACGTCCTTGGCGATCGTGTTGAGCTGCATGAAGGACGTCCCCTCGTAGATCTTCCCGATCTTGGCGTCGCGGTACAGCTTCTCGAGCGGGTACTCCTTCGTGTAGCCGTAGCCGCCCAGCAGCTCGAGCCCCTGAGAGGTGCAGAACTCGGCCACCTCGGAGCCCTTCAGCTTCGCGATCGCCCCCTCGCGCAGGAACGGCTTGCCCGCCTCCTTGAGGCGGGCGGCGTTGTAGACCGCGAGGCGCGCGCACTCGAGCTCCATGTCCATCCGGGCGAGCGTGTGCTGGATCGCCTGGAACTCGGCGATCGGCTTGCCGAACTGCTGGCGCTCCTTGACGTACTTCGTGGCGTAGTCGAGCGCGGCGCGGGCGATCCCGCACATCTGGGCGCCGATCCCGATCCGTCCCTCGTTCAGGGTCTCGATCGCGATCTTGTACCCCTCGCCGACGTTCCCGACGACGTTCTCCCCGGGCACCTCGACGTCCTCGAACGAGAGGGCCAGCGTGGAGGACGCCCGGATTCCGAGCTTGTCCTCCTTCTTCCCCTTCGTGAAGCCCTTCCACGCGCTCTCCACGAGGAACGCGGTGATCCCGCGGTACCCCTTCGACGGGTCGACGTTCGCGAAGACCAGGAAGAGCTCGGCCTCGAGGCCGTTCGTGATCCAGAGCTTCGAGCCGTTCAGGATCCAGCGATCGCCCTTCCTCTCGGCGCGCGTCGCCAGCGCGAACGCGTCGGAGCCGGAGCCGGCCTCGGAGAGCGCGTACGAGGCCAGCCTCGACTTGGCGAGGAGCGGGAAGTACCGCCGCTTCAGGTCGTCCGAGGCCCAGCGCAGGAGGGCGTTGTTGACGAGGGTGTTCTGGACGTCGACGACCACGGCGCACGAGGCGTCGACCCGGGCCAGCGCCTCGATGATGGCGATGCCGGTCGTGAAGTTCGACCCGAGCCCCCCCAGCTCTTCCGGGATCTCGATCCCCATCAGGTCGAGGTCGAAGAACTTCCGGATCAGCTCCGGGTCCATGACGTTGGCCCGGTCCATCGCCATCGCGCGGGGGGCGATCGACTCGACGGCGAAGTCGTAGACACCGGCCGCGAGGTCGCGTTCGTGCTCGGCGAGAAGGGTCAGGGGCGGGTTGGAAGCGGCCATTGGTGACTCCTCTGAATGACGGTTCATTCAGGGGCCGATCCTAAACGAAAAGCGCCGGGCTTTCGCCCGGCGCTCTCGAGGTCCAGGACCTGTCCGGTCAGAAGTCGTAGCGCGCCGCGATCTGGAACGTGCGGGGGTCTCCGAACGTGTTCAGCGTGCCGAAGTTGGCGTTCGGCGTGCTGCCGGAGCCCCAGGTCGTGTTGCTGGTGCCGCGGTTCGGGTGGTTGGTCACGTTGAAGGCCTCCCCGAAGACCGACAGCTTGCCGGGCCCCAGGTTCACACCGACGCCGAGCCGCACGTCCGCCTTGAAGAAGTCCTCGTTGGTGAAGCTGTTTCGCTCGAAGTGGACGCCGTTGCTGGTGGCCCGATCCGTGAAGCTCTCGCCGTCGCGGTTGAGGTCGGATCCGACGGTGGGCGTGAACGGACGGCCGCTCTGGAAGTTGAGGATGCCGCTCGCGAAGACGCTGATGATGCCGAACTGCTTCTCGTAGGACAGGTTCCCGATGAAGCGCCACTCCACGTTGCGGTCCGAGGGGCCGAAGCTGCCCTCGATGTTCCGGACGTCCTCGGCCGCGAAGCCGGAGAAGTTGCGCTCGTTCGAGTCGTTGTCCTCGTCCTTGTTGTAGGTGGCCGAGCCGAAGAAGCGGAAGCCGTTCGAGAAGCTCTTGCGCAGGCTGAGGGAGACCGACTTGAAGCGGCTCCGCGCGTCGGAGCGGTAGACCGTGATCCGGCCGTACGACTTGTTGGGCCGGGTGGGAGAGAAGCAGGTCACGCTCGGGTGAGCGTTCGGGCAGTCCACGGCGCGGTTCGTCGACACGGAGAGGTTGGCGTCGTCGACCCGCTCCAGGTTCTCGGTCCGCGAGTACTGGCCCTCGAGGCCGACCGCGACGCCGAACACCTCACGCTCGACGGCGAGGGAGACCTTGTCGGTGCGGGGGTTCTGGTAGTCCGGGTCGATCGAGAAGACGCCGGGCGTCGGGATGTTGCTCGGCGATCCCTTGATCTGCTGGACGCCGACCGGATTGAACGTCGCGCCGCGACCGGGGCAGCTGCCGGGCGTCGCGCAGAGGGGGCCGGTGAGGTCGGCGGGGGCCAGGATGTACTGCGTCCCGACGATTCCGTTCGACGTGTAGAGCTGCGAGAAGAGGATCGACGGTGTGCGGCTCCAGTACCGGCCGGCCGAGAGCCGGACCACGCTCTTGCCGGACTTCTCGGGTGACCAGGCGATCGAGAGGCGCGGGGACCACTGGTTGTTCGCGTCCGGGATCTGCGCGTCGGGCTGCACGAGGCCGGAGTTGGGAACGGTGACCTTCGCGAGGTCGAGGACGGCGTCGTCCGGGTTGTTCTGGCGCTCGTAGCGGAGACCGAGGGTCACCGTCACGCTGGGAGTCGCGAACCACTGGTCCTGGATGAAGAACGCCAGCTCCTTCTGCGCCTTGTCGAACTGGCCCGCCTGGTCCGCGTTGAGGCCGCCCAGGCCGAGGAATTGCCGGTACTGGCTCCAGTTGCCGGCCAGCAGGTTCGCCTTCCTCTCGGCGTCCGTCGCGCCGGAGAAGACGAAGACGCCCCGCCAGTTCCCCTTGAAGATCTGGTTCATGTTCGTGTCGTTGTACTCGAAGCCCAGCTTGGCGGCGTGGGCCCCGGCGAGGAACGTCAGCGAGTCGGAGATCGTCTTGCGGTCCTGCGCCGCCTCGATCGGCAGGAACGAGACGCCGCCGAGGCGGGTGGAGCCGACGTACTGGACCTCGGTGAGATCGGGGCTGTTGTCGGCGCGGGGCTGATCTTCCTTGACGTACTGGAGGCTCAGGTCGTTCAGGACGTTCGCCGAGAAGATGCCGTTCCACTGGAGGACGACGGCGTTCGACTTGTCCTTCTCGAGGCCGTTGTAGCTGGTCGCGAAGCCGGTGCCGACGCGTGTCGCGTTGAGGCCCTCGTAGTTGATGAAGTTGTCCCGGAGGGTGACCCGGTGCTTGTCGGTGACCTGGAAGTCGAACCGTCCGAAGAGGATCTCGTCGTCCTGGGTGTACTGATAGGACGGGCCCGAGACCAGGCGGGGGTACTTCGCGACGATCTCCGGTCCGAGCCCGGCGGCCGTCAGGCGGTCATCCACCGTCTGCGTGGTCTCCTGCCGCTGGACTTCGCCGGAGACGAAGAAGAAGAAGCGGTCGGGGATGAAGCGGCCGCCGATGGAGGCGCCGTACTGGTTCGTCTTCTGGTCCCGGGGCTCGGTCCCGTTCGCGAAGTTCGCGACCAGGGACTGCGGGCGCGTGTAGTAGAGCGCCGAGCCGTGGAAGTCGTTCGTCCCGCTCTTCGTGACGACGTTGATGAAGCCGCCGCCCGAGCGGCCGAACTCCACGGACGCGCCGTTCTGGATGACCTGGAACTCCTGGACCGACTCCTGGGAGACCTGCCGGGCCGAGCGGCCCTCGGCCTGCGCGGTCGCGCCGCCGAAGAAGGCGTTGTTGAAGTCGACGCCGTCCAGGGTGATCGAGCTGTTGATGCCGCGCGCTCCGGCGATCGAGACGTAGCCGCGCGAGTCGCTCTTGACCGCGTTCGGCGTCAGGTAGACGAAGTCGGTGAAGTTGCGGCCGTTGATCGGGAGCGCCTTGATGGCGTTGTTGTCGACCGTCGCCTGAGACGCCGTCTGCGTCGTCTCGATGGTCGGGACCTCGGCGGTGACCGTGACCGCCTCGCTCACGGACGCGAGGTTCAGCTTGAAGTCGGCCGTGACGGCGCCGCCCAGCGTCACCGTCACGCTGCCCCGCGTCTGCGGCTGGAAGCCGGAGAGCTGGGCCTTGACGTCGTACGCGCCGACCGGGACGTTGAGGATCCGGTAGAGGCCGCGGGTGTCGGTCACCTGCGAGAGCGTCAGGCCCGTCCCCTTGCTCTTCGCCTCGATCGAGACCCCCGGCAGCGCCTGACCGCTGTCGTCGAGGACCTGCCCCACGATCCGGCCGGTCGTGACGTCGGTCTGGGCCATCGCCGGGCCGGGTGAAAGGAGGACGATCGCGGCCCCCAGGGCCAGCGCCGTCGCTATGGAACGCTTCAGGATTCTCATGACCCCTCCTCAGAAGAAAGCGCGGTCTCGCGCGCCGCGCCGGACGTTAGAGACCGACGTTGAAGAACTCGTTAAGCCCCTATCCTACCGCCGCATCGAGGCGGAGTCGCCATCGGCGTTCCAGATCCGCTGCCGGAGGCTCCCCCTCGGCCGGGAAGCCGGGAAGGAGGTCCTCCGGCAGAGGCCGTGCGTAGGGACCCGATTTCGTCTCGAAGAAGACCGTCCCTTGCTCCAGCGCGACCAGCGTGTGCCAGGCGGAGGGAGGCAGGTCGGCACCGAACCGCTCCCCTCCCGCCACCAGCCGCACGGCGTCCCGGACGTTCCCGGAGTCGTCGAACAGGACGAGCCCGAGGGCGCCGGCGACGACCACGATCGTCTCGCTCTTCGGCGGAGAGAGGTGCCGGTGAGGCGGGATGTAGGTCCCGGGCTCGAGGGCGTTGAGGAGACGATGCACCGGATCGTCCATCTCGTGGAGGTTCCGGTTCAGGCGTCGGCGGGGGGCCTCCCGGGCGCGCGCCGAGAGATCGCTCAGATCGCTTTTCGTCAGGATCATGACCCCCGATCGTACCGGGCATCCTCTAGACTCGACGATGGAGGGTTTGATGTCCCAGTCGAACGACTTCCTCGACTCCGTCAACAGGAACTTCGATGCCGCGGCGTCCTTTCTGAGCTACCCGGAAGGGCTGTTAACGCAGATCAGGGTCTGCAACAGCATCTATCACTTCCGGTTTCCGGTGCGCAAGGAAGGAGGCGGCTTCGAGGTCGTGGAAGCGTGGCGGGCGGAGCACAGCCATCACAAGCTGCCCGTGAAAGGGGGCATCCGGTACTCCCCCGACGTGAACGCCGAGGAGGTCCTCGCCCTGGCGGCGCTGATGACGTTCAAGTGCGCGATCGTCGACGTCCCGTTCGGCGGGGCGAAGGGGGGCATCAAGATCGACCCGCGCCGGACCCCGATCGAGCAGCTGGAACGGATCACCCGGCGCTACACCGCCGAGCTGATCAAGAAGAACTTCATCGGGCCCGGCACCGACGTCCCGGCGCCCGACTACGGCACGGGGCCCCGCGAGATGTCGTGGATCGCCGATACCTACGCCCAGTTTCACCAGGGCGAGATCGACGCCATCGGCTGCGTCACCGGCAAGCCGATCAGCCAGGGCGGGATCCGTGGCCGGAAGGAAGCCACCGGGCGGGGCCTGTTCTTCGGCGTGAAGGAGGCCCTGAGCGACGCGGAGCTCGTGAAGCAGCTCGGCCTGACCCAGGGCCTGGCCGGGAAGAGGGTCGTGGTCCAGGGGCTCGGCAACGTGGGCTATTACGCGGCCAGGTTCCTGTCCGAGAACGGCGCGATCCTGGTGGGGCTCTCGGAATGGGAGGGTGCGATCGCGAACCCGAGCGGCCTCGACCTGGAGGCCGTGGTCAAGCACCGTGCCGAGACGAAGAAGATCACCGGCTTCCCGGGCGCGACCGACCTCCCCGCGAGCGGCGATGCGCTCGAGCTGCCGTGCGACATCCTCGTCCCGGCCGCGCTCGAGAACGTCATCACGAAGGAGAACGCTCCCCGCATCCAGGCGAGGATCGTGGCCGAGGGAGCGAACGGCCCGACCACGGCCGATGCCGACGCGATCCTTCGCGAGAAGGGGATCCTCGTCATCCCCGACATGTACCTGAACGCCGGCGGCGTGACGGTCTCCTACTTCGAGTGGCTCAAGAACCTGTCCCACGTCCGCTTCGGCCGGATGGAGAAGAGGTTCGAGGAGATGAGCGCCGGCCGGATGGTGAAGTCGATCGAGAGCGCCACCGGCAAGAGCCTGTCGGATGCCGAGAGGAGCCTCCTGGTGCGGGGCGCCGACGAGGAGGACCTCGTCAACTCGGGCCTCGAGGAGACGATGAGCGTGGCGTTCCAGCAGATCCGGAAGGTGCAGCAGAAGTACCCGACGGCGCCGGACATGCGGACGGCCGCCTTCATCAACGCGATCGAGAAGATCGCCGTGAGCTACATGGAGCTCGGGATCTTCCCGTGACCCAAGACGCGAGCGGAGCGATCCGATGACGCCGGGCTCCCCCTCGGTCCCTGGACATCAGCGCGGCGCGTGGCGGGTCATCCGTCCGCGCCGCGACACGATCGACTACGACACGGCCCTCGAGTTCCGGAGCACGCTCCTGGCGGTGATCGACGGCGGGGTGAGGTACCTCGCCGTCGATCTCTCCAGGGTCCGGCTGATCGACTCCACGGGGCTCGGAGCCTTCGTGGCGGCCCTCAAGAAGCTGGACCGGAAGGGCGAGGTCCGCATCTTCGGCGCCTCGCCCCACCTGAAGAACTTCTTCACCATGATGCGGATGGGCGAGGTGCTCCGGGCCTTCGACGACGAGGAGACCGCGGTCACCACCGCGCCCAGCATCCGTCCGGTGAGCTGAGAGGCCCGGTCACCGGCCGAGGAGCTCGAGGGCGGCGCTCGTGAGGGCGGTCACGCCGGTCCGGGTGGCGGGCAGGCGATCGGGCGCGAAGAGCGCGGAGTGCAGCGACGGGAGGGGCGTTCCGCTCTTCAGCGCCTCCGCGTGCCGGCCCGGCTCCACGGCCCCGACCCAGAGGATCGCGGCACGGGCGCCGGCGCGGCCGTACTCGCTGAAGTCCTCGGCTCCCATCACCGGCGGCGTCTCCACCACGTTCGCCTCCCCCAGCTGCCGCTGGACCGCCGGGACGAGCCGCCGCACCAGCTCCCGGTCGTTCACGGTCACCGGCGTCCCTTCGGCATTCGTGACGAGCGGCTCCTTGACGGCGCCACCTGCCGCCGCCTCGGCCTTGGCGACGCGGGCGATCGAGGCGAGAAGCCGGGCGCGCACCTCGTCCTTGTAGGCGCGCACGGTGAGCTGCAGGCGCGCCTCGTCCGGGATGATGTTGTGCTTGCTCCCGGCGTGGATCGAGCCGACGGTGACGACCGCCGGGTCGAGCGGGTCGTTCTCGCGCGAGACGAGCGTCTGGAGCGCCACGACGATGCGTGCCGCGATCACGATCGGGTCGATCGTCTTGTGCGGGTACGCCCCGTGCCCGCCTTTGCCGTAGACGACGATGTCGACGGAGTCGGCGCTCGCGAGGGCCGGTCCCGCCACGTACCCGATCTTGCCGGAGGGAAGGTCGGCCGCGTCGTGGAGCGCGAGCGCGAAGTCGGGCTTCGGAAAGCGCGTGTAGAGCCCGGCGTCGAGCATCCCCTTGGCGCCCTGGCCCTTCTCCTCGGCGGGCTGGCCCACCATCACGAGCGTGCCCTTCCAGCTCGCCTTCGCCCGCGTGAGGAGCGTCGCCGTGCCGGCCCAGATGCCCATGTGGAGGTCGTGTCCGCAGGCGTGCATGACGCCGACGTCGGCGCCGGAGTCGTCCTTCGTCCTCACCGTGCTGGCGTATGGCAGGCCGGTCTTCTCCTCGACGGGAAGGCCGTCGAGGTCGGTCCGGAGGAGGACCGTGGGCCCGGCGCCGTTCCGGAGCACGCCCACGACGCCGAACCCGCCGACCTTCTCGGTCACCTCGAACCCGAGGGCCCGCAGGCGCGCCGCCATCTTCGCGGCCGTCTTCTCCTCGTGGTGCGACAGCTCGGGGCTCCGGTGGAGGTCCTGGTAGAGCGCGTCGAGCTCGGGGGCGAGCGCGTCGAGCCCGGCGAGGGCCTGCCGGGCCCGGTCGGGCGGGGGGGCGGCTCCGAGGTCGAGGGACAGGAGCAGCGCCAGCGTGGAGAGTCTCTTCATTCGTCGGTCCTCACGTGTCCGGGAGGATAAGGCGTTCGGCGCTCGATCCGTGCCGACCACCCGGCTCGCGATCCCGACCGTTCGGCCGCGGGTAGGGCCGGTCCGGGCGATCGGCTCCGCCGGAGCGGTCCCCGCGGGCCATCTTTGCGGCGGAGGACGCGATGAGCTGGAAACGATGGCGCGACCATTTCGAGACGAACGCCGGGAGGCCGCTCCCCGCCGGCTCCGATCCCGGTCCGATCGACGGCGCGCGGCGCCGGGTGCTGGCCCGGTCGCTGGCCCGCTTCCAGCTCGGCGAGGCCGGCGAGGGCCGGATCGCCCGGGAGATCTGGAGCGCGCGGCTCGCCGGCATCGACGACGACTACCGTGTGGCGCTCGGCCTCTTCGTGAAGGAGGAGGGGCGGCACGCCCGCATCCTCGCCGACCTCGTCCGCCGCCTCGACGGCTCGCTCCTGCGCACGAACTGGACCGAGCGGCTCTTCGTGGCGGGGCGCCGCCTCCTGGGAACCCGGCTGAAGCTGCTCGTCCTCCTCGCCGCCGAGGTGATCGGGATCGCCTTCTACGGCCTCCTGGCCGACGCGCTCCCGCGAGGGCTCGTGCGCCGCGCGCTCCTGGAGCTGTGCGGCGACGAGGAGCACCACCTCTCGTTCCACGTCGACTTCTTCCGGGGTCAGACCCGCGGGCCGCTCTCGCGGACCCTCTTCCGGGTCGGCTGGTGGACGGTCGGCTCGGCGGCGGCCCTCGCCGTCCTCTGGGACCACCGCGGGACGCTGCGTCCGATGGAGATCCCGCCGCGGCTGGCGCTCGTCCGGTTCGCGGAGCTCCTCGCCGAGGTGGACGGGCGCGTGCTCACTCCGGACCAGGGTCCGTCCCGCGGGAGAGTCCCAGCAGGCGCCGCAGCTCACGCGACGCCTGGCGGGACACGGTGACCGAGGGTCCGCCCGACATCCGCGCCAGGAAGCCGCCGTTCCCCGAAGGCTCCAGCCTGGCGACGCGGTCCAGGTTCAGGAGCACGCGGCGGTGGGCGCGGAAGAAGGCCGGACCGGTCAGCCGGTCGGCGAGCTCCTGGAGCGGCAGGTCGGTGAAGTGCGACGCCCCGTCCGCCGTGTGGACCGTGAGCACCTCGTTCTCGAGCACGGCCACGGTGATCTCGCCGGGCGCGACGAGGACGATCCCCCGCGGCGTCGGCAGGGCGAGACGGGCCGGAGCCGCCCCCGCCGGCGGCTCGGAATGCGGGTCGCGGCGCGCCCTCACCCGCTCGAGCGCCCGGGCCAGGCGCCCGGCCTCGATCGGCTTGAGCAGGTAGTCGACGGCCCCACCGGCGAACGCGTCGAGCGCGTGATCCGGGTGCGCGGTGCAGAAGACCACGTGCGGCGCGCCTTCCGGGATCAGCTGCAGGGCCTCGACGCCGGTCAGGCCCGGCATCTGGATGTCGAGGAGCACGACGTCGACGTCTCCGGCCCGGATCCTCTCGAGCGTCTCCGGCCCCGTCTCGCACTCCCCCGCCGGCTCCACGCCCGGGATCGCCGAGAGGAGCCGGGCCAGGCGCTTGCGCGCGACGAGCTCGTCGTCGGCGACGAGGACGCGGAGCTTACGGCTCATGACGGGATCATGACCCGGGCGACGGTCCGACCGTCCGCGCCCGCGATCGAGAAGCGCGCCCGCCCCGCGTAGGCGTGCCGGAGGCGCTGCTCCACGGCCGCGAGCCCCTCCCCTCCGTCACGCGGCCCGTGGAACGCGCCGGGGTTCCCGATCTCCACGACGAGCCCCTCGCCGTCGGCCCGCACGCCCACCTCGATCTCGCCGCGATGGCCCGCGGACGGCCCGTGCTTCACGGCGTTCTCCGCGAGCGGGAGGAGGAGGAGCGGCGGGACCGGGGCGTCGAGGCAGGACGGCGCGACGTCCAGCCGCAGCGTGAAGAGCCCCGGGTCGCGCAGCAGGTGGAGGTCGAAGAGCGTCCTGGCGAGCTCGATCTCTCTGGCGAGCGGCCACCACGGCGAGCGCACGCCCGAGAGGATCGTCCGCAGCATCGAGGAAAGCTGGAGGACCGCCTTCTCGGCCACCACGCCGTCTTCCCGGCACCACTCGGCGATCGCGTTGAGGGTATTGAAGAGGAAGTGCGGGTCGAGGTGGGTCCGCAGGGCGAGGAGGCGCGCCTGCTCCGCTTCGGCGAGGAGCAGGGCCGAGCGCGCCTTCTCGCGTACCAGGCTCTCCTCGAGCCCGATGTCGCGCGCCAGTCCCCACCCCCCCACCAGGAAGAGCGTCCCGCAGACGAGGAGGCTCGGCCGCGACGTGAGGAACGTCTGTCCCATGCCGGTGAGCTTCGGGATGGCCGCTCCGAGGGTGAGGACCGTACCGGCTCCGATCGCGACGTAGAGGATCAGGCGGATCGCGCCGTGAGAGAGCTCGAGCCCCTCGGGGAAGAGGACCCGCCACGAGAGGGGCGCCATCGTGACGAAAGCCAGGCACATGGCGAGGCTGAGAGGGACGCCGAGGGGGTCGCGGGAGAGGCTCGCCTGGGCGAGGACGAGCGGCACCGACACCAGCACGATCGGCACGAGCCGCCGGGGCTGGGCGAGCGCGCGCAGCGTGGCCCGCACCAGCGAGCCGTCGGGGAGGGGAGGTCCGTCGTGTCGCACCGGGAGCGAGCATAGACCGCGCTATCCTGCTCGCGGAGAACGGCCGGGCCGCGGGAGCAAGCGTGATCGAGATCGCCGTCATCGGGGCGGGCCACTGGGGGCCCAACCTCGTCCGGACCCTGCACGACCACAAGGCCAGCGTCGTCCGCTGGATCGTGGAGCGCGACGAGCCGCGGCGCCGCCTCCTCGCCGAGACGTATGCCGACATCAAGGTCGCCGCCTCGCCGGACGACTGCCTGTCGGACCCGGAGGTCGATGCCGTGGTGGTGGCCACGCCCACGAGCACCCACCACGCGCTCGCGAAGGCGGCCCTCCTGGCCGGGAAGCACGTCCTTGTGGAGAAGCCGATCACGACGAGCGTGTGGGAGGGCGAGGAGCTGTGCGAGCTGGCCGAGCGCGGGCGCCTCACCCTGATGGTCGGGCACGTCTTCCTCTTCAACCGGGCCGTCCAGCGGGCGAAGCGGTACATCGACGAGGGCGAGCTGGGCCACCTCTACTACCTGTCGATGGTGCGCACCAACCTCGGACCGATCCGGATCGACGTGAGCGCGGCGTGGGACCTCGCCTCGCACGACGTGTCGATCGCGAGCTACTGGCTCGGGGCGAAGCCCCTGCGTGTGTCGGCCACGGGCGGGGCGTGGCTCAACCCGGGGATCCACGACGCGGTCTTCGCGACGCTCGTCTATCCCGAGAACGTCCTCGCGAACCTCCACACCTCGTGGCTGCACCCGAGGAAGACGCGGGACATCGCGGCGATCGGGGACCGGCGCATGCTCACGTTCGACGACATGAACGCGACCGAGCCGCTCCGCCTCTACGACCGGCAGGTGACCGACGACCTCACCACCGCCCGGATCATCGACACACTCCACTCCTTCCGGTCGAGCATCCGCGACGGCGACGTGCTGATCCCCCGGGTCTCGACCGGCGAGCCGCTCCGGAACGAGTGCGCCGAGTTCCTGGCGTGCATCGGCGAGGGGCGTGCGCCTCTCTGCGGCGGCGTCTTCGCGGTCGACGTGGTGCGCGTGCTCGAGGCGCTCGACCGGTCGCTCCGGGCGGGAGGGCGGGAAGAGCCGGTCTGAGGGCGGCCTCGGTTACGATCCGTGGGGTCGCCGGCGTCCGGCACCGAGGAGGCTCCGCCGCGATGAGCAGCGTTCCGCTGGTAGACCTGAAGGCGCAGCACCGTCGCGTGGAGGCCGCGGTCCTCGATGGCTTCCGGAGGGTGCTCGACTCGACCTCCTTCATCCTCGGCCGGGAAGTGGCCGAGCTCGAGACCGCGTTCGCGGAGTTCTCCCGGGTCCGGCGCTGCGTGGGCGTCGCGAACGGCACGGATGCGCTGGAGCTCCTCCTCCGCGCGCTGCGCATCGGCCCCGGGGACGAGGTGATCGTCCCCGCCAACACGTTCGTGGCGACGCCGCTCGCGATCGCCCGGGCCGGCGCGACGCCGGTCTTCGTCGACTCCGATCCGGAGTACCACCTCGTCGATCCGGCCCGGGTCGCCTCGGCGATCGGCCCGCGGACGCGCGCCGTGTTCGCCGTCCACCTGTACGGTCAGATGGCGCCGATGACGGCCCTCGAGTCGGCGCTGGCCGGAACGGACGTCCTGCTGCTGGAGGACGCCGCCCAGTCGCACGGGGCGAGCCAGGAGGGCCGGCCGTCCGGCGGGGTCGGCGTGGGGGCCGGCGTGAGCTTCTACCCGGGGAAGAACCTCGGCGCGTACGGGGACGCCGGGGCGGTCCTGACGGGCTCCGACGCCGTGGCCGACACCGTGAAGGCTCTCCGGAACTACGGCAGCGACGTGAAGTACCACCACCCGGAGACCGGCTTCAACTCCCGGATGGACACGCTCCAGGCCGTCGTCCTGGCGGCGAAGCTCCCGATCCTGGCCGAGGGGAACGCCGCGCGCCGCGCGGCCGCCCGCCGATACGACGAGCTCCTCTCGGAGCTGCCGGAGGTGGTGCCGCCACGCACGCTGCCCGGAAACGAGCACGTCTGGCACCTCTACGTCGTGCGTGTCCCGCGGCGGGACGCGGTGCTGAAGGGCCTCGCCGCGCGCGGGATCGGCGCCGGGATCCACTACCCGATCCCGTGCCACCTGCAGGGCGCGTTCCGCTACCTCGGGCACCGGCGCGGCGACTTCCCGGTCGCCGAGGCGGCGGCCGACGAGATCCTCTCGCTGCCGATGTTCCCGGAGATCACTCCCGGCCAGCAGCAGGAGGTCGTGGACGCTCTGGGCGCCGCGCTCGCGGAGGCCGGCGCGTGAGCCGCGTCGTCGTGACCGGTGGCTCGTCCGGCATCGGGCTCGCCACGGTGCACGCTCTCCTAAACGCCGGTCACGAGGTCTCCGCCCTGGGTCGGCGGAGCCTCGACGCGTTCCGGGAGGCCGTCGGGCCGGAGGCGGCCGGGCGGATCGCGTACCGCGCCGCCGACCTGGGCGGTCCGGACCACGGGCTCGAGGCGTTCGGCGAGCTCGTGACGGAGCGTGGCGGGCTCGACGTCCTCGTCAACAACGCCGGGGTGATGGCCTTCGAGGCGGCGCACGAGCAAGGGGCCGACCTCGTGGATCGACTCATCTCCGTCGACCTCGCCGCGCCGATCGTCCTCGCCGGCGCCGCGGTGAAGGCGATGCTCCCCCAGGGGTCCGGACACGTGATCAACATCGCCTCCGTCGCGGGCCTCAAGGCGACGCCGAAGCTGAGCGCGTACGGCGCCGCCAAGGCGGGGCTGGTCCACTACACCCGGTGTCTGGCGGCGGAATACGCCGGACGGGGGATCCGCGCGAACGCCGTCTGTCCCGGCGCCGCGAAGACCAACCTGGCGAGCCGCGTGATGTTCGCCATGATCCAGAAGTCCGTTCCGCTCGGCCAGCTCCAGACTCCGGAGGAGATCGCTCGGCTCGTCGTCTGGCTCGTCTCTCCCGACGCGCGGAACGTCACCGGATCGATCCTGTCTCTGGACGGCGGGATGAGCCTCTGAGGAGCCGAGGAGAGGGAATGAGCACGCTGGCCCGAGTCGCCGCCGTATTCGAGGAGATCCTGAAGGTCGACCGCGCGAAGGTGTCGCGGGCGACCGTCCCGGAGGACGTGAAGAAGTGGGACTCTCTCGGTCACATGGCGCTGGTGGCCGGGCTCGAGAAGGAGTTCGGCCTCGAGCTCGAGGTGGACGAGATCATGGAGATGGCGACGGTCGAGAAGATCCTCGAGGTCCTCGCGCGGCGAGGGGTCGTCGACGAGGCCGCGTCCGGCGGGTGAGCGGGGACGGGGGGATCGCCGGGGAGCTACTCGCTCACGGGCGCGAGGCGGATCCCGCCCTCCTCCACCGGGGCCGGACGGTGACCTTCGGGGAGCTGCGCGAGGGCGTCCGCCGCCGCGCCGCGTTCCTCTCCGTGACGGGGCTCGCGCCGGGGGACCGCGTCCTCCTCCACTCGGACAATTCGCCCTACTTCGTCTTCTGGTACCTGGCGACGTTGCGGGCCGGGCTCGTCGTCGTCCCGGTGCCGACGGCCTCCGACGCGCCGCGGCTCGCCCGGATCGCGTCTCTTTCGGGCGCGAGGCTGCTGCTCGCGTCCCCTCGGTTCGAGGACGAGGCGCGTGCTGCGGCGGCCCTGCAGCCGGGGCTCGGCGTCGTCAGCGAGGACGAGCCGGCCCCGGCTCCCGCCGGCGACCCGCCGCCGATCGCCCCCGACGCCCTGGCGGCCCTGATGTTCACGTCGGGGTCCACCGGCGAGCCGAAAGGCGTGACGCTCACGCACCGGAACCTGGCCCGGAACACGGCCGACATCGCGGCCTACCTGGAGCTGTCCTCCGCCGACCGGGCGCTCCTCGTCCTCCCCCTCCACTACTGCTACGGAGCGTCGGTGCTCCATACGCACCTCCTCGCCGGCGCGAGCGTGGTGCTCGTTTCCAGCTTCATGTTCCCGGAGAAGGTGCTCGACGAGATGCGCGACACGGAATGCACCGGCTTCGCCGGCGTTCCGTCCACGTACCAGGTGCTTCTCCGGAGGACGCGGTTCCGGGAGCGCACCTTCCCGTCCCTCCGCTGGCTGCAGCAGGCGGGGGGCCGCCTTCCGGACGCGCAGATCCGGGAGGTTCGCGCCGCTCTCCCCGGGGTGCGGTTCTTCGTCATGTACGGGCAGACCGAGGCCACGGCGCGCCTCTCCTTCCTGCCTCCGGAGCGGCTCGACGAGAAGATCGGCTCGATCGGCAAGGGCCTCCCTTCGGTACGGCTCGAGGTCCTCCGCGAGGACGGCTTGCCGGTCCGCCCCGGCTCGGACGAGGTGGGCGAGATCGTCGCGTCGGGCGAGAGCATCTCGGCCGGCTACTGGCACGATCCGGCGGAGACGGCGCGCACGTTCCGGGAGGGCCGGCTCCGGACGGGCGACGTCGCGCGGGTGGACGCGGACGGGTTTCTCTACCTGGTCGACCGGGCCCGGGACTTCGTGAAGGTGGCCGGTAGCCGGGTCAGCCCGAGGACGATCGAGGAGGCGCTGGCGGAGCACCCCGCGATCGTCGAGTCCGCCGTCGTGGGAGCTCCGGACGCCCTCCTCGGAGAGGCCCTGGTGGCGTACGTCGTCCCCGTCCCCGGCTCGGCGCTCACCGAGGCCACGATCGAGGACCACTGCCGCTCGCGGCTGCCGAATCACGAGGTCCCGTCCCGGATCGTTCTCCTCGACGCGCTTCCCAAGAACGAATCCGGAAAGGTCCTGCGGCAGGCCCTGCGCGAACGGGCCGGCGCGGTGGCCACGTGATCCCGCGCGACCTGGCCGCCGCCCTCGACGCCCTCGTCGTCGCGGACCCGTACGGCTGCCCCCAGGCGGAGAAGGAGGCCGTCCTCCTTCCCATCCTGCGGCGCCTGGTCACCCACGTGGCGGGCAGCTGTCCACCGTATGCGCGCTTCCTGTCGAGGCTCGGGACTCCGGCGTCCGGATGGACTCGCCTCGCCGACGTCCCGGCGCTCCCGGTCGGGATGTTCAAGGGGCGCCTGCTGTCCGCTGTCCCGCCGGAGCAGGTCGTGCGCGAGCTTCGCTCCTCGGGGACGACGGGCGATCGGCCCAGCCGGATCCCGCTCGACAAGGGGACGTCCTTCCGGCAGGCGCGTGCGCTGACCACGATCCTGAAGGACCACCTCGGGGGGCGCCGGCGGCCGTACCTGGTCCTCGACGCGCCCGAGTCCGTCGCGGACGGGGGCGCCCTCTCGGCGCGCGGAGCGGCGATCCGCGGCGTCGGGAGCTTCGCGTCGGAGACGGCCTTCGCTCTCCGGACGCTCGAGTCGGGCGACCTCGAGGCCGACTTCCCCGCGATCGAGTCGTTCCTCGCGAGGTGCGGCGACGGGCCCGCCCTGGCGTTCGGCTTCACCTTCATCGTCTTCAGCCGGTTCGTGGAGGAGGCCGAGCGGCGCGGCCTGACGTTCCGGGCCCCGGGCCTCGTCCTCCTCCACTCGGGCGGCTGGAAGAAGCTCCGCGAGCGGGCCGTCTCGAAGGAGGAGCTCTCCCGGCGCGCGGCGGCGGTCTTCGGGACCGATCCGGCGGCGGTCCTCGACTTCTACGGCATGGTCGAGCAGGTCGGGACGGTCTTCGTCGACTGTCCGTCCGGCAGCAAGCACGCGCCCGCCTTCGCCGACGTCCTTATCCGGCGGGCCGGGACGCTGGAGCCCGTCTCGGTCGGGGAGGAAGGGCTCATCGAGGTGGTGAGCGCGCTCCCGACGAGCTATCCGGGCCAGGCGATCCTCACCGAGGACCAGGGGATCCTCACCGGTGTCGACGACTGTCCGTGCGGCCGCCGCGGCGTCGCCTTCCGCTTCACGAGCCGCGTGGAGCGAGCCGCCCTGCGGGGCTGCGGGGACGTCTTCGGCGTTTCCCGGGAGGTCCGATGACGGGAATCCGCTATCTCGGCTCCGGCAGGGCGGAGGCTCTCGACTCGCTCGGGGCCGTGGTCGGGGACCTGGATCGCCAGCGCCCGGTCCTCGCGGCGCTTCCCGTGGACGAGATCGTGGAGGGGCTCGACCAGCTGTCGGCGCGGATCCTCGAGGATCCGCGGACCCGGGTCCAGGAAGGGGTGGCGTTCCTGGCGGCCTGGCTCCGGCGCTCGAGCCTCGAGAGGCTGCTCGAGCTGAACCTCGGGGGGCGGGTCGAGGCGCTGGACGGCTTCGTGCCGAGCCGGTCCGGTTTCCTCGCGGTCCGGCCCCGGGGGCTCGTCGCGATGTGGATGGCGGGCAACGTCCCGACGCTTCCGCTCTTCTCGATCGTGCCGGCCCTCCTCGGGAAGAACGTCTGCCTCGTGAAGCTCGCCTCGCCGGATCCCGACTTCCTTCCGGCGGTCCTCGACCTGCTGCCGCCTCCGCTGCGCCGCGCGATCGAGGTCGTCTGGTTCGAGTCCGCCGACGCCGCCCTCTCGGCGGAGCTGTCGCGCGCCGCGGACGCCAAGGTCGTGTGGGGCGGGGCCGCGGCGCTCGCGGCGATCCGGGCGCTCCCGCAGGCGGACCATTGCGTGAACGTGGAGTTCGGCCCGAAGTACTCGATCGCGCTCCTCGGGCGGCGCCGTCTCGAGGTGGAGGACGGTCTCGACGGCGTGATCTCCGCCCTCGCCCGGGACGTGGCGGCCTTCGACCAGCGCGCCTGCTCGTCGCCGCAGACGGTCTTCATGGAGCGGAACGGGAGGCTCTCGAGGCGGGAGGTCGGGGAGCGGATCGCGCAGGCCCTCGCCGCGCTGCCGCCGAAGGCCCCCGACGATCCGTGGACGACGCTCCGGATCGTCGAGGCGCGCGCCGCCTGGGCGATGGACGAGGAGCGCGACGTGATCGCCTCCCCGCGCGGGACGGAGTTCAGCGTGCTGATGGACGGCGAGGTGGCGCTGAAGGAGGCCGTCCAGTCGCGGACGGTGTTCCTGGTGGAGGTGGGGTCCTGGGCCGAGGTGATCCCGCTCCTCTCGCAGAAGGTCCAGACGATCGGCGCGTCGCTGCTCGACCCCGTCGAGGACAGGGCCTTCGCCGACGCCGCGCTCACCCGCGGTGTCGCGCGGGTGGTCCGGCCCGGTCTGATGAACGTCCACGAGTCCCCCTGGGACGGCAAGCTCCTGCTGTCGGAGCTCGTCCGCTGGGTGACGTGGAAGCCGTGAGGGAGGGACCCGTGGGAAGAGGATGGGAGCTGTCGACGCGGCCGGGTCCCGGCGTGGCGATCGGGGATGGGAGCACGTTCGACGAGAGCGTCCGCTGGGGGCGGAGCGTGTCGCTGGGCCGGAACGTCCACGTCGGCCCCGGAACGGTGCTCCACGACGGCGTGGCGGTGGGCGACGACACCTGGATCGGGCCCGACGCCAGCCTCGGCGAGCCGACCATGGGCTTCTACACGAAGCGGGAGAGCTGGGAGGCGCCCCCGACCGTCGTGGGCGCCGGCTCGATCCTCCGGAAGGGCGGCATCGTCGGCGCGGGCACGACGATCGGCGAGCGCTTCCAATCGGGGCCGGGCGTGGCGATTCGCGAGCGGACCCGGATCGGCCGGAACGTGTCGATCGGGAACGGCTGCGACGTGCAGTACGACGTCGAGATCGGGGACTTCACGCGGCTCCACTCGCTGGTCACGGTCGGGAGCGGGACGCGGATCGGCCCGTTCGTCTGGGTCCATCCGTTCGTGATCTTCACCAACGACCGGCTCTTCCCCACGTTCCTGGTCGAGGAGCCGCCCGTCGTCGCGCCGTTCTGCGTCCTGGCCGTGAGCTGCGTGGTTCTTCCCGGCACGCGGCTGGGCGTGCACGTCGTCGCGGGGGCGGGGAGCGAGATCTCCGGCAGCGTGGCGTCGTTCTCCTTCCTGAAGGGCTCGCCCGCCGAGAGGGTGATCGACGCGCGGAAGATGATCCAGAAGGTGGACGGCAAGCCGGTGAAGCCGTACCCGTGGCTCCGTCACCTCGACCGCGACTACCCCTGGAAAGACGTCCCGCCCGACGAGAGGCGCGTGGAGGACTACGTCCCGCCGGAGTGGCGCGCCTACCTCTGACGCCTACGGTTCCGGGGCGAAGCCGTGACCGTCGACGCGGGCCACGATCCACGGCTTGAGCATCGCCCACCAGTCCCGGCCCGGCCGGATCTTCGAGTACCGCTGGCCGCGCTCCGGATAGCGCATCGTGATGGGGACCTCGCGCCAGCGGATCCGGCCGTCGAGGATCACCTTCGCGTAGAGGTAGTACTCGAAGCCGTAGGTGCGGAGCCACGGCGCGTGCCAGTCGAACCGCGCCCGCCGCATCAGGTCGAGCCGATACGCCCGGTAGCCGCACGTGGCGTCCGTCAGCGAGGCGCCGGTGAGGACCCTGACGAACCGGTTCACGAGAGGGATGCTCGTCTTCCGGAAGCCGGGCAGGTTCGGTGAGTCCCCTCCCGGCAGGAAGCGGCTGCCGGTCACGTAGTCCGCCTCACCCGAGAGGATCGGGTCGAGGACGCGCCCCATCTCGGAGGGAAGCATCTTGCCGTTGGAGGCCAGTCCGCCCAGCACGTCGTACCCGCGCTCCGTCGCCCAGTCGATCCCCGCGACGATCGCCCCTCCCACGCCGACGTTTCGCGGGAAGTCGAGGTACGGGAAGCCGCTCGACCGCACGAGGTCCTCGGAGCCGTCCGTCGAGCCGTTGTTGACGAGTAGCACCTCCTCGCACGGCAGCGGGGCCGCCCTCAGCTCGGCGAGGACCCTCGGGAGCTCCAGGACCTGGTTGAAGACCGGAGACATGAAGGCGACTCGCATCGGCAGCGATCTTCGCACCCGGGCCTTGCCTTTATGATCTGTCGATCGTGACGTCCGACACGCCTTCCGCCCGGCCGGCGTGATCGCCGCGAGGCTCCTCCTCGGCGCCCTCGTCGGGGCGGGTTTCCTCTTCGCCGCGCGGGCCGCGGTGGATCGGCTCGGCGCCCCGGCGTCGATCCTGCGGCGCTGGCTGGCCGAGGCGATCGTCGCGCTCTCGTTCGTCACCCTGGCCTTCTTCGCGCTCCTGACGGCCGGTCTGTTCCGG
>CAYLNK010000027.1:0-36841 GCA_964384675.1 uncultured Holophagales bacterium | reverse complement strand
CGCGACGCGCCTCGGCGCCGGGGCGGCGCCCGTCCACGCCGGGCTGACCGCCGCGGTGCTGACCCTGGCGGCCCTCGTGGTCACGGACCGCTGGGCCGTCTGGCACGGCAGCGAGGCGCGCTTCGGCCTCGGCGTGCTGCGCCACCAGTACCCGGAGAAGGCGGTGGACTTCCTCCTCGACCAGGCGCCGCGCCGGGAGCTCTTCCATGCCATGGCGGACGGCGGGTATCTGATCGAGCGAGCGGCCGGACGGTATCCCGTCCTGGTCGACGGCAGGACCGAGGTGTACGGCGACGCCTTCTTCGAGGAGTACGCCATGGAGCCGGCGCGCGACCTCGAGGCGTACCTCTCGCGCCACCACGTCGACGTCCTGCTCCTCCGGAACGACCACCAGGCCGAGCTGGCGGCGCGCGTGGCGTCGGCTCCGGGCTGGGCGCTCGTCCACCTCGACGAGGTGGCGCTCGTCTTCGTCCGCCGGATCCCCGAGCACGCGGCGCTCCTCGCGCGCCACGCCCTCGACCCGGCCGCCCTCGGCCCGACGGCCCGCGACCCCGACGACGCTCCGTACGGGCCGTTCGCCGGGCTCGGCGCGGTCGAGAGGCCCCTCTACTCGATGGGGATGGCCCGATCGCTCCTGCTCGTCGGCGCGATCGACGCGGCCGCCCGTCACCTGGAGCGCGCGGTCGCTCACCCATCGCGCGATCCGGAGGCCCGGCTCCTCCTCGCCCAGATCCGGAAGGCGGACGGAGACGAGCCGGCGGCGGCCGCGCTGATGGAGGGGCTCCACCCGTCCCCCGAGGTCGCCGCGCGGGCCCGGCTCCTGGAGAGCCAGCTCCTCCTCCGGCGCGGAGCCGGCGCCTCCGATCGGCTCGCCGCGCTCTCCCGGGAGTCGCCTCGCGATCCGGCGTTGCTCTCGACGCTGGCGCGGAGCCACGCGGCCGCGGGCCGCTGGTCCGAGGCGCGGGACGCGTGGAAGGCCGCGTCCGCCATCCAGCCCCTCGACCCCACGCACCTCGCCGGCATCGGCCTCTCGAGCGAGGCGCTGGGGGACCTGGCGGGAGCCCGCGCGGCCTACCAGGCGGCATTGCGCCTCGACCCGCGGCAGGCGCGCGTGCTCAACCAGCTCGGCGTGCTGGAGGCTCGCACCGGGAACGGGGCCGAGGCGGCCCGTCTCTTCCGCGCCGCCCTCGCGGCGGACCCCGGCTACGCCGGGGCCCAGCGCAACCTCCAGCGGCTCGAGGCGGGACCGGGCCCGCCGCCCGGACCCTGAGCGGCCGTCAGCCGGGCCGGCCGATCCCGGCCAGGACCACTCTCACGAGCTCGGCGATCCTCTTGCGGTAGACGTCGCGCGACGGGATCCCACCGGCGTCCGCCGTCTCGAGACCGTGCCCGACGCGGATCAGGAACGCCGCAGCCGCGGACGGCGTCAGGCCCGCGCGGGACAGGTCGATCTCGCCTGAGGCGACGCCGTCCGCCAGCACGGCCGCGACGTGCGCCTGGTACTTCCGGTCGACGGCGTCGAAGAGGTCCGCGAGGAGGCGCCCCTTGGAGTCGAGGAGCTCTCCGGCGTGGGGCGAGCGCGTCACGACGTCGTACAGGTAGAGGAACTTCGCCTCCAGGACGAGGCGCAGCCGCTCGGCCGCGGTCCCCTCCGTGGCGCGGGCCGCGGCCGCACCCTGGAGCAGCCGGTCCGCGACGGCCTGCCCGACGGCCCGGAACATCGACTCCTTGCTCTCGTGGTAGAGGTAGATGGTCCCCTTGGCGACCCCCGCCTCGCGCGCCACGTCGTCCACCGACGCGCGCCGGAAGCCGTAGCGCGAGAAGACCGAGACCGCCGCCTCCAGGATCCGGGCTCCGGTCTCGGACTCCGGAGTCTCGGCTCGGGAGGGCTCGCGGGAGGATCGGGCCACCGGCGAAAGGTAGCACGCGGGCCGTCCCGACCGGACGAAATGACCGCTTGACCTTATTCGGTCAGTTCGGCTACCGTGCCCGGCAATGCGGAAGAAGGCCCTGGGCTGCCTGGCGCTCCTCCTCGCCCCCGCCGCGGGGCTCCTGGCGTTCAAGCTCCGGTACGGCGGGCCGACTCTCCCGTTCCCGGCGCGGGGCACGGAGCCCGTCCTGGCCGCGTCCGCGGTCCAGATCGTGGCAACGCTCGAAGAGGCGCCGGGGAACCTCGCCGTGTCGGCGGACGGCCGCGTCTTCGTGAACCTCCACCCGGAGGGCCGGCCCTCGCGAAGCGTGGTCGAGATCGTGGACGGGAAGGCGATCGACTGGCCGCGCCCCGGGGAGCCGCTCCTCCGCGGCGTGTTCTCGCTCCGGATCGACGACCAGGGACGCCTCTGGGCCCTCTCCCCGGGCTTCCATGGGCTCCGCGGCGCGCGCCTCGTGGCGTTCGACCTCGCGACCGGGAAGCTCGTCCACCGGTGGGACCTGCCCCGCGACGTGGCCGGCTGGGGCTCCTACGTCCAGGACTTCCAGGTCTCGCCGGACGGGCGGCACGTCTTCCTCGCCGACGTGAGCGCGTTCGCGAAGCGCCCCGCGCTCCTCGTGTACGACGTGGCGAAGGCCGTGGGACGGCGTGTGCTGGAGAGGGACTTCGCCGTCACCGACCGGCCGTACCTGATCCGCGCGAAGGGGCGCGACATGCGGCTCCTCGGCGGGCTGTACGCCATGCACCCCGCCGTCGACACGATCGCGCTCGACGCCGCAGGCGCGTGGCTCTACTTCGGGCCGATGTCCCACGAGACGCTCTTCCGCGTCCCCACGGGGGACCTCGTCGACGCGTCGCTCTCCCCTGCCCGGCTCTCCGGGCGGGTCGAGGCGTACGGGCCGAAGCCGCAGACGGACGGCGCCACCACCGACCGCGCCGGGAACGTCTACCTCACCGAGGTGGAGAGCGCTTCGATCGCGATCCTGAGGCCCGACCGGACCCTCGCGACCCTCGTGCGCGACCCTCGCTGGCGGTGGCCCGACGGCCTCTCCTTCGGGCCGGAGGACTGGCTCTACCTCACCGACAGCGCGATCCCCGACCTCATGATGCGAACGGCCGCGCACGTTCGCGCGAGCGCTCCGTACCACGTGTACCGATTCCGGACCGGCGTCCCCGGGACGCCCGGCCGCTGACGAAAGGACCCGCCCCGTGCCGAAGACCCTCCTCCTCACCGGCTCCTCCTCCGGCATCGGCCGCGCGACGGCCCTCCACTTCGCCGAGCGCGGCTGGAACGTGGTCGCGACGATGCGCACGCCGGCGAAGGCCGACGCCTCGCTGAAGCGCGACGGCGTCCACCTGCTCGCGCTCGACGTCACGGACGCCGCCTCGATCCGCGCGGCCGTGGCCGGGTCGCTCTCTCGCTTCGGGACGATCGACGCCGTCGTGAACAACGCCGGCTACGGCCTCGTCGGGCCGTTCGAGGCGACCACGCCGGAGCAGGTGTCGCGGCAGTTCGCGACGAACGTCTTCGGCCTGATGGACGTCACCCGCGAGGTGCTCCCCCACCTGCGCGAGCGTCGCGCCGGCGTCGTCGTGAACGTGGCCTCGATGGGAGGCCGCATCACCTTCCCGCTCTACAGCGCGTACCACGGGACGAAGTGGGCCGTGGAGGGCTTCTCCGAGGCGCTCACCTACGAGCTCGAGCCGTTCGGCGTGCGGGTGAAGATCGTCGAGCCGGGGCCGATCCGCACGGACTTCTACGACCGGTCGATGGACCTCGTCACGAAGGCGGGCCTCACGGCCTACGACTCCTTCGTGGCGAAGGCGATGCCGAGCATGCAGAAGGCGGGCGAGACGGCGCCGGGGCCCGAGGCGGTCGCGAAGGTGATCTGGAGGGCGGTGACGGACGGCTCGAAACGGATCCGCTACCAGGCCAACTCGACCCAGATCCTGACGCTCCGGAAGCTCCTTCCCGACCGGCTCTTCATGGCCGTCGTCAAGGCCGCCGTCCTCCGCTGAGGAACCTCCCGCGAGGTACGATTCCGCCCGGATGAGCCCGCGGGAGCCGGCGCGACCGAGCTTCGGAGGTCCAGGCTGGGCGGACCCGGGCGCCCACGCCTTCGCCCTCATGGTCGGCGTGTACGCCCTCGTCGCGATCCCCTACTGCTGGCTCCTGGTCCAGCGGCTGGGGCGAGCCGGGGGGATGATCTGCGGCCTCTTCTTCTCGGTCTTCGCGGCGATCCTGGTCGGCGCGGTCCTCGGGCAGCTCGGCCTCTTCTCGACGCGGGAGGAACGGGCCAGCCCGGCGAGCGCCGGAGTCGGGACGGCCCTCGTCCTCTTCGTCGTCTCCCACCTCTTCCTGGCGGGGTTCCTCTACGCCGAGAAGAACTCCTGGCGGTGGGAGGACGCGAAGGCCAAGGCCGCGCGCCTGCACACCGCGGCCCGGGACGGCGATGTCGAATGGGTCGCCAAGCTCCTCGACGCCGGGGTCAGCCCGGACGCTCCGGACGTCTTCGGTGCGCCTCCGATCCTGACGACGCGGGACGGCGGGGCCGCCACGCTGCTCCTCTCCCGGGGGGCAAACCCCCGGGTCACGGACGAGAGGGGCGAAACGCCCCTCATGAAGGCGGCCATGGAGGGCGAGCTGGCGTACGCGAGGGCCCTCG
Source organism: uncultured Holophagales bacterium (assembly GCA_964384675.1). Classification (GTDB taxonomy): domain Bacteria; phylum Acidobacteriota; class Thermoanaerobaculia; order UBA5066; family UBA5066; genus CAYLNK01. The sequence goes on along the minus strand of CAYLNK010000027.1, from coordinate 32,245 downwards.
TCGCGGCCGGGGCGCCCCTCGAGGCGAAGAGGCCGGGCTGGGACGACACCGCCCTGGACCTGGCGATCTGGACCCAGCACGAGGACGTGGCGGAGCTCCTCCGGAAGGCGGGGGCGCGCGACGTCACCGTCACGGCCGCGAACGGGACGCCGCTGCAGGCGGACGGCGACGCCTCCTCCGTCGGCGCGCCGATGGCCGCCGTGTCGGCCTACCTCGACGCGATCGCGAAGCGGGACGCCGCGCGGTTCCGCCTGGCGTGCGGCCCTCGCCCGGAGAGCTTCTTCGCCAATCTCGACCTCGCCTCCTGGCTGTCCCATCCGAGCGAGGCCCGCTTCGTCTCCGGCTTCGCGAACGAGAGCGCCGCGACACTCGTCGTGGCGGGGACGCGAAGGGACGGCCGAGAGGTCACGATGAGGGTGCAGCTGGCGAGGGACGGCACCGGGACGCTCAAGGTCCTCCGGGACTGGACCCTCGAGCCGACGGCACCCCGCTGACCCGGCGCCCGAGGAGGAACAGCGGCGCCCCGGTCAGGAGCAGCGCCGTCCCGACGAGCGCCAGCTTCGTCGAGTCGAGGAGGACGTGCCCGGCCACGACGAGGAGCGCACCCAGGTAGAGCGCCGGCAGGAACGGATAGCCCGGCATCCGGAACGCGGCCCCCTCTCCGCCGGCCCCTCGACGGCGGAGGACGAAGAGGGTGGAGGCCACCACCACGAGCGTCACGGCGTCGGTGAAGATGACGTACCGGAGAAGCTTGTCGAACGAGGCGAGGAGGAACGCCGGGACCAGCATGGTCACGCCGAAGAAGAGGAGCCCCACCTCCTGCACCTGCGTGCGCGGGTTCACGCGCAGGAACGCGCGCGGCAGGACGCCGTCCTCGGCCATCGCGTAGAAGCTCCGGGGCATCTGGAGGACGGTCGCGTTCACGAAGCCGGCCGCCGAGAGGAAGATCAGGAGCGACACCACCCTCGATCCGTTGGGGCCGAAAACGGCGCCGGCCAGCGCGGCGGCCACCAGGGGCGACGCGGCGACGCCGGTCACTCCGAGCGTCCGCACGTAGGCGACGTTGACGACGAGGTAGAGCCCGACCACGGCGAGCATTCCCGCCGTCACCGCACGCGGGAAGACGCGCCGCGCGTCCCTCACGTCGGCCCCCAGGTTCATCGTCATCTGGTAGCCGCCGTACGCATAGAAGACCGGGATCAGCGCCGCCGCGAAGCGGCCTCCGCCCGGATCTGGCGCCACAGCCGCGGCCGGCGGCGCGAGGAGGAGCGCCGCTGCCGCGAGGCCGACGATCAGCACGATCTTCAGCATCGAGAGGACGTTCTGCGTGCGCGCCCCGGTGCGGACACCCAGGTAGTTCAGGACCACGAGCGCGAGCATCAGGGCGCAGGCGATCGCGAGCGACGCGCCCGGCGTGCGCCCGGCCTCCGGGAGGACGAGCGGCACCAGGTAGTCGGCGCCGATGAACGCGACCCCCGCCGCCCCGGCCCCCTGCATCAGCGCCTGGGCCCAGTTCAGCATGAACGCGAGCATCGGGTGGTAGCAGTCGGCCACCACCTTGTAGTAGCCGCCGGCGCGCGGGTGCCGCGAGCCGATCTCGGCGAACGTGAGCGCTCCGATGAGGCTTACGAGCCCGCCGAGCCCCCACGCCAGGAGGAAGAGCTGGGTCGTCCCCGCCTCGCGCGCGACCGGCGCCGGCGTCCGGAAGATGCCGATGCCGACGACGAGGCTGACGACCACCATCGCCGTGTCGAACCCGGAGAGCTTCGCCTCGATCCCAGAGGCCCCGGCGTCACGCTCCACGCGTCGCCTCCACGAGGAGCGCCGCGAGCCGCTCGTACTCGGCCTCCACGTTGTAGAGCTGCGCCGAGAGGCGGACCACCTTCCCTCCCCCGCACGGCCACGGGTAGAGCCACGACTCGACGCCGCGGGCGCGCAGCCAGGACGTCAGGCCGTCGTGGTCGAGCGTCGCCGCGGGCGAGCCGGGCGCGGACGCGGGCAGCGGCAGCGAGGCCATCGCGCCTATCATCCCGTCCGGACAGGGGGGCTCGACGTCGAGCGCCTCGCACAGGAGCGCGCGGCCCCGCAGCGCCAGCGACCGGTTCCGCGCCATCACGCCGGGCCAGCCTCCGGGGACGAGGCTCCCGACGTACCGGAGGCACTCGGGAATCGAGAGGATCGCCGTCGGGTCGACCGTGCCGGTCCAGTCGAACTCCGCGCGGAAGCGAGGCTGGTCGCCGTCCCCGGCGTACGCGTGGCTGACGGCGATCGGGTGGAGCCCGCGCTGCCGGTCGCGCCTGACGTGGAGGTACGCGGCCCCTTTCGGAGCGCAGAGCCACTTGTGCGCGTTGCCGGTCACGTAGGCGGCGCCGAGGCGAGTGAGGTCGAGAGGGACCATCCCGAGCGCGTGCGCTCCGTCGACGAGCGTGTCGACCCCGCGCGCCGACAGCTCGGCGACGAGCCGTTCGATCGGGAACACGAGCGCCGTCGGGCTCGCGACGTGGTCGAGGAGCGCGAGCCGGGTCCGCGCCGTCACCGCCGCGAGCACCGGCTCGACGACGTCGTCCCCCCCGCCGAGCGGGAACGGGACGGGGGCGATCACGATCCGCGCCCCCGTGCGCGCCGCCGTGTGCTGGAGCGTCTTCCGGCACGCGTTGTAGACGTGGTCGGTCGTCAGCAGCTCGTCGCCGGGCGAGAGCGCGATCGAGCGCAGCACCGCGTTCACTCCGGCAGTCGCATTCGGGACGAAGACGAGGTCCGCCGGGTCCGCGCCGACGAAGGCGGCGAGCGCCTGCCGTGCCTCGTCGAGGAGCCCGGAGAGCTGCCGCGACAGGAAGTCGACCGGCTCCCGCTCCATGCGGAGCCGGAGCGACGTCTGGAAGTCGAGCACGGCCGTGGGGCACGCGCCGAAGGAGCCGTGGTTCAGGTAGGCCACCGACGGGTCGAGCGGCCAGAGGGAGGCGAGCGTCGGGTCGCTCATGGTTCAGGACCCGTAGACGTAGATGCGGTATCGGAGCTCGACCGCGCCGCGCCCCCCGGCGCGCTCCGGCTGCGCTCCTCCGGGGTGATCCAGGAAGTCGGCCTTCAGCCACTCGCTCCACTCCTTCCGCGGAGCCGGCAGGAAGCCGAGGCGCAGCTGGAACAGCTCGCGCTCCTCGCCCACGCGGACGACGAGGAGCCGGAACGACGCGCGGTAGAGCGGCGCGACCGAGCCCGGTACGATCACCGCGCCCCCTTCGTGGCGCACGCGGTCCACGAAGAGCGCCCCTTCGGGCCGCGTGGTCCGCGTCTGCATCTCCACGTTCAGGAGGCGCCGGAGGTCCTGGTCCTTCGCCAGCGCTTCGGGGACCCACAGCTCGAGCTCCAGGCTCGCCTGCGAGCCGTGGTACGTCATCGGCCGCTCCCTCGTGAAGAAGAAGAGGTAGACCCCCAGCCCCGCCACGGCGAGCACGCCCAGGAACGCCGCGAAGATCGAGCCGCCGCGCAGGTAGGCCTCGCCGGGAGGCGCCCGCCGCGCGACGAGCCAGATCGCCACGATCACCCCCGCGACGGCACCGAGGAGGCCGGCGAAGATCGCGAGGTAGCCGAGCGCCCCCTCCTTGTTCGAGGCGTTCGCCGCCTTCGCGATCGCCATCGACCCGAACGCCGCGACCACGAAGCCCACGCCCGCGCCCAGGAACGCCGCGAGGACACCCTGCAGGATCTTCATCTCCATCGGACCCCCGCGCGATCCTCCGCTCGGGGGCGAGGCGGGTCAATCCGACCCGGGCCGAGCGGCTACTCCTTCGTCTGCGCCTCGAACGTGGAGGCGAGGATCTTCCCGTCGCCGGCGTCGACGAAGACCTCCTGCACGCCTCCCTTGTCTGGCAGGCGAAGGTCGAACAGGTAGACGAGGCACCCCTCGCTCACCTCCACCTCGGAGGAGACCACCGACGACACCTTCAGCGGGGCCACGGACGCGAGAGCGCGCCTTTCGGCATCCTGGGGGCGGATCTTCGCCATCTTCTCGAGCTCCGCGTGGAACGACCCCCGGGGCGGCCGGATCGAGCAGGCGGCCATCCCCGCGGGAGGCTCCGGGGACCGCGCCGCGACGCCGGGCCCCGGCGTCGGCGTGGCCGCGACGGGTGCGGCGGTCGGCGTGGGGGTCGGGGTCGGCCGGTCGGGCGCCGGCTCGTACACCCGGACGTAGCGGTACGGCTCCCGGCCGCTCGCCTTGCCGGTGACGGTGAGGCGCCGGGGCGCGGTCGAGACATCCCAGGTCTCGGCGAGCGAGCGGCCGCTCGCCCAGCGGGTCGAGACGGTGATCCTCTCGCCAGCCGCGCCCTTCCTCTTCGCGATCACCCGGGCCGGACCGTCCCCGTCGTCCAGCATCCGCTCCTCGCCGTCTCCGAAGAACGTGCGCGTCCGTGTGGCGGAGTAGGTGACCCGGAGGACCTCTCCGTCGTCGGCGACGGAGAGGAATCGCGCGTCGACGAGCGCCTCCAGCGGCACGCTGTCGAGGGCGCTGCCCAGACTCCCGGGCCGGCCCTGCCCCTCGGACGTACCCGACGGCTTGTCCGCCGCCCCCTTGAACGGATCGTCCCCCGTCTGGCTCGCCAGCGCCCAGCTCCCGGTGAAGGCCGCGCGCGGCGCCTGGTCCACGGCTGCCGATGGACTGGCGCCGGACGCCGCGGCAGTAGCCACGGGTGCCGCGACGAGCACGACGAGGGGGAGCATCAGGGCTTCGAGCGACGGTCGGTTCGGCATCGGGACTCCTCGGAGACACGATCCTCGTGTCGGCCCCGGATTCGAGCAAGAACGTTGCCGGTAATCCATCCGGCGGTGGAGAAAAACACGGCTCCAGGCCGCGGAATTAGCGGGCGGAACACGATCCGGCGACCTATATTCGAGACGGCGGGAGGCCCGGTTGCGGCTCCCCGCGCGTGGGTCCCCCAGCGGCTCGCGAGGGGCTGTCAAGGTGATCGAGGGGTCGTCAAGGTGATCGTTTGATCCCGGACACGAAGCACCCGAGCGGAGACAACCGGTTCAAGCTCCTCGACCGGTCGATCTCGGCGCACCATGCCCGTGGCGACGCGCTGATCGAGGTCCTGCACGCGGCGCAGGGGATCTTCGGGTACCTGGAGGACGACCTCCTCATCTACGTCGCGCGTGCGCTCAAGCGCCCCCTCAGCCAGGTCTACGGCGTCGCGACGTTCTACAACTACTTCCGGCTGAAGCCCTCCGGGCGGCACACCGTCGTCCTCTGTACCGGGACGGCCTGCTACGTGAAAGGTGCCGCCGAGATCCAGAAGGCGCTCGAGCACCGCTGCGGCTGCGGCTTCGGGCAAACCACCGCCGATGGAGAAGTCTCGCTCGTGTCGGCGCGCTGTATCGGGTCGTGCGGCCTCGCGCCGGTCGCGGTGCTGGACGGCGACGTGGCCGCCAAGCTGACGGCCGCGGGCGCCGTCGCCCGTGTGGACGGCTGGACCCGCGCTCCGGAGGCGCCGCCGCCCGAGGCTGCGCCGACCACGCCGGCGGAGGTCGCGCCGTGACCCCCGAGGAGCTCCGGGAGCAGGGCGACAAGGAGAGAGCCCGCCAGGAGGCCTTCTCGCACCGGATCCTCTACTGCGCGGCGGCCGGCTGCGTCTCCTGCGGCAGCACCGCCACCCGCGACGCCCTCAAGTCCGAGCTGAAGTCCGCTGGCCTCGACGGCTCGTGCGAGGTCGTGCCGACCGGCTGCCTGGGCCTCTGCGGGCGCGGGCCGCTCGTGAAGGTGAGCCCCGAGGAGACGCTCTACGCCGACGTCTCGCCGGACGCCGCACGGCGGATCGTCACCGAGCACGTCGCCGGGGGCGCGCCGGTCGCCGAGCTGGCGCTCGACACCTCGGCCCCCTTCTTCACCGGGCAGACGAAGGTCGTCCTCGAGAACTGCGGCGTCATCGACGCCACCCGGATCGACGAGTACCTCGCCGTGGGCGGCTACGAGGCGCTCTCGCGCGCGCTCGGCGAGCTGTCGCCGCCCGACGTCGTGGAGGAGATCCGCAAGAGCGGCCTCCGCGGCCGCGGCGGGGCCGGCTATCCGACGGGCCTGAAGTGGTCGATCGTCAGGAAGGCGCAGGCGGAGCAGAAGTACGTCGTCTGCAACGCGGACGAGGGCGACCCCGGCGCCTTCATGGACCGGAGCGTCCTCGAAGGGGACCCGCACCGCGTGCTCGAAGGGATGGCCATCGCGGGCTATGCCATCGGCGCGAACCAGGGCTACATCTACGTGCGCGCCGAGTACCCGCTCGCCATCGAGAGGCTGAAGACCGCGATCCGCCAGGCGGAGCGGAACGGCCTCCTCGGCAGCCGGATCCTGGAGTCGGGCTTCAGCTTCCGGATCGACCTGCGGATGGGGGCCGGCGCGTTCGTCTGCGGCGAGGAGACCGCCCTCCTGCGCTCGATCGAGGGACGCCGCGGACGCCCGCGGCCCCGCCCGCCCTATCCGTCCGAGAAAGGCCTCTGGGGCGCGCCGACGCTCATCAACAACGTCGAGACGTTCGCCAACATCGCGCCCATCCTGGTGCGCGGGGGCGCCTGGTTCGCGGGGATCGGCACGCCGCGGAGCGCGGGGACCAAGGTGTTCGCGCTGGCCGGGAAGATCCGGAACACCGGGCTCATCGAGGTCCCGATGGGGATCCCGCTCCGGAAGATCATCTTCGACATGGGCGGCGGCCCTCCCGAGGGCACGACGTTCAAGGCCGCGCAGACCGGAGGGCCGTCCGGAGGCTGCATCCCGGCCGAGCACCTCGACCTGCCGGTCGACTACGAGTCGCTCGCCACCGTCGGGTCGATCATGGGCAGCGGCGGCCTCATCGTCATGGACTCCACGTCGGACATGGTGGACGTAGCCCGCTACTTCATGGAGTTCAGCGTCGACGAGTCGTGCGGCAAGTGCGTGCCGTGCCGCGTCGGCACGAAGCAGATCCACGGGCTCCTGGAGAAGATCAAGAACGGCGACGCCACGCCGGACCACCTGGCTCTCCTCGAGGAGCTGTGCCGGATGGTGAAGGAGACGAGCCTGTGCGGGCTCGGGCAGGCGGCCCCGAACCCGGTCCTCTCGACGCTCCGCTACTTCCGGCCCGAATACGAGGGGAACCTCCGCCCGGCCGAGACGTTCGCCGGGACGCCGCCGGCGGAGCCGGCGGCGAAGGCAGGGTGACGCGATGGCCATCGTGACCCTCACGCTGAACGGCCAGCCCGCGAGCGGGAAGGACGATGACTCGCTCCTCTCGATCGCGCGCGAGCACGGGGTCGACATCCCCACGCTCTGCAACCTCCAGGGCCTCTCGGACGTGGGCGCCTGCCGCCTCTGCCTGGTGGAGGTGGAGGGCTCGGCCAAGCTCCTCCCCGCGTGCACGACCCGCCCCACCGAGGGGATGGTCGTGAGGACGGAGACCGAGCGGCTCCAGCGTCACCGCCGCACGATCGTCGAGCTCCTCGCGTCGGAGGGCAACCACCACTGCGCGGTCTGCGTCTCGAACGGGCACTGCGAGCTGCAAGACCTGGCGCTGCGGGTCGGCATGCAGTCGGTGCAGGTGCCGTACCTCTACCCGTCCCGCGCCGTCGACGCCACCCACCCGCGCTTCGTCATGGACCACAACCGCTGCGTCCTCTGCACGCGGTGCGTGCGGGTCTGCCACGAGGTGGAGGGGGCCCACACCTGGGATATCGCGGGCCGCGGCATCGCGTGCCAGGTGATCGCCGACCTGAGGCAGCCGTGGGGCGAGGCGCAGAGCTGCACGTCGTGCGGCAAGTGCGTTTCGGTCTGCCCGACCGGCGCCCTCTTCGAGAAGGGCGCGACCGTGGCCGAGGCCCGGAAGCGCACCGAGTTCCTCCGTTACATCGTCACCGCCCGCGAGCGCCGCGAGTGGGTCGGCGAGCTCCTCGAGGAGGGGTGATGCCGGACGCCGCGGTTCCCGCCCGCAAGCCGGGGAAGCCCCGTCTCGCCACGGTCTGGCTCGGCGGCTGCTCCGGCTGCCACATGTCGTTCCTCGACCTGGACGAGCGCCTCATCGAGCTGGCCGGCAAGGTCGACCTCGTCTTCTCGCCACTGGCCGACGTGAAGACGTTCCCCGGCGACGTGGACGTCACGCTGGTGGAGGGAGCGGTCTCCACGGTCGAGCACGAGCACCTCGCCCGGCGACTGCGGCGCTGCTCCCGCTTCCTGGTCTCCTTCGGCGACTGCGCCACGACCGGGAACGTCACCGCGATGCGCAACGGGATCCCGGTCCCGGCGCTCCTCCACCGCGCGTACGTGGAGCTGGCCGACGGGCCGCCGGTCGTCCCGTCAGACTTCCCGCCCCTCTCCCCGCTCCTGCCGCAGGCGCGCCCGCTCCACGAGATCGTCCGCGTCGACGCGTTCCTGCACGGCTGCCCCCCGGCCCCCGACGAGATCTGGCTCGCCGTGAGCGCCCTGGTGGAGGGGCGCACGCCGGTCCTTCCCAACGTCTACCAGCGCTACGGCTGAGCCCGAAGGCCGAGCGCGCGGAGCCCGCGATGCCGAGGACCCTGACCATCGACCCCGTGACCCGGGTCGAGGGGCACGCCAAGATCACCATCGAGCTGGACGACGCGGGTCACGTGGTCGACGCCCGGCTCCACGTCGACGAGTTCCGCGGCTTCGAGAAGTTCTGCGAGGGACGCCTCCTGTGGGAGATGCCCGGCATCACCTCCCGGATCTGCGGCATCTGCCCCGCGAGCCACCAGATCGCGTCGGCCAAGGCCGGCGACGACATCCTGGCGATCGGGATCCCGGAGACGGCGGAGAAGCTGAGGCGGATGCTCGTCCTGGCGCAGTGGATCCAGAGCCACGCGCTGTCGTTCTTTCACCTCTCGGCGCCCGACCTGCTCTTCGGGTTCGACGCACCGCCCGAGTCGCGGAACCTCTTCGCCCTGATCGCGAAGGAGCCGGAGCTGGCCCGGCGCGGGATCCGCCTGCGCAAGTTCGGGCAGGAGATCGTCGAGGTGCTCGGCGGCCGCCGGATCCACACGCCGTGGGCGGTGCCGGGCGGGGTCCGCGAACCGCTGGAGGCCGCTCAGCGCGACCGCCTCCTCGCCTGGATCCCGGAGGCGCGAGAGACCTCGCTCCTCGCGCTCGACGTCCTCAAGGCGGCGCTCGCGCGCCACGCTCACGAGGTCCCGGCGTTCGGCAGCTTCCTCTCGCTGCACGTCGGCCTCGTGTCCGACGACGGCGCGTTCGAGTACTACGGCGGCCGGCTCCGGGTGAAGGACGGCGACGGGAACACCGTGGCCGACCGGATCGACCCACGGGACTATCGGACGGTCGTCGGGGAGCGGACGGAGAGCTGGTCGTACCTGAAGTTCCCGTACTACAGACCACTGGGCTACCCGAAGGGGATCTACCGGGTCGGCCCGCTCGCGCGCCTGAACGTCTGCGACTACATGGACGCGCCGCTGGCCGAGGCGGAGCGCCAGGTCTTCAAGGCGTTCGCGGGCTCCGCCGGCGCCGTCAACAACTCGTTCCACTACCACCACGCCCGGCTCGTGGAGACCCTCTTCGCGGTGGAGAAGATCGAGCATCTCCTGCGCGACCCCGCGATCCTCGGCACGCACGTGCGGGCCAAGGCGATGATCAACCGGCGCCACGGCGTCGGGGCGTGCGAGGCGCCCCGCGGCACGCTGTTCCACGACTACACCGTGGACGACGACGGCGTGCTGAAGTCGATCGACCTCGTCATCGCCACCGGACAGAACCACCTCGCCATGAACCGGACGGTGCGGCAGCTCGCGCTCCACCACCTCGACGGCGTCGAGATCACCGAGGGGCTGCTGAACCGGATCGAGGCGGGCATCCGCTGCTTCGACCCGTGCCTCTCCTGCTCGACGCACGCGATGGGGCAGATGCCGCTCGCGGTCGAGGTCGTGGGCCCGGACGGCGAGCTCCTCGCGTCCCGGGTCCGCTGACTCCCCGATCGGGTAGCCTCTCCCCGCGGAGGAGAGATGAGTCGCCGCCTCGCGCGGATCGAGCCGCGCTTCCAGCCAGGGGAGACCTTCGAGTACACCCTCTCCCGGGTCAGGACCCGGATGCGGGACGGGGAGACGTCGAGCGCGAGCTCGAGCGTCCGCTTCGCGGTGACGGTGGTGGGGCCGCTCCGCTCCGGGATCGCCCTCGAGTGGCGCACCCTCTCGGCCGAGTCCCCGGAGGTCGCGGGGAGCGCCGTCGCCACCGCGCTCCTGGAGCTGACGCGCGGGCTCCGTTTCCGGTACCGCGTGACGCGGAGGGGCCGCTACGGGCGGATCGTCGACGGGAGGGACGTGCGTCGCCGCATGGCGGCCGCCCTGGACCTCCTCGGCGAAGCCCTCCCGGCGCCGGTCCGGAAGGCGATCGAGGCGACCCTCTCCGCGGACGCCTTCGAGGCGCGCTACATCCGGGAGGCGCCCCTCCTCCACGCGGCGTACGCGATCTCCTGCCCGGCGGGCGGCGAGACGTTCGTCCCGACCATCCTCCAGAGCCCGCTCGGGGGCGCGCCGATCCCTGCCGTGGAGCGCGTCGAGCACCGGGCCGGGGACGGCACCCAGGAGCTCACGCTCGAACGGATCCTGGAGTCGGAGCCGCTGCGCCTCTCCGTCCTGGCGCAGCTCGGCGCGATGGCGGCGCGGATGGGGCGACCCGCTCCCGGTCCGGAAGACCTGAAGGAGCTGCTGATCCTCGATCGCGCCACGCACGTCCTCGACGACGCCGACGGCTGGCCGCGGAGGATCCGGTTCGTGCGGGAGTCGTACCTGACCTCCAGCCTCGAGACCGGGGGGCAGGGGGAGACGCTCGAGATCACCCGCGTCGGCTGACCGTGCCGTGTTTACGCGTCGATCCGGACTTGACGGCTCCGAGTGCCGGGTGAAGACTCCGCCACGACTTTCCGGAGGCGCACATGACCGCGATCACGCTGACCGTGAACGGGAAACCCGTGACGTCCGAGGTGGAGCCCCGTCTCCTCCTCGTGGACCTCCTCAGGGAGAGGCTCAGGCTCACCGGCGTCCACACCGGTTGCGACACCAGCCAGTGCGGCGCCTGCGTGGTGCACGTCGACGGCGTCTCCGTGAAGAGCTGCTCGATGCTGGCCGTGGAGGCCGACGGCTGCGCGGTCACCACGATCGAGGGGCTCGAGAGCGACGGGAAGCTCCACCCGATGCAGGAGGCCTTCCGCGAGCACCACGGCCTCCAGTGCGGCTTCTGCACGCCGGGCATGGTGATGAGCGCCGTCGACCTCGTGAAGCGCAACGCGTCCCCGAGCGACCACGACGTGCGGGAGTGGCTGGAAGGGAACATCTGCCGCTGCACCGGCTACCACAACATCGTCAGGGCCGTCCGGGCGGCGGCCGCCGCGGGGCAGGGGGCCTGAGATGACGACCGCCAGCATCGGCACCTCGCCGCGCCGCAAGGAGGACCTCCGCTTCCTCACGGGCGCCGGCCGCTACACCGACGACATCGTCCTCCCCGACCAGACCTTCCTCACGATCGTCCGGTCGGCGCACGCCCACGCCCGGATCCGCTCCATCGACACCAGGGCCGCGCGCTCCGCGCCCGGCGTCGTCGCCGTCTACACGGGCGCCGACCTCGCCGCGGCGGGCGTCGGGGGGCTGCCGTGCGGATGGCAGATCACCAACAAGGACGGCTCCAAGATGCAGGAGCCGGCCCACCCGGTCCTCGCCGTCGAGCGGGTGCGCCACGTCGGCGACCCCGTCGTCGCGGTGGTCGCCGAGAGCCGCGACGCCTCGAAGGAAGCCGCGCTCCTGGTCGAGATCGACTACGAGCCGCTCCCGGCCGTCGCGAGCGTGGCGGACGCCGCCGGCGCGGGCGCTCCGAAGGTGTGGGACGAGCTGCCCGACAACGTCTGCTTCGACTGGCACCTCGGCGACGCCGCCGCCACCGACGCCGCGTTCGCGAAGGCGGACCGGGTCGTCTCCGTCGACCTCGTCAACAACCGCCTCGTGCCGAACGCCATGGAGCCGCGCGCCGCCATCGGCCAGTACGACCGCTCGACGGGCGACTACACCCTCACCACGACCAGCCAGAACCCCCACGTCATCCGGCTCCTGATGGGCGCCTTCGTGCTCCACCTGCCCGAGCACAAGCTGCGGGTCGTCGCGCCCGACGTGGGCGGCGGCTTCGGATCGAAGATCTACCACTACGCCGAGGAGGCGCTCGTCACCTGGGCCGCGGGCAAGCTCTGCCGCCCGGTGCGCTGGCGCGCCGAGCGCTCCGAGTCGTTCATGTCCGACGCGCACGGGCGGGACCACGTCACCCACGCCGAGCTCGCCCTCTCGAACGACGGGAAGTTCCTCGGCCTGCGGGTGAAGACGCTCGCGAACCTCGGGGCGTACCTCTCGACGTTCGCCCCGGCGATCCCGACCTGGCTCTACGGCACGCTCCTCGCGGGCTGCTACACCACGCCGGCCATCTCGTGCGAGGTGAAGGGGATCTTCACCAACACCGTCCCCGTCGACGCGTACCGCGGCGCCGGACGCCCGGAGGCGGCCTACGTGATCGAGCGCCTCGCGGACCTCGCCGCGCGCGCCCTCGGGATGGATCGGGCGGAGATCCGGCGGAAGAACTTCATCCCGCCCGACGCCTTCCCGTACCCCGTCCCCGTCGCGCTCACCTACGACAGCGGCAACTACGCGGCCACGCTCGACCTCGGCCTCTCGGCCAGCGACTACGCCGGCTTCGAGGCGCGGCGCGCCGAGTCGAAGGCCCGGGGCAAGCTGCGCGGGATCGGCCTCTCGACGTACGTGGAGGCGTGCGGCATCGCGCCGTCCGCCGTGGCCGGCGCGATCGGCGCCCGCGCCGGCCTCTACGAGTCGGGCCAGATCCGCGTCCACCCGACCGGCTCGGTGACCGTCTACACGGGCACGCACAGCCACGGGCAGGGGCACGAGACGGCGTTCGCGCAGATCGTCTCCGACGCGCTCGGCGTCCCGTTCGACCAGATCGAGGTCGTCCACGGCGACACCGGCAAGATCGCGTTCGGAATGGGCACCTACGGCTCGCGCTCCATCTCGGTGGGCGGCTCGGCGATCATGAAGGCGGCGGACAAGATCATCGCCAAGGGGAAGAAGATCGCCGCTCATCTCCTCGAGGCCGCCGAGTCCGACGTCACCTTCGCCGACGGCAAGTTCACCGTCGCGGGCACGGACCGGTCGAAGAGCTTCGGCGAGGTCGCCTTCGCGGCGTACGTCCCGCACAACTACCCGATCGAGACCGTCGAGCCGGGCCTCGACGAAACGGCGTTCTACGACCCGAAGAACTTCACGTTCCCGGCCGGCTGCCACGTCTGCGAGGTCGAGATCGACCCCGAGACCGGCGTCGTGACGGTGGCCTCGTTCACGGCGGCCGACGACATCGGGCGCGTCATCAGCCCGATGATGGTGGACGGGCAGATCCACGGCGGCGTCGCGCAGGGGATCGGCCAGGCGCTCTTCGAGGGCTGCGTCTACGACGAAGGCGGCCAGCTGGTCACCGGCTCGTTCATGAACTACCAGATGCCGCGCGCCGCCGACCTGCCGGACTTCAAGACCGGCCTCCACGTGACGCCGTGCCCGCACAACCCGCTCGGGGCCAAGGGGTGCGGCGAGATGGGCGCCATCGGCGCGCCGGTCGCCGTGATGAACGCCGTCGTCGACGCGCTGTCGCCGCTCGGCATCACCCATCTCGACATGCCCGCCACGCCCGAGAAGGTGTGGCGCGCCATCCGCGACGCGAAGAAGGCGTGAGGAGAGAGCCACCATGCAGGACTTCGCCTTCCACCGCCCCGGCTCACTCGCCGCCGTCCTCGGGACGCTCCGCGACACGCCCGACGCCAAGCTCCTCGGCGGCGGACAGAGCCTCGTCCCGCTCCTGAAGATGGGCCTGGCCCAGCCCCCCGCCGTCGTCAGCCTGAAGGGCGTGGCGGAGCTGACCGGCATCCGCCGCGACGGCGACACGCTCGTGGTCGGCGCGGCCTCGACCCACGCCGAGGTCGCCTCGTCCGACGTCGTGCGAGCGGCGATCCCGGCGCTCGGCCACCTCGCCGGCCACATCGGGGACCCGCAGGTGAGGAACCGCGGCACGCTCGGCGGCTCGATCGCGCACGCCGACCCGGCGGCCGACTACCCCGCCGCGCTGCTCGCCCTCGATGCCGTCGTGGTGACCGATCGCCGTCAGATCGCGGCCGGCGACTTCTTCACCGGCGTCTTCCAGACGGCGCTCGAGCCGGACGAGGTCGTCACGGCCGTGCGCTTCCCCGTCCCGGCCCGCGCCGCGTACGAGAAGTTCGCCAACCCCGCGTCGCGCTTCGCCATCGCCGGCGTCTTCGTGGCCCAGGGGAACGGCGGCGTGCGGGTCGCGGTCACCGGAGCCGGCACGCAGCCGTTCCGGGCGACGTCGTTCGAGACGGCGCTCGCGGCGCGTTTCGCGGCCGACGCCCTCGACGGCGCGTCGATCCCCTCGGACGACCTCGTGAGCGACCTCCACGCGGGCGCCGAGTACCGGGCGCACCTCGTCGCGGTGCTGGCGCGGAGAGCGGTCTCCTCGATCGCCTGATCGAGCGCGTCGATCGTGTGATCGAGCTTCCCGCCTCCGTCGACGCCACGCTCCAGCTCCTCTCTGCCGGCGACTACGTGGCCGAGCGGAGCCTCGCCACCGCGGTCTTCCTCGCGCTGAAGCTCGGCCGTCCCCTCCTCCTGGAAGGTGAGGCGGGAGTCGGCAAGACCGAGGTCGCCAAGGTGCTGTCCCGTGCCCTGGGCCGCCGGCTCATCCGCCTCCAGTGCTACGAGGGGCTCGACGTCGCGTCCGCCGTCTACGAGTGGGACTACGCGCGGCAGATGATCGAGATCCGGATCGCCGAGGCGGCCGGCGTCGAGGAGCGCGAGGAGCTGGCGCGCGACGTCTTCTCGGAGCGCTTCCTCGTGAAGCGCCCGCTCCTGCAGGCGCTCGAGCCGCAGCCGGGCGGCCCACCCGTCCTCCTGGTGGACGAGCTCGATCGCGCCGACGAGCCGTTCGAGGCGTACCTCCTCGAGGTGCTCAGCGACTACCAGGTGAGCGTGCCGGAGATCGGGACGATCACGGCGGCCGCGCCGCCCATCACGATCCTCACCTCCAACCGGACGCGCGAGGTCCACGACGCGCTGAAGCGGCGCTGTTTTTACCACTGGATCGACTATCCGGATGCGGAGAGGGAGCTGGCGATCCTCCGGGTGAAGGCGCCGGAGGCATCGGCGGAGCTGAGCCGTCAGGTCGTCGCGTTCGTGCAGGCGCTCCGCTCGCACGACCTCTTCAAGCCGCCCGGCGTGGCGGAGACGATCGACTGGACCGCCGCGCTCGTCACCCTCGACGCGACGGCGCTCGACGCGGGGCGCGTCGACGCGACGCTCGGAGTCGTCCTCAAGTACCAGGACGACATCGCGAAGATCCGCGGCGCCGTCGCCGCCACGCTCCTCGAGAAGGCACGCGCCTGACGCTCGAGGCCCGCTCCTCCGGACAGCTCGCGGGGAACGTCGTCCGCTTCGCCCGCATTCTCCGCGCCGCCGGAGTGCCGGTCGGGCCGGGACGGGTCCTCGACGGCGTGAACGCGCTCGCCGCGATCGACGTCACGCAGGGAGCGGACTTCTACTGGGCGCTCCACGCGGTCTTCGTGAGCCGGCCCGAGCAGCACGAGCTCTTCGACCAGGCGTTCCGGGTCTTCTTCCGCACCCCCGACGCCGTCGACCCGATGATGGCGGCGCTCCTCCCGTCCGCGCCGCCCCGTGCGACCGACCTCTCGCGCCGCATCCTCGAGGCGTTCGCGCGGCCGCGTCCGTTGCCGCCGAAGGCGAGGAAGCCGGAGGACGAGGTCGAGCACGACGCCGTGCTCACCTGGTCGGATCGCGAGACGCTCCGGAGAAGGGACTTCGAGGAGATGACCGTGGAGGAGCTGCGCCGCGCCCGCGAGGCGATCGCGCGCCTCCGGCTCCCGGTCCCCGAGGTGGCGACCCGGCGTCTCGCGGCGGACTCGCACGGCCCCCGCGTCGATCTTCGCGCCACGCTCCGGGCCGCCGGGAGGCGGGGCGGCGAGCTGGCGCTGCGGTTCCGGCGGCGGCTCCTCCGTCCGCCCCCGATCGTGGCGCTCTGCGACATCTCCGGCTCCATGGAGCGGTACACCCGCGTCCTCGTCCACTTCCTCCACGCGATCACCAACGACCGCCCCCGTGTCTCCACGTTCCTCTTCGGCACGCGCGTCACCAACGTCACGCGCCAGCTCCGCCACCGGGACGTCGACCACGCGCTGGCGCGCGTCGGCGCCGCAGCCTCGGACTGGGGAGGCGGGACGCGGATCGGACATTGCCTCTCCGAGTTCAACCGCCGCTGGGGGCGCCGGGTGCTGGGGCAGGGCGCCGTCGTCCTCCTCATCACGGACGGCCTCGACCGGGATGACGCGGCAGGTCTGGAACGCGAGATGGAACGGCTCCACCGCTCGTGCCGGAAGCTGGTCTGGCTGAATCCGCTCTTGCGCTACGAGGGCTTCGAGCCCCGCGCCGCCGGCGTCCGCGCGATGCTCCCCCACGTGGACGAGCACCGCGCCGCGCACGACCTCGCGAGCCTGGAGGAGCTGGTCGCGGCGCTGGGCCTACGCCGCGCCTGAGCCCCGGGGCCTCTCGACGGCCCTTTTCGTCCTCACGGCGCTCCGCCCCCGGGACCGCCCTTCAGCAGCCTGAACGCGAAGTAGCCCAGCAAGAGGACCACCAGGCCCGCGACGTACGGAAGCCACGGGCGCGTGCGCTCGCCGCCCTCGACGACGACGGCGATTCCGTCCGGGTCCGGCTCCGGAGCGGCCAGCGCGAGCGGCGCGCGGCCGTACACGAGGCGGCTCGAGGGCAGCGCTCCGAGGTTCCCCGGGGCCTGCTTCACGCCACCGCCGGCGTGCAGGGTGTAAGCCTTGCCCGCTTCCGCGGGGAAGAGCAGCACCTCGCGCCGGATCAGGACCTTCGCGGTGTCCAGGTGGGCGCCGTCGGGAAGCGTCAGACGCAGACGGTCCGTGATCACCGGCCCGAGTGCGATCCGGGTGGAACGGGTGTCGAGCGCCGGGAGGTTCCAGACCGTGCCGCCCCCCAGTGCCCGTCCGTCTCTCTCCGCCGGCTTCCGCGGGATCTCGACGGCCAGGTGGACCGGCGCCACCGGTGGCGCGAGGACGACGTCGAGGGCCACGATCCGCTCCGCCTTCGGCAAGGTGACGATCCACGATTCGCCGCCCCCCCTCCTCGCCTCCGTGTCGCGCGCCACCTCCCGCGGAGTCACGACCTCGTCGGCCTCGAGGGCTTCGGGCCAGGTGCAGGCGGTGACCCGCAGACCGCGCAGCTTCGGCGCCTCGCCCTGGGTGGGGACGAGGGTCACGCGGTAGCGATCCGCGTCCCAGGGCAGGGTGAGCTCCCGGGTGCTCCGCGCGTTCCCGAGGTCGAAGACGAAGAACGGCGCG
Organism: uncultured Holophagales bacterium; assembly: GCA_964384675.1. GTDB lineage: Bacteria > Acidobacteriota > Thermoanaerobaculia > UBA5066 > UBA5066 > CAYLNK01. The sequence continues at coordinate 14,777 of CAYLNK010000027.1, read as the reverse complement.
TCCCTCTCGAGCGTCAGGAAGGCGCCGTTCTCCATCCTCCTCGAGACGTCGACGCGGCAGACCCAGGGGCTGTCGCCCTCGAGCTCCAGGTCCATCCGGAGGTGCTCCCGCTCGCGCACCTTCCAGCCGTCGGGGAACCGCAGCGCGAACTCGGCGGTGGGGCGCCCCTCCAGGTCCTTGCCCTCGAGGTAATCGGTGGTCGCCAGGACCCGCGGCGCCCAGAGGCCTTCCCGCTCCCTCAGGTACGGGATGGACGTGCCCGCGGCGTCGCCGATCCAGAGCGTGCCGGCGACGCGCTGGGCGTCGCCGTCCAGGCGTACGCGAGCCCAGCCGCTCGCCGCGGGGACCCCGATCGGGCGGCGGACGAGCGTGCTCCGATCCTCCTTTGCGCAGGCGGGAACGAGCAGAGCGGCGGCGCAGAGGGTCGCCGTGAGCCAGGGCGCCTGCCTCATGGCTCGCTGTCGGGCCGGCTTCGCCGGGCGCGGTTCCCGACCAGGGCCGTCGTCAGGAAGATCGCCCCGACGCCGAGGAACACACCGGCCCGGAGGGCGAGATCGGCGCTCGAGAGGTCCGCGAAGATCAGCTTGAAGCTGGCCAGGCCCAGCCAGCCGTAGCCGGCCAGGCCGAGGCCCCGGCGCAGGGCGTGCTCTTCCGTTCCCAGGCTGCGCAGCCACTGGAGCGCGCCGGCCACGGCCCACACGACGGTGAAGGCGATCGCGGACGCGCGCGGGTCGGCGCCCGCCGTGCGGAGCGCATAGGCGATCTCCATGGCGAGGGTCATGACGCCGACGACCTGGAGCCCGAAGAACCCGATCGCGCCCAGGGCGTCCCTTCGCCGGGCCTGAAGCCCCCAGGCCAGGGCCACGAGCACGCCGAGGGCGAAGAGCCCGTTGAGGAACGGAGTCGGCCCGACCGGGCCCGTCTCGTAGCGGTACGCGGAGAGCCGATCCCAGGCGCGACCCGTCATGTAGAGCCAGCGCACGCTCGCGAGCAGGGCCATCCCGAGCGCGAGCCGTCGCAGGTTCCTCGCCTCCTCCTCGTCCCAGTCCGGCAGGGTCCCGGCCTTTCCCGATGCCCAGGCGAGCCCGAGCGCGAAGGCGCCCCAGAGCGGACCCACCCAGCGCCAGTCGAGCGCGATGGGCACCGCGAGAGCCAGGTGACCCGCCGCCAGGACCAGGAGTCCCAGGTCCGCCTGCCGTGAGCCGAAGCGCGTTCGCATCGGCTTGACCATCAGGAGGTTCACCAGCGCGAAGCCGAGGGCCACGCCGCTGAACCACTCCGGCGGCCACTTCAGCCGGCCCCACCAGCTCCAGGCGAGGCCCGTCGCGTTGAGCGAGACGAGGAACCACATCAACGTCGGGCTCGACGGCTTCGGCTCCGCCTGGCCCGGCAGCCAGACCCAGACGAGGGCCAGGAAGTAGTGGAGGAGCATGAGGCCGAAGCAAGCGCCGAAGACCTCGGCGCGAGCGTCGGCCCGGCTCATCCAGAGATACGCCCAGGTGAAGGCCAGCACCGTCCAGCGGGCCCCGTGCCAGCGGGCGCCGGTCTTCGCCAGGTACGGCACCGCGATGGCGGCGCCCACGAGCAAGGCGAGATAGAGACCGAGGGCGACGTGGTCGTGCGAGCCGGTGCTGAACACCGGGGGCGCGATGAACCCCGAGACGAGGGCCACCGTCAGCGCGCCGCCGCTCCCGGCACGCGCCGCGAGACCGCCGCCGAAGAGAGTCGCCACCGCGACGCCGGCGAACCCGAGCCGCTCGTCGAAGAAATGGAAATGGGCCGAGCCCGCCCAGAAGGTGAACTGCAGCGTACCCAGCCCCGCGAGGAGGACCCAGACGCCGATCCGGCGGCCCTCCCCGACGATGAGCCTGCCGGCGTACGCGCTGATCGCGGTCCCGGCGGCGAGGCCCAGGAGGATACGCAGCTGGGGAGAGACCCACCCCCGCTGGAAGGACAGCCACAGGAAGAAGATCACGCCGAGGAGGAAGATCGCCGCGCCCGCGGCCGCGAGGAGGACCGTGGGGTTCGTCTCCCTCGGTCTCGAGGAGGGTGGCGGTGGAGGAGGCGCCCGGCGAGGGATCGGAGGTGCCTGGGTCCAAGGCGGCGGGGGCGGCGGAAGGCTCGGTGACGGCACGGAGTCCAGGACCGGCGGTACCTCGGCGACGGCCGGAGAGGGCGCCGAGGTCGGAGAGCCGCCGCCCCGCGCCGCCTCCCGCTCCAGCAGCCAGGCGACGCGGGACTCCAGCTGCGTGATGCGCCGTTCCAGGTCGTCTCGAGATTCGTCCATCTGTGGCGCGGATCCTGCGGAGCGACGACCGGGCGGTCCGGGCTCCTACCGGTCGGGGGCCGGGGTGGGTGTGGGGGTCGGCGCCTTGGACCCCTGCTTCTTGCCGGTGGGCTTCGCTTCTTCCGGAGCCGAATCGGTCGCCTCCGAAGGAGGCTTCCGGGCGGACGGGCGAGGCGTCTTCTTGAGGCGCTGGACGCGGTCGTTCAGGCTCGGCCCCGAGCTGCCCTTCGGCCGGAGCGCCCTGGTCTTTCCGTCGGGGCTCAGTACGTAGGCATCACCCGCTCCGGCGGCGTTCGCTTCCTTCGTCCGCTCGAGGTCGACGTCCGAGACGGCCACGGTGTACTGCACTTTCGAGCCCTTCTCGACGAAGGTCATCTGGCCGTCCCGCTCGACGGGCTTGTCGGTCGAGATGTGTCGCTTGCCGCCCTTCAGCACGACGACGTAAGCCAGGGCGGGGGACGCCAGAACGAGACCGAGCCCGGCAGCCAGGCACGATCCCAGGAAAGAGCGGACCGAAGAGCGACGCATTTGCCGCAAGTATAGGTCCAGACACCTAACGTGCCTGGCCCACGCTCTCCTCGGGCCACGGGACCAGACCGCGCTCGCCTCCGGGAGGTGTGACGAACAGCTCGAGCGTACCCGGCCACCCCGTCACGTGGTGCCGGAGCTCGAGCCGGTGCCTGCCCGGGAAAAGCTCCACCTGGCTCACGCAGGATCGGGCCTGGGATCCGGAATCGCGGTTGTCCAGCGCGAGGGCGCCGTCGACACGCAGGAAGCTCCCGCCGGACGACTCGAGCTCGAACGTGTAGGTGCCGCCTTTCGTCACGTCGACGTCCGCCGCCCAGTCGACGACCGTACCGGCGACCCCCGAAACTCGAAGGACGTCCGCGCCGAGCAGCGCGGCGCCGTTGCGGAACGACAGGAACCAGTCCGTCCGGCTCCCCACGGGATCCGGGCCGGAGAGGGCCTGGCCGGGTCGCGCGTCGGCCCAGTCCAGAGCGGCGAGACCCACCTCGCCGTGCCACACGGCCGGCACCGCGCCGGAGAACAGGAGACGCCGGGGAACGGTTCCGAATGGCCCGTCGCCGCTCCGGAAAAGGAGCCGGGGAGCACGGCCCGGCACCGGCACGACGAGATCGAGGCGGATCGGATGGAGGCCGCGCGAAAGACGGAAGGCCGTCTCGTCGGGACCGAGCGGGAAGGACTGGCCGCCCACGTCGAGGCGGCCCGCACCGCCCTCGAGCCGGAACGCGCCCTCGACGCCCCCGGCGGGGACGAGCAGCCCCGAGACGTAGGTGGCCGTCACGGGGTAGACGAGGCCGCCGGGTGGCGCGCCACCCCGGACCAGCAGGTCCTCGCGACGGCGCGTCTGTCGGCCGTCGGCCCCCCGGTACGTGGCCTCCACCGAGCGAAGGGCGGAGAGGTCCTCGGACTTCACTCGCACCCACCGGAACAGGTGTCCCCCGTACGAGTAGTCGCCTTCCGAGCGGACGGGGTAGAGGCGCCGGAGCACCTCCAGGTACGGCCGGTGAGGCTCCCACACCAGGAACAGGAGATCGCCGTTGCCGACGATCGCGACCGGCAGGTCGTCGGCGACGTTCTCCGCGTCCTTGCCGCGCGCGTCGACGTTCAGGAACGCGTTCACGCCGTAGGTCCAGAGGGCCCCGCCGAAGTTCAGGAAGCGAGCCGGCGGACGCCCCTCCCGCGCCATCGCCTCGTTGGTCTCCCTCACGAAGCGGGAGAGTCCGGTGTTGTCACGGAACGGCCTGCTGCCGATGAAACCGTCGAAGTAGCGCGCGAAGCTCCAGGACCCGGCGGCCGCGACGGTCGCGAGACCGAGGAGCAGGGCGATCGCCGCGGCGGACCGCGGAAAGCCCAGGCGCCGGCCGAGGCGGGCCAGCTCCGCGCACCACCGGTCGAGCGCGCTCCCGGTCAGGAGCGCGACGGCCGGCAGGAAGCCGACGAGCCGGGGCAGGTACGGCTGGTTGATCGTCAGGACTCCGCCCGCGACCACCGTCGCCCAGAACCAGATCGAGAGGCAGGAGAACCTGACGTCCCGAAAGCGGTAGATCGACCAGGCGAGCCCGAGGATCAGGAAGAGGGTCTCGGGTGGCGTGGTGATCGGCACCGCGGCGTCGAAGACCATGCTCCCGTCCCCGCGCAGCGTGAACATCGAGAGGACGATGGTGAGCTGACCCCAGAGGACCCGGGGCCAGAAGCCGTCCGACGTCAGCGTCACGAACGGACTCACCGGCTCGCTTCCGGGCGGTGCGGTGGGCCCGTGGGTGGGGACGGGAAGGAGCAGGTGAAGGAGCAGGGGCTGGTGATCGGCGTCGTACTGCTGGGCCATCAGCCCCGGCGAGCCGAAGACCATCTTCTCCTTCGCGCGCTCGTTGAACTGGGCCCAGGCATCGGCGGCTCGCGCGGCGAACGGGGCGACGAGACAGATCGACGCCAGGACCAGGACCGAGACCGGAACGACGTAACGCCACGCCCGGGCCAGCTCTCTCCGGAGGGTCGCTCGCCGGCCCTTTCGCCCGGCCAGCGCGCCGAGCGCGAGGGGACGCGCGACGAGGGCGAAGCCGAGAGTCCCGGCCAGGAGGAACGGGCTGAGGCGTCCCCCCTGGTAGAAGAGGACCGCGCCCATGAACGAGTACCCCGTCAGGACCCAGTCGAGCGCGTGTCCCGAAAGGAGGGCCCGGAAGAGCAGGTAGAACCCGAGGGCGAGGAAGAGAGGGTTCGTCGAGTTGCTGAATTCGATGCGGCTGTAGTGGACGGCCCCCTCGGAGACGGCCAGGAACCCGCCGCAGAGGAGCGCGGCGCGTCGTCCGAACCAGAGCCGGGCGAGGCCGTAGAGCGGGATCACGGTGAGCGCGCCGACGAACGCGGAGAAGGCCTTCAGGCCGAGGAGCCCGGTTCCGAAGAGCTTCATGCCGGCCGCCACGCCCCAGGTGTAGAGGTGGAGCTGATCGCCGAACCCGTGCTGGAACGCCGCCGGGAAGCCTTTCTCGACGGCGCTCAGGGCATCGAGGCCCACCTCTCCCTCGTCGCCGTGCAGGCCCGCCGCCCAGTCTCCGAGCCGGTGAAACCGGAAAGCGATCGCGACGGCGAGGAGGAACAGGATCGAGAGCGCATCGAGCCATCCGCGCCGGTCCCGAGAACTCGCCGTTCGAGGGGCGCTCAGGCCCTCGAACCGATGGCCGACCGACGCGCCGAGCAGGATCAGGACTCCGGCCAGCCAACCCCAGGCCCACGGCCCCTCGAAGTCCGCGGCGCGAAGACGGGCCGTGCTGAAGAGGCTCAACCCCGTCGCGCCGAGACCCAGGGCGATCCGGAGAGCCTTCGTGCCCTGCCCGCGCCGAAGCCGGGCCCCGGCCCCACGAGCCCGCACCGGGAGGCCGCGTGTGGTCCCGCCCCCCGCCCAGGCCAGGAGCATCAGGACGATCGCGAGGGCGTACAGACGCGTCGGCCCCGAGATCGTCGAGTCCGGCGCTCCGGCCCGGACCGACGCCAGCTGTCGCTCCGCCAGGATCCCGGCGACGAGGGCGGCTGTTCCCAGCACGGCCGGGCGAAGCGCCCGTAGGCGTGGGAGGAGAGCTCGGAACCGCACCCGCCGGGATGTTACCGGCTGCGAAGCCGACCTACGGCCGTCGTGTGACGTCGGGCGGCGGAGCGGAGGAGCCCGTCCACGAGATCTCGAAGAGCTTCACCTGCCCGTTCTGCCGCGGGACGAAGCGGACGCTCCGGTCGGCTCCGTAGGTGCGGTTCCGGCGGTAGAGCGGGATGAGCGGCAGCTCGTCCAGGCTCGTTCGCATCGCCTGCTGGAGCGCCTCCAGGCGCGTGTTGGGGTCGAGGATCCGTCCGGCCCGCTCGATGGCCTCGTCCATCGCGGCGTTGCCGTAGCCGCCGAAGTTGGCGCTGCCGTACGTCGTCCCCACCTTCGTGTGGAGCATCGCGTCGAGGAGGTCCGAGGCGTCGCCGTAGCAGGCCCACCCGATCGAGTAGAACGGGCTCCGGCCGGTGTCGAGGTGGGACGAGAGCTCGGACCATTCCAGGCCCGCCACCTCGAGCCGGATCCCGACGCGGGCGAGCTGCCGCTTCAGGATCGCGCCTGTCTTCTCGGCGGCGGTGCGCGGCATCTCCAGCGTCACGTCGAAGCCGTCCGGGTATCCCGCTTTCTCCAGGAGCTCCTTCGCCAGCTCCGGGCGAGGGCGGCCGGCCTCGGGCCGCGGAACGAAGCCGAAGACGGACGGAGGGACGAGCTGGTCGCTCGGGGCTCCCTCCAGCCCCGACTCACGGATGATCTCGCGCGGGTCGAGCGCCCAGAAGATGGCCCTCCTCACCTCGACCGACCGGAGCGGTCCCGGGACCCGGAAATTGATGCCGAGGAAGACGATGGTCAGCCCCGGCTCGCTCAGGAACCGGACGTGCGCCCCTCCGGCCCCCGCCAGGTCCTTCTCCGCCACCTCCCGGGCCAGCAGGATCTCGCGCCGGACGAGCGCCCGGGCACGTTCCGACGAATCGGGCACGACCTTGACGAGCGCCCGCTGGATGGCGGGCCGGCCGCCCCAGAAGGCGCCGTTCGCCACCAGCTCCAGGACGTGGCCCTTCCGGTAGCCGGCGACGCGGTAGGCGCCGGTCCCGACGGCGTTCGAGAGAGGGAGGGGCGTCCCGGCGGGGACGATCGCGACGACGGCGAGCTTGTTCAGGAGTACGGGCTCGGGCGAGCGCGTGTGGATCTCGAACGTCTCCTCGTCCAGGGTCTCGACCTTGCTGATCGCCGCCAGGTAGTGAGCGACCTTGGTCCCGCCCGCCCGCTCGAGGCTGTACTTGACGTCGGCAGCCGTCAGCGGGCGACCGTCGTGGAAGGTGACCTTCGATCGGAGGTGAAAGCGCCAGATCAGGTCCGTCGGGTTCTCCCAGCTGGTGGCCAGGGCCGGAACCACACGCATGCTCCCGTCGAAGGCGACGAGCGAATCGAAGACGTTGCTCAGCACCGAGTGCGTGACGCTGTCGTCGTGCTGGTGAGGATCGAGCGTGATGACGTCCTGCTCCATCGCGAGAGCCAGCGTCGCCGCCGGCTTCTCGTCCCTGCGGCAGCAGAGGGCCAGAGCGGCGAGAGCCAGGAGTCCCGACCGTTTCCGCACGCCGTCATGTTAGGTCGGCACGCCTCGCCTTGACTCGGACCTCTTCCGGACCTATTTTCTTCACATTGTGGAACAAATAAAGAACGCTCCTCCCGTCAGCCTCGGGGAGTTCGAGCAGCTCGTCCTCCTCGCGCTCCTCCGCCTCGAGGACAACGCCTACGGCGCGACGATCCACCAGGACGTCGAGGCGCGCACGGGTCGGACGCTGTCGGTGAGCGCGGTCTACACCACGCTCGACCGGCTGGAGGAGAAGGGCCTGGTCCGCTCGCGCCCCGGTGAGCCGACCGCGCGTCGAGGCGGGCGGCGGACGCGCCTCTTCTCCCTCACGCCGTGCGGCGCCGAGGCCCTCGCCCGATCCTATCGGGCCTTCCGCGAGATGACCGCGGGCCTCGAGGACACGCTGGAGGCGCTGTGAGCTCGGTCCGTCGCGACGGCTCTCCCGACCTGAGGCGAGCCGTGACACCGCCCCGGCTGGCGGGCCTCCTCCTCCGCTGCCTCGGGCCGAGGAAACACGCCGAGTTCCTGCTGGGTGATCTCGAGGAGGGCTTCCAGGACCGTATCGACTCGCCGCTCGGGCTGCCCGCCGCCCGGCGATGGTACTGGAGCCAGGTGTGGCTCGGCGTGACCCGCGTGGCCCCCCCCGCGGACCTCGCGAGGAGGGCAGGCACGTTCGGGATGCCCCCGGACGGCCCCCGGCGCGACCTCCGGCTCGCGGCCCGCTCCCTCGCGAAGGCGCCGGCCTTCACCGCCACCGCCGTCGTCACGCTGGCGCTCGGCATCGGCCCCACGACCGCGCTCTTCAGCGTGGTGGACGCGGTGCTCCTCCGGCCGCTTCCGTTTCGAGACCCGGACCGGCTCGTGGCGGTCTGGGAGACCGACCGCTCCGACGGAGATCGGCGCTGGCGCGTGGCCCCCGCCAACTTCCTCGACTGGAGGTCGCGGGCCCGGAGCCTCGAGGACGCCGCGGCCTTCGGCGCGTACAGCGCGACCCTCATCGGCGACGGCGACCCGCGATTGATCCGGGGAGCGGCGGTGACGCCGTCGTACCTGTCCGTCCTCGGTCTCACGCCGATCCTGGGGCGCGGCTTCACGGCCGCGGACGAGACCGCCGCCACCCCGGTCGTCGTCCTGGGGTACGGTCTGTGGCGCTCGCGCTTCGGCGGCTCCGCGTCGGTGCTCGGCTCGACCGTGATCCTCGACGGCGCGCCGCGCACCGTGATCGGCGTGATGCCGCCGGGCCTCGCCCCGACCTGGCCGGTCAATGGCCCGCGGCTCCACTTCGAGGCGAGCCGGCAGGACGCATTCGTGCTGCTCCCGGAACGGCTCCGCGCGAACCGCCGCTCGCACCTCCTCGGAGTCGTCGCGAGACTGAGGCCGGGCGTCACCAGGGCCGCCGCCCAGCAGGACCTCGAGGCGGTCGCGCGCGGGCTCCGAAAGACGCACCCCGAGAACGCGAACGTCGGCGTCGCGGTGCGTCCCCTGCTCGACGAGGTGGCGGGCGTGGTCCGACCCGCGCTCCTGATCCTCCTCGCCGCGGTGGCGTGCGTCCTCCTGATCGCGTGCTCGAACGTGGCCGGCCTCCTCCTCGCACGCCTCGCCTCGCGGCGGAGGGAGATCGCGGTGCGGCGCGCCCTGGGCGCGGGCGACGCGGCCCTGCTCCGCCCGTTCCTCGCCGAGGCCTTGCTGCTCGCCCTCCTCTCCGGGGCCCTCGGCACCGCCCTGGCGGCCCTTTGCGAGAAGTCCCTCCTCCGGCTCGTGCCCGGAGACGTCCCACGCCTCGCCGACGTCTCCCTGGACGGCCGAGTGCTCGCCTTCACGCTCGTGGTTTCCCTGGGGTCGGCCCTTCTCTTCACGCTCGCGCCGGCCTGGGCCGCGCTGCGTCTGAACATCTCGGACGCCCTCAAGGACACGGCCCGGGGGCCCGAAGGGGGCGCTCCCCAGCGCGCCCGCCAGCTCCTCATCGTGGCGCAGGTCTCGATCGCCGTCGTCCTGACGGTCGCGGCCGGTCTTCTGGCCAGGAGCTTCCGCGAGCTCGGACACGTCGACCCCGGGTTCCGCCCGGAGCGCCTCCTCGTCGCCGATCTCGTGCTGCCCGGCTCGCGCTATCCACGCTGGCAGGACGTCGCCGGGTTCTACGGCCGCCTGGTCGCACGGATACGCGCGCTCCCCGGCGTCGTCTCGGCCGGCCTCGCCTACGATCACCCGCTCGAGACCAACTGGCTGACGGGCTTTTCCCTGGAAGGGCTCCCCGACCAGGACGCCCGCTCCGTCCAGCTCCGGATCGTCGCCCCCGGCACCTTCGCGACGGCCGGCCAGCGCCTTCCCGAAGGACGGGACTTCACTGACGGGGACGACGGGACCCGCCCCGGCGTGGCGATCGTCAGCGAATCGTTCGTGAAGCGCTACGTCCCGGGGGGCCGGGCTCTCGGGCGGACGCTCCGCTCCTCCTCGGCCGCGGTGGCGGGCGCGGGGCTCCCGGACCGCTTCACGATCGTCGGGGTCGCGGCGGACATCCGCCCGCCCCGGCTCGGCGCCGCCAGCGAGCCGTTCCTCTATCTCTGCGCGTGGCAGATGCCCGTCCCGGACATGAAGCTGCTGGTGAGGTGCGCGGGAGATCCGGCAGCGGCGATCGGCGACCTCCGGCAGGCCGTGCGCGACCTCGACCGCGGGCTGCCCCTCGCGCGGGTGGCGGCGATGGAGGGCGTCGTGGCGGAAGGGGTGGCCCAGCCGCGCCTGAGCCTCGTGCTCATGGCGGCCTTCGGCGCCCTCTCCGTCGCTCTCTCGCTCGTGGGTGTCTACGGCCTCATCACCTGCTGGGTCACGGCCCGGCGGGGCGAGCTCGCGGTCCGCGTGGCGCTCGGCGCGAACCCGCGCGACCTCGCCGGCCTCGTCCTCGACCGGGCCGGCCGGCTCGTGCTCGGCGGAGTCGTCGCCGGAATCGGGGTGGCGCTCGTCGTGTCGCGCGCGATGCAGTCGCAGCTCTTCGGGGTCTCCCCGGGAGATCTCCTCACGTACGCCACGGTCCCGGTCCTCGTCCTCGCCGCCGGGCTCGCCGCCTGCCTCGTCCCGGCCCGGCGTGCCGCCCGGGTGGACCCGATGGCGGCGTTCCGGGAGGCGTGAGGGGCGGCCGCTCCGCGGGATCCGTCCGGACGCTCGGCTTGCGGGCGCCCGCGGGACTTCCTATCCTGCGCCGCCGCCGGCGCCGCCACGCCCGCGCCCGAGGATGACGCCCGACCGTGATCGACAGGACGCTCGCGCACTACGAGATCACCGGCCTGCTCGGCAAGGGCGGCATGGGCGAGGTGTATCGCGCGCGTGACGGGCGGCTGAAGCGGGAGGTCGCCCTCAAGATCCTGCCGGACGCCATGGCCAAGAGCGCCGACCGACTTCGCCGGTTTCGCCGCGAGGCGGAGATCGTCGCCGGGCTCAACCACCCGGGGATCGTGCACCTCTACTCCGTGGAGGAGGCCGACGGGGTCCACTTCCTCACGATGGAGCTGGTCGAGGGGAGGGACCTGGCGCAGGTCCTGCCTCCGGGCGGACTGCCGTTGACGCGGGTGCTGGACGTGGGGATCGGCATCGCCGACGCGCTCTCCGCCGCGCACGAGAAGGGGATCGTCCACCGGGACCTCAAGCCCGCGAACGTCGTCCTCACCCGGGACGACCGGGTCAAGGTCCTCGACTTCGGCCTCGCCCGGTTGGCCGACGCGGCCGACAGCACCAGCTCCACGAGCTCCGACGACTCGGTGACGCGGGACATGGCGCTCTCGCACGAGGGGCAGGTGATCGGGTCGATGCCGTACATGTCGCCGGAGCAGGTACGCGGCACGGCGGTCGACCCACGCAGCGACCTCTTCTCCCTCGGCGTCCTCCTCCACGAGCTGGCCACCGGCAGCCGCCCCTTCGCCGGAGCCACCGGCTCGGACCTGATCTCGGCCATCCTGCGCGACGTACCGCCGCCGTTGACCGTCCTCCGGCCGGATCTCCCCCGCCGGCTCGAGGAGATCGTGGCCGGCTGCCTGCAGAAGGACGTGGCGCGACGCACCGCCTCTGCCCGGGACGTCCGCGACGCCCTGCAGGCCCTGCGTGACGCGGTGCGATCGAGCTCGTCCGGCAGCCGCGGCGTCCCGCCGGTCGAGCTCCTCGCGCCGGAAACCCCGGCGGCGGCGGGCCCGCCGGCGGGGCGCATCCGCGCTCTCTGGATCGGCCTGGGCGTGGTCCTCGCCGCCGCGCTCGCGTCGCCGTTCCTGCTGCGGAACCTGGCCGCGCCGGCTCACGGGGTCGACACGCCCTCGATCGCCGTCCTGCCGTTCCTGAACCTGAGCTCCGACAAGGACCAGGAGTACTTCTCGGACGGCCTGTCCGAAGAGCTCCTGAACCTCCTGGCGCAGATCCCCGAGCTGAGGGTGACCTCCCGGTCGTCCGCGTTCTCGCTCAAGGGCAAGGACCTCTCGGTCTCGGAGATCGCGAAGAAGCTGAACGTGACCCACGTCCTCGAAGGGAGCGTCCGGCGATCCGGCAGCCAGATCCGGATCACCGCCCAGCTGATCGAGGCGCGCACCGACCGGCACGTCTGGTCGCAGACGTACGCGCGGGAGATGAACGACGTCTTCGCGATCCAGGACGAGATCGCCGGGGCCGTCGTGGAGCAGCTCAAGCTCAAGCTGCTCGGCGACGTGCCCCACGCCCGGCCCGTCGATCCCGAGGCCTACTCCCTGGTCCTGCAAGGAAACCAGCTGCGCCGCCTCGGTACCGGCGAGGGTCTCCGGCAGGCCATCGCGGCGTTCCAGAAGGCGCTGGCCATCAGCCCCGAGTACGCCGTCGCCTGGGAGGCGCTGGCGCGCGCCTACATCAACCAGGCCTTCGATCGGGAGCGGCCGTACACGGAAGGTGTCGAGCTGGCCCGCGAGGCGGCCAACCGGGCGCTGGCCCTCGACCCGAAGAACGCGGCCGCGTTCGCCCGGCTGAGCTGGATCGCGATGTCGTACGAGCGCGACCTGAATAAGGCCTCCGGGTTCATGCAGCGCGCGCTCGCGCTGGCCCCGACCGACATCGAGATCCTCTCTGCCGCGGCCTCCCTGGTCCACGTCCTGGGCCGGCCGGACGAGGCGATCGCCCTGCGCCGGCACGTGGTGTCCCGGGACCCGCTGAACCCGATCGGCCACAACAACCTGGGCTACTCGTACTACACGGCCGGGCGCTGGGACGAGGCCGCCGTGTCCCTGCGCACGACGCTGGCCCTCAGCCCGGAGTTCACCGAGGCCCGCTCCCTCCTCGGAAAGGCGCTCCTCTTGAAGGGGGACGCCACGGCGGCCCTCGAGGAGCTGCGCAAGGACTCCTCCGAGCTCTCGCGTCAGGGCGGCCTGGCGATGGCCTTCCACGCCCTCGGGAGGAAGACGGATTCGGACCAGGCCGTGGCCCGCCTCGCCGCCCTCGGCACGGTGGACGCCGACGTCGTGCTGGCCGAGGCGCTGGCCTATCGGGGCGAGACCGAACGGGCGTTCGCGCTGCTGGAACGTCTGGCCGGGCTCCCCGGCGCGCTGGAGGGGATCCAGCTCCAGCCGACGATGAGGAGCCTGCACGCCGATCCCCGGTGGAACGCGCTCCTCGACAGGCTGGGTGTCTCCAGGGCGCAGCTCGGGGCCGTCCGGCTGCGGGTGACGCTGCCGGGGTAGGGCATCACCGAAGTCGAAACAGCCGGCGGAAGAACCGCCGCAGGGACTCCAGGAGCGCGTGGCCGACGAGCGCGAGGCCGCTGGCCGCCTCGACCGCTCGCGGTGAGGACGGGGCTGCAGGAGCCGGAGCGGCGGTCTCGGGACGACGGGCCGTCTCCTCCGGGGCCGTGGCAGGCGGCTCGGCCCCGAGCGCCTCCGGCACCTCGAGCCTCGCACGGAGGGAGGCCGCGAACTGCTTGAACACCTGCTCGGCGACGCCCTTGATCATCCCGCGCCCGAGCTGGACGATGCGCCCGACGAGGTCGAGCTTCGCGACGACGCGTACCTCGGTCGCGCCCGCGGGCGTCGTCGTGACGTGGCAGTCCATCACCACCCGCGCGGAGCCCGGACCCGCCTGCTCGGTTCCCTCTCCCTCCATCCGGATCAGGCCCGCCGCCTCGTCCACCTCGGTCAGCCGCGCCTTCCCCTTGTAAGCGACCGTGATCGGACCGACCTTCACCTTCACGCGCCCGGTGAAGTGCCGCGCGTCCTCCAGCTCCAGGAGCTCCGCGCCGGGAAGGCACGTCACGACCTCGTTCGCGTCGAGGAGGAAGCGCCACACCCGCTCGCGCGGGGCCTTCACCTCGAGACGCTGCTCGATCTCCTCGCTCACGCCGGCCTCCTCGTCAGCCGCTGGAGGGCCTCGCGCGTGTCGACGTCGAGCGTCACGCCCGCGTCGTCGACCGGCACGGACCAGACGGCGTCCCCGTGGCGCTCCAGCAGCTCACGGGCGCCGGTGTCGCCGGAGAGGGCGCGCATCTCGTCGAAGTAACGCGCCGCCCAGAGGACCGGATTGCCGCGCTTCCCCTCGTGGAACGGCACGCAGATCGCACGCCCCTCCATCGGGTCGAACGCCGCGCAGAGCGCCTCCACGTGGGCGGGCCGCACCCACGGCATGTCGCCGAGGCAGACCAGGGCGGCGTCGACCCCCTCGAGCGCGTCGAGCCCCGCGCGGAGCGACGTGCTCATCCCCTCCGCCGCGTCCGGGTTGACGACGAACCGCACGCCCCGGCCCGGAAGCGCGTCGCGCACGCGCTCGGCCTCGTGGCCGAGGACCACCACGACGGGCCGCAACGGAGTCGACAGGAGCGTGTCCACGACGCGGGCGATCATAGGGGCGCCCCCCACGTCGGCGATCAGCTTGTTCGGACCTTCCATCCGGCGGGAGCGTCCGGCCGCCAGGACGACCGCGGCGATCCTCGGGCGCGCCGGCGTCGGGTCGCTCGCGGGCGAGGCGCGCCGCTGCGGCCGGGTCGGGATCTCCTTCAAGAGCCCGCCGACGCCCATACGGGCGATGGCGTCTCCGGTGACCGGGAGCCCCGCGGCGAGCCGCTCGAGCACGGCGTCGAAGCCGCTCGTCAACGGCGAGCGCGCGCAGCCCGGCACGCCGACGACGGGCACCTCGCCGTGGCGCCCGAGGACCAGGAGGTTGCCCGGGTCGACCGGCATCCCGAAGCGCTCCACCACGCCGCCCGCCCGCTCGATCGCGCGGGGGATCACGTCCGCGCGATCCACGGTGGCCGTCGCGCCGAGGAGGAGGATCGGCGCGTGGCCCGCGGCGACCAGCTCGCCGATCGCCGCCGCCACGGCTCCCTCCTCGTGCGGCACGCGGCGCTCGGCCGCGATCCC
>CAYLNK010000026.1:0-37242 GCA_964384675.1 uncultured Holophagales bacterium | reverse complement strand
CGGCGGGCCCGCCGTCCTGGGATGCGACGAGGTAAGAGTGATCAGCCTCGACCTCGAGATTCGCGACCTGGACAGGCCCCGCGCGCGTCTCGATCCGCTCCACCGGGAGCATCTGCCCGTTCTCGGAGACGAGCTGATCGCCCAGCCGCACGTGCTGGGCCTCGACCCAGCCTCGACCCGAGATGAAGAAGGGGTGGTTCCCCGAAGCCTCGAGCCTGGACTCGGCGCCCTTCAGCGTGAAGGAGTAGACGCCCTCGGCCGGACGCGTCGACTTCATCAGCACGATCCGCCCCAGCCCCTCGGCGATCCGAGGCGCCGCCTCGATCGACAGCACGCTCGCCTGCCCGATGACGCCGTCCTCGGTCGAGACGGGGATCGTCACGCCGGGCGCGAGGCCCGCCTCACCGATCCAGCTCACGGGCCGCAGCAGCTCCACCTCGGAATCGGGCCCGCGCGGCGCCGGCACGCAGAGCCTCACCACACGCCATGTGGAGGAATCGACCTCGGGCGAGCTGACCGCAGGTTCAGCGAGGATCTCCGGCGTCAGGACCCTCTCGCCCACGCAGAGGCTCTCGATCGGCCGCAGCCCATCGGCCGTCAGCACCTCGCTGTGCTCCGAGACGCAGAGCATCGGCACCAGGGAGAGGACGTTCGCGCCGACGAGCTCGCCGCGCTCCTCGTCAGAGATGTCGAGCTCGCCGCCGCTCGTGATGTCCCGGCCTGTAGCCCCCGCGTAGAAGTCCGTCATGCCGGTCGTGTCGAGGACGGAGCCCACCACGACCTCGGCCGCACCCTGGCCCTCCCCGATCCTCTCGATGGCGGCCGTCGAGGCCGAGTGCAGCGCGAGCGCGAAGACGGCGGCGCCGACCGTGAAGCCCACGGGGCCGCCCACGGCAGAGGCGGCGCCGAAGATACCGGCCGCCACGAGCGTCGTCCCGAGCCCCTTGCCGAAGCCTTGCCAGAAGCTCCCCGCCACGCCCGCATCCACCCCGTGGTTCGTCTCCCCGAGCGGAAGGTCGTGCGGCGCGCGGTACGGCTCGGCCGCCGTCGTCTGCTGGTTCGGCATGCGCCCCGCATAGGCGTAGGCGTTGCCGTCGCCGGCCTCGTGGAGATACGCGGCCGTCCGCGCGTCGTACCAGCGCCCGTCCAGGTACGTCAGCCCGGCCACCGGGTCCGTCCAGCCGGAGCGGAAGAGGAAGGGCTGCCCGCCCGGGATCTTGCCGCCGAGGTCCTCCCCTGCCGCGCGCAAGGTGTCGTAGACGGCCGGGTACTTCTTGGCGTAGTAGGGCGCCGTCACGCCGTCCGCCGGCACGCCTAGAACGACCTCGTAGCTCGGGTACGGCGGCTCCGGCGTCGGTGAGCTGAAGGCCCGGTCGAGGTAGTCCTTCAGCTGCGGCTTCAGCGTGATCCGGTACTCCGAGGCCTTCGGCCAGCCGTCCTTCGGCATCACGACGATCGTGGTCAGGTCCAGAGGGTCCCTCTTGACGACGACCTCCGGTGAGCCGATCGGGACGAAGCCCTGTCCCGTGCTCTTCTCGACGGTGAGGCCCTGGGCAAGGGTCGCGTCGTCCAGCGGGATCGAGAGCACGAAGAGCATGGCGCCTGGCAGCGTCTCGTTCGGGGCCGGGCTCGGCGGGTTCTGGACGATGCCGTCGATCTCGGTGATCTGTGAGTCGAAGCGGGCCTCCCGAAGCTCGGGCCCCTTCTCCAGGTGCGCCTCACCGTGCGGGGCGTAGAGGATCCGCATCGGGATCGGCGCCTTGGCGGTCTCAGAGGTCCCGGCCTCCTCGTCCACCACGCCGACGACGTTCCCCTCTTCGTCACGCACGAAGCTGAAGACCTTCACGTCGGGGGTCGGGTCGAAGATCTCGACCCGCATCTGCCCCGCTTCGGTCTCGGCTCCCGGTGCGTAGACCTTCCTCCATCTCGGCTCGCCCGTCGGCTGCTTCTCCACCTCGACGAGGAGGTCGTCTCCCTGCCACAGGTAGCTCCGCCTCCCCTGGACCGCACGCTGGGAGTCGTCCGTCTGGTCGGGCGGCAGAGGCCCGCGGTGCACCCTCTCGATGAGCTTGCCGAAGGCGTCGTACTCGAAGTCGATCTTCTCCCCGGCGTTCCTGGGCACGAGGACCGGGCCACCGTTGTCCGAAGGCCAGCTCTCCTTGACCGTCACCGACGCCAGCTCGCCCCGCCAGGTCCACGTGTACTTGTAGCGGTCGTCCTCGGTGCGGTTCCCCACCGCGTCATGGGTAAAGGCGCGCCCATCCTGGGAAACCACTCGGCCCGACGCACCGGCCGTCTGAGTGTCGACGTGCGCGTCTTGGACCTGCCACTTCTGGCCCAGCTCGTCTCCCTTTCCGTACGTGTAGCCGAAGGTCTCGCCGCTCGACCCGCTGAGCCCCGTGCCCGCCACCGCCGAGCCGAGCCGCAGCCCGCCATCCGGGCTCCACTTGAAGCCGAGACCGGTCAGAATGTTGTCGAGGTTGCTGGTCGCGGTGCGGGCCTCCTTGTAGCCGTCACCGGTGCGGTAGCCGTACCCGAAGGCGCCCATGTCACTCGTGCCGCTCGACCTCTCGACCGAGAAGACCTGTGTCGCCGGCCGTCCCGGCCCCTCGTAGATGCGCGAGGTGCGATAGCGGATGCCGCCGTTGGCGCTGGTCGGGTTGGTGACGATGGAGAGGAGGTTCCCGCGACCGGCCCGCTCGATCGTCACCCCGGGCAGGGCCGTATTCACGCCCCTCAGGTACGTCGATCTCGTGCGCCGATCGACGTCGTTCCACTCCATGAGGAAGTCCGGTGTGCCGAGCTGGGGGTCGCCGGCGATGTCGCCCGAGGAGACGATCGCCTCTTCGAGATTGTCGAACGCGTCGTACTTGCGCGCGACGGTCGCGGCGAGGCCCAGCGAATAGGCCGAGGGCCGCCCGCCCATGTCGTAGCCGGGCGCGGGGACCGAGATCTCGGCGAGCGGGCGTCCCGTCTTCGTCCACGACGTCGGCCGCGACGCTTCGTCGTACCCGATGCCGATGCCGTACGCGACGACTTCCGGCGGCCCACCCGAAGGCGTCATCGTGCGGAGGTTGTTGGCCCGGTCGTACGTGTTGGTGACGGTGTGCCCGTAGCGCGTCGTCCAGGTCCTGACGGTGTCGTCCGGATCGTAGAGGAGGACCTCCTCGGCCGTGCCGTCGGGGTAGGTGGTCCGGGTCAGGCGCTTCTGCTGGTCCCCGTACTCGAAGGTCGTGTCCCAGGAGCCGGTCTCGGAAACGACGTGGCGTCTCCTGGTCCTGCCGTCCCTGTCATAGCCGAGACGCAGCTCGGCCCCGGCGGCCGGACCCTTCCTGGAGACGAGCTTGCCGTCGCCATCCCAGGCGAGGCCCAGCGTCGTGCCACCCCCCGTCAGGATGGAGACGGGGTTGCCGACCTCGTCGTAGGTCATCGCCCGAAGCGTCGAGAGGCCCCCGGAATCGACCGTCGACTCCAGTACGACGCGCCCCAGGGCGTCGCGCGTGAAGGTGGTCTCCTGCGAGGAGCCTCCCGGCGACGTCTCGCGGTACTTGACCCTCTCGGCCCACGGAGAATTCGCCGTGTAGAAGAAGGTCTCCTCGTCGTTGCTGCCGACGTTCACACGGCTCGTGACACGGTTGGCCTCGTCGTACTTGATCGTCGACGTGCGAAGCCCAGGCGTTCGGGCAGGGGACCCCGAGTCCCCCGTGATGGCGACAATCTCGAGCCGGCCGGCCGCGTCGTACTTGATCGCCGTCGTCCGCTTGGCCTCCGTTCGGTCGCCTGCGGCCGGCGCCAGGTGCTCGACCTTGGCCGCGAGCTTGCCGAAGCTGTTGACCTGGTACTCGGTGTCCGAGAAGAGGCTTCCTGAAGGCGGGCTCGCGGTGGCGGCGTGCCTCTCTCGTTTGAGATTCCCCGCCGCGTCGAAGTCCCGTAGCAGGTGCGAGCCGTCCGCCATCTCCTCGTGGTACGGCTCGGAGAAGGCGTTGTATCGGACGCGGGAGACGCCCTCGTGCCCATCCGTCGAGAGGACGACCCGACCCCGCTCGTCGTAGCGAAGGAGCCGGGCGCCCGCCCCCTCCGTCGCGCTGACCTGCCGGCCGGCGCTGTCGTAGGCATAGGTCGTGACGAGCCCCTCTTGTGTCGTCACGGTCCGCAGAAGGCCCGAGGAGGTGTAGCCGTAGTCGATCGAGGAGCTCACGAAGCCCGTGCCGCTCTCGTCGGCAAGGTGAGTCCTCGTGACCTTCGTGAGCTGCTCTCTCTGGTTGTAGTCGTAGCTCGTCTCGACCCAGGCCTGTCCGGACGCGAAGGTCTGGAGGCTTCTCTCGACCTTCAGGTGCCCCGCGGCGTCATACCCGCGCTGGCTCTCTCTCGGGGCGAACTGGAGCCCGCCGATGACGGCGCCGGGGATGGTCTTCTCGGAGACGAGGCGATCCCAGGCGTCGTAGGTCATCTCCTCGGCGAGGCCCCAGCTGGTCTTCTTGAAGGTGACGTTCCCCGTCAGGGCCTCGTGATCGAGGTGCTCGGTGACGACACCCGACTTCGTCAGCTCGAGATAGCCCTTCTCCGCCTGGCCGCGAGCGTTCGGGCCATAGCTCGGCACGACGCTCGGGGTCGCTCCCGATCCGCCGTCGGCGACCCACTTCGTCGGCCGGCCGTGCGCGTCGTAGTCGGTCTTGTGCCCGACCTGGTCCGCCAAGAAGCCGCCGGGGACGCTGGAAGCCGAAAGGTCCGGGAGCGGGAAGCGGGTGACCCGATCGAGCGGGTCCGTCAGCGTCTCGAGGACACTCTCCCGATAGGTGTAGCGGGTGGTTCGCGAGCCGGGCGTCGCCGCGTTCCCAGAGGCGCCCACCTTCGACTCGTCCTTGACGTCGAGCCGCGAGAGGCGGTCCCCTTCGTCGTAGGTCCTCTTCGTCACGAGGCCGTCGGCGAAGGTGATCGTCTCGAGCCGACCATCGCCCTTGTAGCCGTAGACCGTCTTGACCGCTACGGCCGGGCAGCAGCTCTCGGCGGCCGTGGGCGTGTCGTCCCCTCGCTTCAGGGCGGGCAGGGTCTCCTCGCTCTCCTCGATGTGCCCACCCGGGGTCAGCTTGAAACGCTTCTCGTGGCCGAAGGCGAGCGTGACGGTCGCCGATGTGGCAGGCAGGCTGTCGGGGGTCGTCGTGAGCGTGCCCCAGGCGATCGTCCCGGCGCCCGACGGGACCCTCAGGGCCGAGAGCCGCCCGCTCGACAGCCAGTCGAAGCCGACCCGCGGGACGGTGCCGGACGGGAGCGTGATCGAGGCGAGCCTGAGGTCGGAGAAGGCGCCGTGCAGCGGGGCCGTCGGCGTCAGCGCCAGAGAGGCGTAGTCGTACTTGGTCGTCGGCGTGGTGTGCGTGGGACCGGCCGGGCTCGAAACCGTCGGGAAGACGACCGAGAGGAGCTTCCTCTCGCTGCGCTGGTTCCCTGGCCCGGTGAAGACGTACCGGCGCTCGCGCCCGGCCGCGTCCGTGAGGGTCTTGAGGAGGCCGTACTGCGCTCCGTCATCCGCCGGGCTGTCGAAGTAGGCGAGCCGGTGGACGCGCCCGTAGTCGTCCTCCACCTCCACGAGGCTCGAGAAGCCGTCGTAGGAGAGCTGGATGGTGTTGCCCTGCTTCTGGGGATCCTCGCCGTCGCGGCGGAAGCGGTCCCTGATCTCGACGAGCCGCCCCCTGTGATCGAAGACCTGCGCGCTGTGCTGCGGTGTGATCAGGCGCCAGCGCCCGCCGTCGAGCTTCTGCAGCCTCAGGTAGAGACCCTTGGGAGCGCAGTAGCTCGCCTGCAGATCTCCGTCGTATCCGCCGGGACAGCGCAGGACGCACGGGGCCTGGCTCGGGGTCTGGCTCTGCGGCTGGCACTGCGACGGGTCCTCGAAGCCGGTGGTGCCCTTGCTGAGGAAGCGGAAGACGTGGCCGAGCCCGTCGTGGTACTCGACGAGCTCGGGGACGTCGACGAGGCTCGTGAGCGGGGTCGACGCCGGGTCGGCATTCGCCGACCTCGGCGCCTCGCCGTCACCGTAAAGCTTGACGATACGCAGGTGCGAGAAGAGGGGCGAGGTGAAGCCCGCGGCGCCGAGGGGTGAGTAGCCGAGGAGGCCCGAGCGGTAAGCACGATCGAAGCTGAAGTCGAGGCCGCGCCCTTCCTTCCGGTAGTCGGTCTCGGTGAGCTGGACCTCGCCCGAGCCGAGAAGGACGTCGACGCCGTGCTCGCCCGATTCCCACTTGGCCGGGTTGAGGACCGGCTCGGTGAGGGAGACCTGCGTGGGCGACGGGACCTCGTCGGCGAAGCCGCTCATCTCGGCGACCCCGACCGGCGCGCGGTACCCATCCCCCGCGGCCGCGAAGAACGCCGTGGCGCCTTGCGTGGCGCCGTTCGGGTCAGGCGGGATGTCGAGGCTCGGGTCGCCGGCATCCGTCGGCGTCCTTCCGATGTAGGCCCTCACGTACGGGCCGGCCACCAGGAGCTCCTTGATGTCGGACGCGGTGAGACGGCCGTCGTCGATCAGGCGCTGCAGGTACTTCGGCCGCTCGCAGCGGCGGCACTGCGTCTCCTCGTCGGCCGCCTGGTCGACCGATGGGCCGTCCGGGCTCGTGGTGTCGGGGAGCTTCTGGAGGGTGTAGCCCGCCTTCGCCCTCGGGTCGGCGAGAAGGAGGACGACCTCCCTGGACTCGTAGAGGTTGTAGATCGAGGAGAGGCGGCCTCGCTCCCCCACCCACTGGGCACCGGCCGGGCCCGCGGGGGTCTCGGACGCCTGGGCCTGGCCGAGCCTCTTCAGTGTGACGAAGACCTCGTTCTTCGGCCAGAGCGGCCCGCCCGGAATGCCCACGGCCGCCCCGACCTCGTTCTCGGCCAGGCGGTGGCGCTGAGGCTTCTCCCTGAGGCTCTGGACCTTGGCGACGAGGGTGTCTCCGAAGTCTCCGGGGAGCGCGATGCGCAGCTTGAAGGCCGCCGTCGCCCTCTTCTCGTCGAGCTTCTTGTTCGTGGGGAGCCTCTCGGTCTCGGGGGTCTTCCTCAGCGGGATGCCGAGCGGGACGAAAAGGCTGGTCGGACGCAGCTCCGGGTACGGTCCCGAAGGCGGAGGCCCCGACGACGGCGGGGCCTCGTCCTGAGAAGGCGCATAGAGGCCGGCGAAGACGACGGCCGAGTCCCCCGTCGGGACGACCTTCGCCCGCTGTCCCCACGTGTAGAGGAGCCCGGTCCCCGCTTCGTCCAGGCCGATGTGCTGGGCGTCCCACGGCGCCTCGACGCTGAAGAGGAGGCGCGGGTCGTCCCCGCCGCGGTACGGCAGGGTGTTGACGCGGTACAGGTCCCAGACGTCGATGAAGGGCTTGCTCTCCTCGTCGAAGCCGCCCGCGTAGAGGCGTCCGGTCTTCTCGTCCACCTGGAGGCGATAGACCGAATGCCCCTTCTTGAAGTACCGCCCCACGATCGAGCCGAGGTCGCGGCCGTCGACATCGAAGGCGAGGATGCCTGCCGCTCCGAGCGAGTACAGGACGAGGTCTCCCGTTCGCTCGTGCGGCGGGACGATCTGCGGGGGCGGAGGCCGTGTGGCGTTCGGGTCGACGAAGGCGCCCGAGGTCTGACCGCGGATGCCCCGATCGATCCAGGCGACGTCCCGCGCCACGGCCACCGAGCGCAGCCAGACTTGCTTGGCGGTCGCGGGAGGAGCCGCCGGGTCCGCCCCGACGCTCATCAGGCACGAGAGGTCGGGCGCGCTGAGCTTGCCCGGCTCGAAGTAGAGCGTCGCCGCGGGTGAATCCGCGCTCCCCGAGGACATGAGGTGGACCGCCCCGTACTGGCTGAGCGGTGTGTAGGCGTTCAGGGATGTCGCGCCGCGAGGGGCGTCCGCCGTGCCGGTGCGCCCCAGGACGGCCACCGCCGTGGTGTTCGAGAGGCTGATCGGCGGCGGGAGCGCCGAGCCGTTCGGCCTCGGGCACGACGCGTACGCGACGTCCACGCCCTCGTACTTGCCGAGGCGCCTGCCGCACTCCGTCCTGGTGTCGAGGGTGACGGTCGTCGTCGCCGGGAGGCGATAGAAGCGGTTGACGTCGATGACGGAGACGCCGCTCCCGACGATCGCCACGTAGCCGAGCGCCCGGATGTTGTACTTGATCCGGAGCTTCTCGCCGCGCCGGGCCCGGATCTGTACGTCGTCGAGCTTGCCCGTCCCCTGCGGCGAAGCGTCCGGCCACGGGTTCTCGACGTCGAAAGACCACGTCTGGGCCGTGGTGAGGTTCTCGACGGTGACCCTCTGGTAGCGGTCGTGCGCGTTTTGGCCGCTGCAGGTATTGGGCCGGGCCGCCAGGTGCCCCGTGGTGTCGAGGCTGATCGGGAAGGTGACGAAGCCGTCCGCGTCCACGGGGAGGTTCACGAAGTCGAGCCCGGTCGGGACGCCCTGGTCGTTCTTGTGGCGGTTCTCTTCGTAGAAGGCCCGCAGCTCCTTGGGCTCGGTGGTGTAGTCGTCCACGAGGACGTCGAGGCCGGTCGCCGCCCCCGACGCCAGGCTACCGACGAGCGTCAGGTACTCGCTCGCCAGAAGGCCGCTCGAGGAGATGGGCGAGAAGGCCGTCTTGACGGTACCCGGGACCGGGGAGAAGCACGGGAGGCTCGCGAGGGTCGCGGGCGGGCTCGGGTCCGCGCACTGCTGGGTCGTCGCCCGCCTGACGTCCTCGAGCCGGATGGTCTTGACGGCCCAGGCGCCCCCTTGGCGGACGTTGAAGTGGATCCGGTTGTGGCCGTCGAGGGCGAAGGCTCTGACCTCGTCGAAGGACTCGGCCATGACCGCCAGCGGGGCGAAGGGGGCGACCGGAGCCGCCGTGGCGGCCTGGCGGGCCGTGGAGGCGTCGAAGGCGACGATCCGCCCCGTGGCCGACGCCACGACGAGGACGTTGCCGAGCTTGACCATGTCCCGCGCGACGTCGGTGTCCCCGAGGGCGAGGGGGCCGCTCTCGGAGAGCGTCGGCGGGGCCTTCCTCGTGGCGAATCGGAAGACGTTGGGGCCACGGTAATCGGCCGGCTGCGCCTCGGGCTGGATGATGAATTGCCCCTGGTCGAGGGTGAGCTCGAAGAGGTGGCCGCGCGGGAGCTCCCCCAGAGGGAGGATCGAGACGTTGGGCCCGCCCGTCGTCGGGCGGACCTCGAGCGGGAAGGCGCTGCCGCTCGTGCACGAGCCGAGGACGACATCGCCGCAGTCGACGAGCTTGGCGGCCGTGGCGGGGTTCGTGAGGGCCCTCATCGCCCGGTCGAAGACGAGCCGGATCTCCCTCAGATCCGAGGGGTCCATGTTCCCGAGCGCGACGAGCGCGGCGACCTCTTCGCCGTTCGTGGCTAGGACGCTCGGGCGGTCCACCTGGTTCTGGGAGACGAAGCTGCCGCCCAGGACCTCGAAAATCTGAGAGCTCGGCGGGCGGTTGGCGGTCGAGGGCGCTTGCCGGTCGGTGTCGAGCCGGTGGAGGCTGACTCGGGTGTGGTCGGGCAGCGCCGCCGCCCCGGACACGCGGAGCTCGACCTGCCCCGTCGACAAGGTACAAGCCTGCAGCTCGAGCGTGATGGTCAGGCAGCTCTCGCTCTGGGGCGGCACGGGCTGCTGCGCCTTGAAGCGGACGAGGGTGAAGGGGGAGGCGTCCGTCAGAATCGGGTTGCGATACTCGGCGTCGACGAAGGTCGGGACGGTGAGGACCGACCCGATCGCGCCCGTCAGCGCTCCGTAGGCCCTTTCCGCCGTGACCCAGCCCGTCGCCCGATCACGCCGGAAGACAGTGAAGGCCTGACCGGTGCGCACGGGGAGGATGTACCAGCCAGTCCACGACGACGGCTCGAGCGCGTAGACCATGGCGTCGGCGAAGGTGTTGTAGAGGACCTCGAATTGCCAGCCGATGTTGAACGGCGCGACGTTACCCGCCATCACCGAGAGGGTGGCGCCCGTGTCGTAGAGGAAGGCGGCGGTGACCCGAGCCGAGAACTCCTGGAGGGCGGTGCGCAGGAGCCGCCGCGGGACCCCGCTGGCGGCCGACCGTGCGGCAAGGGTCGTACGGACGGGAGCGTTTGCGCCGAGGTCGAGGCCGGGCGGGTCCGCCGGCTGGTCGTCTTCCAGCGTCGAGATCAGCTTGCTCCCGTTCGGCCCCGCGACGATCGAGCCGAGGTCTCGCACCGCGAGCTTCCTGCCCCACGGCAGCTCGATCGGCTCGCCCGCGAAGACGAGCGCGCCCACCGGCGCCGAGGCCGGGGCCGGGATCCGCAGCCGCAGCGTCTCCTTGGCCGTGCCAGCAAAATCGACGTCGACGAAGGCGCCGAGGGCGAAGCCTGCGTCGAGCGTCACGCCGAGGGTGGCCGGGTCTTGGGTCCTGACGGTGACCAAGGTCGGCACGTCGAAGGCTGCCGCGGGAGCGGTCACCTCGATGCCGTCGACCGTCGTGAAGACGACCTGCTCCCCGGGAGGGGCCACGAAGCCCTTGCCATCGGGCGTCGTGAAGGGGCCGAGCTTGATGTGCTCGGCCAGCGTGCCCGTGGGGTCGAAAACCTTCAGGTACACCTTCGACGCCAGCGTGACCGCGTTCGTGGGCGGACACCCGACCGTCAGCGTGAAGCTCCCCGTGGAGCTGGCCGGCACGGTCGTCTGGCTCGGGCACGCGACCCGGCCGTCGACCTCCGCCGTCACCGCCCACGCCGTCTGCCCCGCGAGGACAGGCGGGATCGCGCCGTCCGCACCGATCACCTGCGCGACTCCGTTCACCGGCAGCAGGAGACGGATCTTCTCCGGGTGGACCTGCCCGCCGACGATCACCTGCGTTCCGGTGGTGAAGGTCCACGAGACGACGCCGTTCGCGTACGACGTGCCGTCCGCGTCCCTCACCCCGCCCGTGAAGCTCGCAAGGAGCTTCCTCCCCGGCGGGAGCGGGCGCAGCGGAGTGAAGACGATCGTCTTGTCAGCCGACGTGAGCGTCGTCGTGCCGACCACGAAGACGCCGCTGGGGGTGCCGTCGACGTTGGCGAGCTCGAGCTTGATCGTCGACGTCCCGACGCTCGACGGGTCGAGCGACTCGGACATCGTCACCGTCACCACGGCCCCGATCGGCTCGTTCGTGGCACCGTCGGCGGGCTGCTTGCCCGTCACGATCGGCGGGACCGGGTGGATCGTGATGTCGATTGCGGCCACCTGGCCCGCGGCCAGCGTCGCGATCGTTGCCGTGCCGCTCTCACCCCTCTCCGGGTGGAGGGCCTTCAGCGTCGCGTTGGCCCCGGCCGGAGCCGCCGCGTTGTACCGGCCGCCGACGGCGGACAGATCGGCCGTTCCGAGTCCCGTCGCCGTGACGCGCGCGCCCTGGTAGCCGTAGCCGTTCTCGGCCTTGACGAAACCGGTCGCGTAACCGATCGAGGCCTGCGCCTGCAGGACGAGGTAGACGCCCTCGCCGACGATGCCGTCGAGCGGAAGCCCGCTTGCCGCTGGTTCGGGGGCGACCACGACCTTCGCAGGCACCGCGCCCTGCGCCGCGATCCTCTGGCCTCTGCCGACGAGCTTGGCGAACGCGCCCCTGCCGTCGACCGGCTGGTCGACCCACTGCGTCAGGACGATCCGCGGATCGCTCGGGGTATCGCCTTCCGTGCCGTTCGGCGCCTTCAGGGTAAGAGTCGCGGCGCGTGCGAGGGTCGCGCCCGCCAGATCCACGCGGACGCCCGTCAGCAGGTCGAAGCCGAGCGGCGCCGTGTAGGCAGAGAGTTCCTGTGTCGTCAGGAGACGCGCCTTCACCACTGTTCTGGACGCGAGCGCGCCCTCGGGGAGCGACAGCTCGACGCCGTCGGGACTCGTCACCGCGCCGCCCGCAGAGCCGAGCACCTGGCCGCGCTCGAGCTGCTCGGGGAACGGGTAGAGCTTGATGTTGTCGTAGCCGCTCTCGAGCAGCACCTGCGCGGCACGCGGCGACGGCGACACGACGAAGGTCATCGCGCCGGCGCTGGCTTGGGTGTTCGCGCCCTGCTCTTGGGCAGTCAGAGGCAGGTGGTAAAGGACCAAATCGGCGCTGAAGGGAGCCTCGTAAAGCTCGCCTCCGCCTGCGAGTATGAGTTTCTCGTCGAGATAGGCCTGCACGGCGAGCCCGCTCGGCCACGGCGTGGTGCCGTCCGACGACAGGGCGACGACCCGGACGGTGGACCGTCCCGTGGGACTGACGGCCGGCGGGTCCAGCGTGAGCGTGCCGGTCAGCGGCGGGACCGCCGCCGGCGGGTTGGTCCCGACGAGCGCCACGTCGGCACCCGGTGCAAGGGCCGGCGGCTGGATGACGTCCAGCGTGTCGGCCACCACGATCGCGGCGCTCCCCGGGCCCACCAGCGAGACACGGGCGCGCGCCACGCCGTCCGTGCCGACGCTCCTGTCGACGACGCCGAGCGTGAGCCAGGTGCCGGAGACGATGTCGTACCTCACACCGAGAAGGCTGGCGCCGGCGTCCAGGCCCGCGGGGAGCGGGAGCGTGAGATGGACGGTGTCGGTTGCGAACGGAGTCGCGGCGCCCTCGGGCAGCGCGACGCCGGCCGCTTCGAGCCGCACTTCCGCGGCGCCGAGCGGGGTGTAGCCGAGCGGAAGTGGCTCGGGAAGTCCCTGGCCGGAGAGCGGCGTGAGCCGGACGGTGACGCCAGCCGGGGGGTTCGTGAGGGCGCCCGACGTCACGTCGAGCTTGCAGAGCGAGCCCGCGGGGCCGTCGATCGGACCCGTCGCAAAAAGGAGCGGCGGGGAGAGTGGCGTCAGACGCGAGTCGAACGGGACGGCGCCCGTCGCGGGCTCCAGCGGGAGCCTGCGCACGGCCCGCGTGGTGCCCGCCTTCTCCAGGACCAGCGCATACCGCCCGGCGACGACGTCGCCCGTCAGGGAGAAGCGGCCCCGCCCGTCGGTGGTGGCCGTGGCCGCCGGGGCGCCGACGCTGCCAGCGGCAACGGAGCCCGGGAGGAGCGCGCCCGAAGCGAAGAGGCGGGCGGTGACGCCGTCGAGCGGACGGCCGGTCGCGTCGTCGTAGGCCTCGCCCGAAAGGAACGCGCCCGAGAGATCGCCGCCCGCGGAGAAGACGGTCTCGTACGGAGACGTCACCGGGGTGCCGCCGGCATCGGCGGCCGGAGCGCGCACCTGCAGGCGGACGCCTTTGCTTCGCCACCAGGCGTCGGCGGCGATCGGGAGCTGGAGCGTCGCCACGGTGAGGCTGGAATCGAGCGTGACGGTCGCGCTCTGCGGCGCAAGGGAGGCGTCCTCCGAGTCCGCGAGCCGGATCGCCGACGACGCCGCGCCGATGGTGAGGCTCGACGCGCTCATCGCCTCGGAGAACGTGACGGCGATCTGCCCGGCCGCTCGGTCCATGGTGGCCGAGACGACACGGGGCGCCGCGCAGTCCACCCGGAAGAGGGCCGTTGCCTCGGGCCCCACGGCTCCGCCCACGCCGATGTTGAAGACGTGGATGTGGTGATAGCCGTTGCCCGAGAGGGGAATCTCGACGTCGAACTGTCCCTGCTGGTTGGCGATGCCCGTGGCCGTCAGCGAGCCGTCCCTCACCTTCACGGACACACCCGGGACGGTCGTGCCCGTCACGTGGAGCGTGGTGGCGCAGAGCGAGGCCGGGATGGCCGCCAGCTGCGGCGCCGCCCCCGACGGATCGCGAGAGACCGTGAACGTCGAGGCGCTGGCCGCCGCGAGCGGGAGACCCGCCATGTCCGCGACCGGAGGCGCCGCGCGAAAGACGTAGCTCTCCCCGCGGAAGAGAGTGGCCCCCGGCACGAAGGCGACGGCGTTTCCGGCCATCGTGTAGCTGCCGGCCACGATCTGTCCCGTCGAGACGCGCGTCAGGGTGAGGCCCGACGACAGCGTGTCGTTCCTCACCGGCTCGGAGAAGAGGACGAGGAGGAGCGTGTTCGCGTCCACCTCGGTGGCGCCGTTCGCGGGCGACAGCTCCACGGCGGTGGGGGCCGTCTGGTCCCGCGTGAGAAGGCGCCGGTCGTTTGCGAACTTGCCGTCCGGCTGCGAGACCTGGGCCACGACGCCGAACGGTCCATCCGCCGCCGGCATCGTCGCCGACGCGCTGAACGTGACGCTGCGCCGACCGTCGGCGCCCGCCGGGCTCCACGACAGGTTCTGGGGATCGAGCGTGCCCCCGTTGACGGAGATCTGCGCGCCCTCGGATGCCCACGCCTCGCCCCCGACCGCGACGGTCGGGGGAGCATTCGCGCCGTACCGCGTCAGGTCCAGCGGCTGCGCCAGCTTCAGCGCGGGGCCCTCTGCGTCGTAGTAGACGTCGACGGTCGCGGTGCTCGACTGACCGAGGGTGTCGGTGGCGGTCACGGTGATGGTCTGCGGCGTCGAGGACCCGGCGTTCGGCGACAGCGCCACTCCATCCGCGCGGAAGACGCCCGACACGAGGTCGACCGTGGCCGTCACCGTACCCGCGTTCGTCTGCACTCGCACCTGCTGGGGCTGGAGGTTCGGCTCGGACTCGACCTCGACGAGACCCGTCACGTCCACCCGCGCGCCCTGGCTGCCGAGCGGCCCGACCCGCTGCGCCGGCTGCGGCGACGACAGCGTGAGGCGCGGCGCCTGGGAATCGCGATAGACGACGCGACGCTCCTCGCTCGCGCGTCCCGCCACGTCGACGGCGCGGGCGCCGAGGACGTTCGGCCCCTCCGCCAGCGCCCGGCTGACCGAGAAGGTACCGGCCGGCTTCGTGACCGTCACCCGGACCCCGTTCAGGGTGACGATGGCCTCCGGATCCGAGACCGTCCCCGCGACGGTCGTCGACGCGCCGCTCTGTGTGGCGCCGTTGGCGGGTGACGTGAGTGTGATGACCGGGCCGTCGCCGGCGAGTCGGGTGAGCGTCAAGGTCTGTGCGTGGCTCTGCCCCGAGCGGTCCACGCACACCACCGAGAGGACGTTCGCGCCCACGAGCGGCAGCGGCACGTCCGCCACGGCGAACGTGCCGTCGGCGAGCTGCGCCGCGTACTCCTGGTACGTGGGCGGGTTCGAGCCCGCGTTCGGCACGCGCACGGAGACCGAGGCGGCGCTGCCGCTCTCGCCGCGGATCGTCACCGTGGCGGCAGCCGTCTGCGAGAGGTTCTCCGGCTCGATCCCGGAGAGCGCGCAGCCGCCCAGGTCGATGACGAAGCTCCGCTCGGCGCGCGTCTCGTTGCCCGCCGCGTCCCGCGCGACGACGGTCAGGACGTATCCGCCCGTCGCCGTCACGTCGAGCGTGGTCACCGGGCCGGCGGCCGGACGCTCCTGCCCGTTCAGGCGGATCACCGGAGCCGGCGGAGCGCCGGCGGTGTCGGTGACCTCCACCCGGATCGTCACCGCGCGGCCGAGCTGCGCGCCGTCCGCCAGGGGAGCTCCGTCCACGCTGAACGAGATGACGGGGGGCTGGCGGTCGGTCACGATCGTCAGCTGCGCCGGGCCGGCCCGCCCCTGCAGGTCGGTCGCCGTGACGGTGACGACGTTCGTACCATCCGCGAGGGGGACGTCGATCGACCGGAAGGCGCCCGTCGCGTCGAGCGGGACGATCCGGGTGACTCCCGTGCTGTTGGTCAGCGTGACGTTGCCGCCGGCGACGTTGGCGCGCCCGCCGAGGACGACGCCCGCCACGTCCAGCTTGCCGCGGTTCGTGCGGAAGCCCTCGACCGGCTCAGTGAAGACGACCCGCGGTCCGCCGCTCTTAACGAGCACCGTGCGCGTGTCGGTGGCGGTGCGGCCCTGCGCGTCCCGCGCTACCGCGACGAGATCGGTGGGAACGTCCGCTTCCAGAGGCACGCCCGCCGCGCTCCACGTCGTCCCGGTGATCCCGGCCACGACCCCGTTCACGGTGACCGCCACGCTCGAAGCGCCTGTGGTTCCGGTGACGGTCACCGTCGGGCCGGGGAGCACCGCGGCGTCGTCCGGCGACGTGATCGTGACCGAGGGCGCCGTCGAGAGATCGATCGTGAAGCGGATCGTCACCGTCGTGACGTGGTCCACCACATCGCGGGCGACGGCGGAGAGCTCGTGAGCGCCCGGCGTCGAGATCGTGGCGCCGGAGGTGAACGGCTGGCCGTCGAGCGTGACGGTCAGCGTGGCGGCCGGGTCATTCGAGCGGATCGTCGGTGCGATCGCGCGGAAGAACGTCGCGCTGCTCGCGATCGGCACGCCGGACTCGAGGACCTCCACCGTGGGAGCGAGCGTCTTGACGGTGAAGCTGCGCGTGTAGGACGTCTCGTTCCCCGCGGTGTCGCGAAGGGTGATCGCCACGTCGTTGCGCCCTTCCTTCCACGGGAACGGCGAGAGCGTGAACGTGGATTCCGAGACCGTGGCGGCGAGGCCGTTGAGTGTGGCGCTGGCGAGGGGCGCGTCGGTGACGTCGCCGACGGCTACGGTGCCGGCGTACGCCGTGACGGGGGCACCGAGCTTCGCCCCGTCGGCGGGCGAGACGGTCGCCAGCTGCGGGCCGACCCGGTCGATCGTGAAGCGGGCCCACGCGGCGCCCTCGTGGCCCGCGCAATCCGTGGCGCGCGCCACGACCGTGTGCGTGCCCTCCGCCGCGATCGGCGTCCCCTCGACGTACGGCTGACCGTCCAGCGTGAGGACGGCGGCGGGGGGTGCGGAGAGCGCGCCGTCCGCGACCGAGGCGCGGAGCGAGACGATGCGGGAGAGGAGCGCAGGCGTGGTGCCGTCCGGCGGCGTCGCGCCCGGGCCGCTCACCGGGAACGGCGTGCCGTCCAGGAGGAGCGTCACCACGGGTGTCGTCGCGTCGATCCGCCAGGTGGCGAGCACGCGGGACGTGAGGCCCTGCGCGTCCTTCGCCGTGACGACGACGGTCGCCGTGCCGTCCACGGAGCCGAGGGAGACGTTCGGGAGGCTCCAGCGGCCGCTCGAGTCCACGCTCACGGACTGCGTGACCAGCGTCCCGCCGGCCGGGCGCACCTCGACCACGACGGCATCCGTCGTGGCCGGGTGGAGATCCGAATAGCGGCCCTCGAGGTTGACCGTGGCCGACGCCGCGCGGCAGGCGGGCGAGAGAGCGGGGCCGTCGATCGTGACGACCGGCGGCTGCGTGTCCACGGTGAGGGTCGCGGTGGCGGTGCCATCCGGACAGCCCGATGCCTTGCCCACGATCGTCAGGGTGCGCGGGCCCTCGCCGCCGAGGTCGTAGCTCGCGAGCGTGAAGGTGTGGGCGACCGGGTCGACCGTGGCGGCGGTGCCGTTCACCGTGACCGCGGTTGCGGTACCGGCGGTGCCTTGGAGGGTGACGATGCGGTTGGAGACGACGGTGCCCGGCACGGGCGACGCGAGGGCGACGGTCGGGGGCGCGCAGGTGGGCGTCGGCGTGGGGGTCGCGGTCGGAGTCGGCGTCGGAGTCGCCGTCGGTGTGGCGGTGGGGGTGGCGGTCGGCGTCGCGGTCGGCGTGGCCGTGGGTGTCGGAGTGACCGTCACCGTTGGTGTCGGCGTGACGGTGACGGTCGGGGTCGGCGTCGGAGTCGGTGTGGGCGTGGGCGTCACCGCGGAATCGCCCCACCGGTTGAGCACCGAGCTCCCGTCGATGTTGAGCCGCTGCCCGAAGACGGCTCCCGTGACACGGACGTCGCCGTTCAGCGTCACCGTTGCGTTCGGGGCGTAGACGAGTCCCTTCACCTGGGAGCTGTTGTCCACCGTGACCTGGGTCCCCGACGAGAGGATGCGAAGCTCCAGCACGTTGCCGGCGCTGTTGACCCGCGAGTTGCCGTCGAACGTCACCGGCCCCGCGCAGAAGACATTCACCACGCCCCCGAGGTAGAGCTTCCCGGCGTTCTTCACCTCGAACTTGGTGAAGTAGTACGTCCCCGCCGGGAGTGTGACCGAATCGTCGGCGTCGAGGACGAACTCCGTGTGGCCGCTTCCCGAGAGCGGGTCCTTGTTCCCCGGCTGGGTTCTCGGGATGGCACCATTGTTGTTGGTGGCCTGGGTCGTGGCGCCGACCGAGGCGAGATCGGCGATCGGGGTGCAGCTGGCCGGCGTGGTTGCCACCCGGCGAGCGCCCGTGATCTGCGCCCCGCCACTGACGGACGGAGTCGGCTGGCCGGGGCCAGCGGTCGCGTCGCCATCGATCATGGCGCTGTTGACGAGTGCGATCTTCCCGTTGCTGACCACGTGTCCCTGGTTCGTCGCGGGCGATACCAACCCTGCCGAGCCGATCCGGGCGTTCCCCTTGATCTGCGGGTCGAGGCACGAGAAGGCGGCCTGCACGGGGAGCCAGGTCTGCAGCGCGAACGGATCGCCTCCCGGTATGGCGGTAGGCGTGGGCGTGGGCGTCGGGCTGGGCGTCGAGGTCGGCGTCGGCGTGGAGGTCGGCGTGGGATCCGGCGGCAGGCCGCCCAGCCAGCGGGTCACGGTGCCGCTACTCTTGATCGTGACGCTGTTCGCGAACAGCCCACCGAGAAGAGTCGCCTGGCTGTTCACGTTCACAGTCGCGGAGGGTCCGTGAATGTACCCGCGGAAGGCGAAATTGCTGCTCACGTTCACGGTGCCGTTGGTCGCCGTGAAAAGCCGCAGGTTCCCGGGAGCGGTCGCCGAGCCGGCGGTCGAGCCCGAATTCAGGTTTACCGACCCGTTCACCAGGATCCGCACCGCACCGCCCACGTTCAACGTGGTGTTGCTGTTCAGCGTAAAGCTGGTGAAGTAGTACGTCCCCGCCGGCAGCGTGATCGACTCGCCGCTGTTCAGCGTGAACGACGTCCCCGAGAGAGGGTTCCGGGTGCCGACGAGGGGAACCCGAGAGTTGTCGTTCTGGGTCGCCGTCTGGGTCACCAGGGTCGAGAAACCGGAGACCGGCGTGCAGTTCGTGGCGACGGCGGCGCTCGACCTCGTGCCCGTGACGGTCCCCGAGTCGGTGACCTGTTTCCCCGGTCCCGCGGTCGCGTTGCCGTAGATCTTCGCGTTGCTGTTGAGCGTGATGTTCTGGTTCGAGAGGACATGCCCCTGCTGTGTGGAGCTTCCGCCGGCCGAGTCCGTCTTGCCGTTGCTGTTGACGGTGAGCGCCTGGCACGAGAAGACGGCCTGGCCCGTGAACGGCGACAGCGACCACGGGTCCTGCGCCGGAGCGGCGCCGGCGCAGAGGAGCGCCGCGAGCGCGCCCGGGAGTAGCGTTCGCAGCTTCATCGGCCCTTCGAGCGGAGCGCCGCCTCGTCCTCCGCGAACGCCACCATCGTCTCCAGCGGGCTCGGGACGCGCCGCAGCGTCTCCGGCAGCTCGAGGAGCTTCTTCGGGAAAGCTTGCGGGGCGAGCCGCGTCACGACGTCCTCTCGGACGGTCCCCGAGTCCCTGCCGTCGGGTGTCAGCAGGGCTCGGCGGGTCCGGACGGGGAACGCGCCGTCCCCCTTCTGGCGCGCCGCGAGAACGAGCTCGGCGAGCGGCGCGCGCGACGGGCCCAGCTCTCCCGTCGCCTCGGTCTCGAAGCTCCGGAGTGCGTCGAGCCCATCGGGTGTGAAGCGCACGCTGCCGTCGACCCAGATGTCGACGGCGGCCCCCGACCCCTCGGCGCTCGCGCGAAGATGACGGACCGCCGGCGCGGCGGCGAGGCCCATCGTGCCCCCGAGCGCCTCGCGCCGGTCGTCTCTCATCTCCTCGACCTTGATCCGCGCGGGTGCCGTGGGCGCCTGCGCCGTCCGGGTCGCCGGGGCGTCGCCCGGCGCCTCGGCCTTCCGGAGTCGCTCGCGCAGCTCGCGCATGCGCCCGAACCCGAGCACCCAGTACGTCCCCTTGGTGATCGAGACCTCGGTGATCTCGCGACGGGCGAAGTCGACGATCGTGCGGTCCTGCCCCTCGCGCACGGCGACGAGCGTGGAGCCCCCGTAGTACTCGGTGACGGGAGCGCTCCGGAACGTCTCGCCGTGCGCGTCGGATTCGATGATCTGGCGCTCGGCCGTGAACGGGGTGGGGAAGATGGGGCGGGGGGCGTCCGCGGCGGGAGCGGTGAACGCGGCCAGCGCGGCGACGGCACCGAAGGAGCCGGCGGAGAGAAGACGTGAGAAGTCCATCGGGATTCGCATCATTCGGTCCTGTCGCCCCGGCCATTCTGGACGAGCGTGAAGCCGTCCGACCTCGCGGCGGCGCAGGCCGCGTCGACGTCGATGGCCACTGCCGCGTTGAAACCACTCGAGAATGTCACCAGCCCCTCGTCGAGAGAGATCGACCGCTGGGACGAACCCCCGAGACGGCACACCTCCAGGGGCGCCCTTCCGGCGCCGAGCCCGTACAGCACGATCGCGCCGGCCTGGGCGACGGCGAGCGTTCCACCCCGGAGGGAAGCGTCGAGGAGGCCCGCGCCCACCGTGAATCGCTCGATCGATCCCGGAGTCGGGCCTCCCGACCAGAGAACGACCTCCTGGCCTCCGACCAGGACGAGCCCTCGGTCGGTCAGGTGAAGCGCTCGCAGATCCGCAACGCGGATGAGGATCTCCGCGCCCGGGACGAGCCTGGCTCCCGGCCCGCTGACGATCGACCTCGCCCGCGCGCCGCCCCGGGAACCGAAGGCGACCATCGTGCGGCCGTGATCGACGAAGAGATGACAGCTCTCGCTCGCCTGGATCGACCCGAGGTCGACGAGGTCGGACACCGTCCGTGTGCGGGCATCCAACGAAACGAGACGGACGACGGTCCCTCGCCTGACGACGGCCTGGACCCGGTCCTGACGAGCCGCGAGAGCCAGGACTCGATCCCCGATGGCGAAGTCCACCCGCCAGCGGAATGCCCCCTCGGCACGCGGGGAGAAGAAGAGGACCTCCGTGGGCCAGGCGATCGCCACGTCATCTCCTGCCACCGCGACGGCCACGGGGATCCGGTCGGGTCTTGCGGGGATCCGTGTGAGCGGTCTTGCCGTCTCACGGTCGTAAACGACGGTCGAGCGGTCCGCGACGACGACGAATCGCTCGGATCGGGCCGTCAAGCGGACCGTCTCCCCGCTGGCTGGAGGGAACGCCGCGCCGGGCCAGTCGCCGTTCGGAAGCGGAGCCAGGATCTCCGTGGCAAGGTCCGCCGAAGCGGAGCGGACCACGACCTGGAGCCGCTGTCCTGGCGTTCCCGGCCACAGCAGGACAGCCCCTTCCCGTGGGCTCCACGGCGCCTCGACGACCTCACGACCGTCCGTCAGCAGAACCGACCGCGCGGCATCGC
Source organism: uncultured Holophagales bacterium (assembly GCA_964384675.1). Lineage (GTDB taxonomy): Bacteria > Acidobacteriota > Thermoanaerobaculia > UBA5066 > UBA5066 > CAYLNK01. The sequence goes on along the minus strand of CAYLNK010000026.1, from coordinate 16,088 downwards.
GCTCGACGATTGCCTCCGGCGCGATCGCCAGTCGATACGAGCCCGGGACGCTCCCGACGGACAACGCGACTCTCGTGAGGTCCATGCCAGGCGGGCCGTCGGCGCTCGTCCAGCCGAGAGGCATGGTGTAGCTCGTCGGCACGCTGGGCGCGAGCGGACCGGCGCCGGTGCGCGACGTGGCCACGTCCAGTCCCGACGGAACGTGCCGGGTGAATGACCCGTGAGCCGATCCACCCGATACCCACCGATCCAGGGCGGGCGAAGGGTGCGAATGCGGCCCAGTCGCCTTCTGGACCGTCACGTTCCGGGTCGCCGTCAGGACGACTCCGTAGCGGGTGATCGCCTCGACACCGATCGTCAGCGGCCCGTTGGGACAGGACGAGCCGAACGACATCGCGACGTGGCGGCCGTCCAGCGTGTAGACGGGCACGAGGTTCGTGGCATCGCTCGTCGAAAGGCTGACGATGGCGTTGAGGATGTAGTCGTCAGCTCGCGGGAGAGAAGCGGTCAGCACGAGGCTCGTCAGGTCGTCGGTGAGAACCGCCCCCTCGACGGGTGTGCTGATCGCCAGCGAGCCGTCGTCGACCGGTGTACGCAGGAAGAGGGACACCTCGGCGACCCCGCCGTCGTCTGCCGCGTCGAAGGGCAAGGCGTCGGGCAACGCGAGCCCTCCCGGGGCCGCGGCGGCGACGGAATACGAGCCCACCGGACCGCCCCCGAAGCTCCAGCGGCCGTTCGCGTCCGACGTGACGGTCGTCGTGAAAGAGGCGGCGCTGTTGGTCAGCGTGATCGTGGCGCCCACGATCCTCTCGCCGGTCGTCTCGCGGATCACCTGGCCGCCCGCGGCCCACCGGGGAGGCGAGGCGGGCGGCGTCGCGCCCGCGTTCAGCTCGACGGTCCGCGTGGCACCGGTCCCGAGGACGAACGGCACGTTGTCGCCAACCACGGCTCCTGCCGGGATCGACCCTACGGTGCGGGCTCCGGCGGGATCCGTCCGCACGAGGTAGGACGCGAACGGAGTACTGAGGCGGATCTCCCCCACCGACGCGGCGCGCGTGACGAGGTCGTGCGACGTCACGGTCAGGGATCCCGTGGCGCCGACGGCAGGCAGGACGAAGTCCTGGACGACCTGCCAGGGAGTGCCGAAGTATCCGGCGGAACCGTGAAGGCGGGAGAACACCTTTCGGTACCCGGCTTTTCCGGCGGTGAGGATGTGAGCGCCGATCGTCGCCGGGATCTCGTAGGAGCCGTCGGCGGCCGTCTGGGCAGAGCCCGCACCCACCAGCTCGACGGTTGCGCCCGCGACCGGGTTGCCCCCGGCATCGCGCACCGTGCCATGTGCGATGCCCGGGAAGTCGCCGACCGGGATCATCTCGACGCGATCCAGCACGATGCCGTCGCCGGGCGCGAGGGCGATCTCGGTCGAGGCGGTGGCGTTGTATCCGGCCTTGGTGAAAGCGACCTGATCGAAGCCGGCGGACAGGCCGCTGAAGACGAAGTGGCCCGCGCCGTCCGTGGTCGTCGTCTCGCCCGTGCGCGCCAGCGTCACCGTGACACCGGCCAATGGGACGTTGGCGATCGGGTCGAGCACGTTCCCCGAGATCCCGGCCGGGTTCGGTACGAGCGTCAGCGGACCCGACGCCGTGGTGAGGCCGCCGCTCACGGTTACCGAGCCGCTGCCGGCTGCGTAGGCCTCACGTGTGGCTGTGAGGGTGTGGACGCCGACCGGCACGTCCGGGAGCGTGTAGGCGCCCGAGCCGTCCGTGACGGCCTGGATCGCGGCCGCCGTGACGACGACGCCGGGGAGGCCGATGCCGCTTCCGCCGTCCAGCACGAGGCCGGAGATCGAGCCCGTCGTCGACGCCGTGATCGTGAGCGTGGCGGATCTCGACACGCCGTTCGCCGATGCGGTGATCACGGCGGAGGTCGCCTCCGGAGCGGGACTGGTGGTCACCAGGACGTCGGCGCTGTTCGCCCCTTCCGGGACGACGACGCTCGGGGCGACCTGCGCCGCGGCCACGTTGCTGCTCGCCAGGCTCACCAGGAGGCCGCCCGCGGGCGCGGGGCGGTCGAGGATGACGATCCCGACCGAGGTCTGGCCCCCGACCACGCTCGAGGGGTCGAGCTCGACGGCCGCGGGCGCGATCGGCGTCTGCAGGGTGACGTCGACGCTCGCTGCCAGGACGGTCCCGTACCGCGTGATCGCCTGCACGCCGATCGTCACCGGGCCGTTCGGGACGTCCGCCGTGAAGGTCGCCTGGAAGCTGCGGCCGTCGGCACCGTAGCTGATCGTCAGGTTCGTGACGTCGAAACCGGGGATCCCGACCTGGGCGTTGACGATGTAGTCGCCCGCTTTGGGTAGCGTCGCGGTCACCGAGACCGAGCTCGGGCTCGCCGTGAGGAGCGCGCCCGGCGCCGGTTGCGTGATCGAGAGCGTGCCCTGATCCGCCACGGCGTCCAGCAGGAGGTCGATTCGAGCGAGCGTGCCGTCGTCGTTGAGGAGCCACTGGATCGGCTCGGAGGTGAAGCCGCCGGGGGCGGTCGCCGAGATCGTGTACAGACCCACCGGTCCGCCCGTGAAGCTCCAGCGGCCGTTCGCGTCCGAGGTGGCCGTCGTCGAGTACGACGCGGCCGGGTTCGCCAGGGCCACCGTGGCGCCGACCACGGGCGCACCGGTCGCGGCCCGGAAGACGCGGCCGCCGATGGCGTAGCGCGGTGACGTACCGGGCACCGTACCGGGACCGTCGACGTCCAGCGCGACGGTCGACCCCGCCGCGAGCACCCTGGGCACGGGCGCGGTCCCGGCCAGCGCTCCCGCAGGCACGCCCGGCACGGAGCGGTACCCGGACGGGTCGGTTTGCAGAAGGTACGCGCCGCTGGCGGCATAGAGGCGGACCTCGCTCGGTGCCGGGGATCGCAGGACGTAGTCGCGCGAGGTGATGGAGAGCGTAGCCGTCGATCCCGTGACCTCGAGCCGGAAGTCCTGCGCGACCTCCCAGTTCGTCGCGAAGCTGCCTGCCGGACCGTGCCAGCGGGAGAACGCCTTGCGGAAACCGCTCTTTTGCGCCGTGAGGACGTACGCGCCGATCGGGGCCCCGGAGATCTGATAGGTGCCGTTGGCAGCCGTCAGCGCCGAGCCCAATCCGAGGGCCGTGACCGTCACTCCGGCAATCGGGTTGCCGGCGGCGTCTCGCACGGTGCCGTGCAGGAGGCCCGTCGGCTGCGCGGGAACCGGGATCATCTCGACGTTGCCGAAGTCCAGCTGGGCCGCCGGATCGAGCAGGATCTCCTCGGTCGCCGCGGCCCGATAGCCGGCGCGCGTGAATGCAAGGAGGTCGTAGCCCGTCGGCTGGTTCGTGAAGGCGAACGCGCCGGCCGCGTCGGTCGTCACGTTCTGGCCGGTCCTGGCGAGCGTGACCTTGACCCCTGGCAGCGGCGTCCCCGCGATCGGATCGATCACGTGACCCGAGAGCTGAGCCGGGATCGGCGCCAGGGTCAACGGCGCGGCCGGCGTGGTGACGCCGCCGACTACCGTCACCGAACCCCAGGCCGTCACATAGCCGTCGCGCACCGCCTGGAGCGTCTGGACGCCGACCGGCAGGTCCGGCAGGGTGTAAGCGCCCGAGGCGTCCGTGGTCGTCCCGACCGCGGCAGCCGTGACGGCGACGCCTGGCAGTCCGATGCCGCTGCCGCCGTCGAGCACGACTCCCGTGATCGAGCCCGTCGTCGGCGGCTCGGGGGTGATCGTGAGCGTGCCGGACGCCGTGGCCGCGTTGGCCGTGGCCGAGATGACCGCCGACGTCGCGATCGCGGTCGGAGCGGTCGTCACGCTGAACTCCGCGGACGTCGCGCCTTCCGGCACGGTGACGGTGGGCGGGACCTGCGCAGCCGACGGGTTTCCGCTCGCCAGCTCCACGACGAGCCCTCCCGCCTGTGCGGGCTGGTCGAGCGTGACCGTCCCGACAGCCGACCCGCCTCCCACCACCGTGGATGGAACGAAGGTGACGGACTGCGGTTTCGGCGAGACCGTCCTCTGGATCGTGACGTTCCGGGTGGCGGTGAGGACGACGCCGTAACGAGTGATCGCCTCGATGCCGATCGCCACCGGACCGTCCGGGGAGTGCGACGTGAAGCCGATCGTCACGCCACGGCCGTTCAGGGCGTACGCCGGGACGAGGTCCGTCGGCTCCTGGGACGAGAGGTGCACGACGGCGCTGAGGATGTAGTCGTCCGGGCGCGGCAGTGTGGCGGTGAACGTCACGGTGGAGAGGTCCTGGGTGAGGACGGCTCCTTCGGCGGGTGTGAGGACCGTCAGGGTGCCGTCGTCTGCCGCGTTGCGGAGGAAGAGGGTCTCCTCCGCAACGCCACCGTCGTCCGCCGCCACGAACGCCCAGGGGTCCGGGAGCCCGAGCCCGCCCGGCGCCGTGGCCGTCACGGAATAGGGACCGACCGGACCGCCGGCGTAGCTCCAGCGGCCGTTCGCGTCGGAGAGAACGGTCGTCGTGAAGGAAGCCGCCGTGTTCGTCAGCGTGACGGTGGCACCCACGATCCGCTGGCCGGTGGTCTCCCGGACCACCTGCCCGCCCACGGCCCACCGGGGAGACGCGGTGGGTGGAGTGGCCCCTGCGGTCAGCTCGATCGTGCGCGATGCGCCGGTACCGAGCTGGAACGGCACGTAGTCACCGACCACCTTGCCGGAAGGCACCGAGGCGATCGAGCGCGTGCCGGCGGGGTCCGTCCAGACGAGGTACGACGCCAGCGGCGCACTGAGGCGCACCTCCGCCACGGACGCGGCCCGGGTGATCAGGTCGTGCGACGTGATGGTCAGCGAGCCCGTCGCGCTGGCGGCCGGCAGGACGAAGTCCTGAAGGACCTGCCAGGGTGTGCCGAGCGGGCCGCCGGGGCCGTGCCAGCCGGAGTACGCCTTCCGGTACCCGGATTTCTCGGCGGTCAGGACGTAGGACGCGGCCGGCGCGCCCGGGAGCTGATAGGTGCCGTCGGCCGCGGTCTGCACGGAGCCGAGGCCGAGCGCGGTGACGGTGGCCCCGGCGATCGGGTTGCCGCCGGCGTCGCGCACGGTGCCGTGCAGCGTGCCCGCGAGGTTGCCGCCGGGAAACACCTCGACCCGATCGAAGACGACGTTCGCGCCGGGAGCGAGCTCGACCTCGGTCGAGGCGCTGGCGCGGTACCCAGCCTTGCTGAACGCGAGGAGCTCGAAGCCTGGGGCGAGGTTGGTGAACGCGAAGTGCCCCGCGCCGTCCGTGGTGACGGTCTGCCCGGTGCGGGCCAGCGTGACCGTGAGGCCGGACACGGGGGCGTTGACGATCGGGTCGATGACGTTCCCCGAGATCTGGGCCGGGTCCGGGACCAGCGTCAGCGCGGACGCGACCGTGGTGCTGCCACCGGAGACGGTCACCGTTCCGACGCCCGCCGCGTAGCTGACGCGACTGGCGGTCAGGGTCTGGAGGCCGGCCGGCACACCCGTGAGCGCATAGGCGCCCGAACCGTTGGTGCTGGCCTGGATCGGGCCCACGCTGACCACCACGCCCGGCAGGCCGATGCCGCTCCCGCCGTCGAACACGACTCCGTTGATCGAGCCCGTCGTCGACGCCGATGGCGTGATCGTGAGCGTGGCCGATGCGGTGACGGCGTTGGCCGTGGCGGAGATGACCACCGAGGTCGCGACCGGGGCCTGGCTCGTCGTCACCGTGAAGCCCGCGCTCGTGGCCCCTCCGGGAACCGTGACGGTCGCGGGTACCTGCGCGGCGACGGGAGAGCTGCTCGACAGGCTGACGACGAGTCCCCCGGCCGGCGCCGGGAGGTTCAGACCGACGACGCCGCCGGAGGGCTCACCGCCCGCCACCGTCGCCGGGCTGAGATTGACGCTGGCCGGCGCGGCCGCCTGCAGCGTCACGTCGACGTGGGCCGACAGGATCGCTCCGTACCGCGTGGTCGCCTGGACATCGATCCTCGTCGGGCCTGTCGGAGGGGTCGCCGAGAAGTCGATCTGGAAGCTGCGTCCGTCGGCGCCGTAGGTGACGACGACGCCCGCGACGCTGGCATTCGAGAACCCGACATCGGCGTTGACGATGTAGTCGCCCGCCTTCGGCAACGTCGCCGCCACGGAGACCGATCCCGGAGCGGTCGTGAGGAGCGCGCCCTGAGCAGGCTCTGTGATCTCCAGCGTGCCGCGGTCGGCCACGGAATCCAGCTGGAAGTCGATCCGGGCGAGCGTGCCGTCGTCGCCGAGCAGCCAGAGGATCGGCGCGGAGGCCAGGCCGCCCGGGGCCGCCGCCGAGATCGTGTACAGGCCCGCCGGCCCGCCGGAGAAGCTCCAGCGCCCGTTCGCGTCCGTCGTGGCGGTCGTCGTGTACGCCGCGGCGGCGTTCGTCAGCGTGACGGTCGCTCCGGCGACGGGCCCGGCGGTCGCTTCGCGGAAGACGCGACCGCCGGCGGCGTAGCGGGGCGAAGAGGTGGGGACCGTGCCGCCGGCATCGAGGTCGAGCGGGACGGTCGCGCCCGCGCCGAGCGGGGTCGGTACGGGGGCCGTCCCGATCAGCGCGCCCGCCGGCACTCCCGGCACGGTCCGGCGCCCGGACGGATCGGTGGCCACGAGATACGCCGAGTTAGCCGCGTAGACACGAACGTCGCCCGGGGCCGGGGTCCGCAGGACGAAGTCGCGCGAGGTGACGTCGAGCGTGGCGGTGGACCCCGTCGCCTCGAGCCGGAAGTCCTGGACCACCTCCCAGTTCGTCGCGAAGGTGGCGGCGGGCCCGTGCCAGCGCGAGAACGCCTTGGCGAAACCGGCCTTCTCTGCGGTCAGAACGTAGGCGCCGATCGGAGCGTTGGCGATCTCATAGTGGCCGTCGACCGCCGTCTGCGCCGAGGTAAGCCCGAGGGCGGTCACCGTCACGCCGGGGAGCGGGTTGCCGGCAGCGTCGCGCACGAAGCCGTGGAGGAGGCCGGTCGGCTGAGCGGGAACCGGGATCATCTCCACGTTCCCGAAGTCCAGGACGGCGGCCGGATCGAGCCGGACCTCGTTGCTGGCACCCGCGCGATAGCCGGCACGCGTGAAGGAGAGCAGCTCGTAGCCGGTCGGCACGCCGGTGAAGGAGAAGGCGCCCGCGGCGTCGGTCGTCACGTTCTGGCCGGTCCGGGCCAGCGTGACCGTGACGCCCGGGAGAGGCGTCCCCGCGATGGGGTCGACCACGTGCCCGGCCAGCTGCGCCGGGATCGGCGTGAGGGCGACGTCCGGAGCCCCGACCGTGCCTTCCACCGCCGTAACGCTCGGACTGGTCGCGTTCGTGAAGCTCGGGCGACTCACCGCGAGCGTGTGTGGACCGATGGGGACGTTGGCGAGCGAGTACGCGCCCGACCAGTCGGTGACGGCGCTCGTCGCCGCGTCGTCCGACAGCGCGACGAGAGCGCCAGCCAGGCCGAGGCCGTTCGTGGCATCGCGGACGTAGCCGGTGATGCTGCTCGCCACACGATCGAGGTCGGCGTCGAGGACCGGCGAGGCGCCGGCGGAGACGGCCAGCGTGAGCGTCCGCGAGGCGAACCCTGGTTTCGCGAAGGCGACACTCAGGGAGCCCCAGGTGACACCGGGGATGGAGTAGGCGCCGCTCGCGTCGCTCGTGGCGACGCGACCCGGCTGGCCCTGCACCGTCACGGCCACGCCTCCGATGGGGGTTCCGGGCCCGTTCTCCCGGACGACGCCGGAGAGCGTCACGGTCGTGCGATTCAGCGAGAGGGTCCCCGCGATCGTGGTCTGACCCGGCGTGACGGTGAGGCTGCCGGTCGTGGCCGTCACGTAGTCGGCGTGAGCGGCCGTGAGGGTGACCGTGCCGGCCGGGACACTCGCCAGCGTGAAGGTGCCGCCGATCGCCGTGCTCGTCGCGATCGCGGGAATGGCGCCGGTCACGGATACGGTCACCCCGCTCACGCCGGCCCCGGAGCCCTGAGCATCCGTGACGCTGCCCGTGATCGACCCCACCGTGGGTGTGACGTTGAGGATCGCCGACTTCCCAACCGTCGTGGCTCCGGAGTACGCCGCGGTGAGAGTTGCGGACGAAGGGGCCGAGACGCTCTGGGCCGTGGCGACGAAGGTGGCCGACGACTGCCCGGGCGGCACGAAGGCCGAGGCCGGGACCGTAGCGACGGCGGAAGCGGAGCTCGTGAGCGACACGTTCGCGCCCGCGGGTCCGGCAGGGGCGGTGAGCGTCACCGTGCCGATGGACGTCGCGCCGCTTCCCACGGTCGTCGGGCTGAGGGAGACCGAGGCGAGGTCAGCGGCGTTCACCGTGAGGTTCGCCGTCCGGGTGACGGCCGCATACGTGGCCGTCAGGGTCGCGATCGTGGAGGCCGGGTTCACCGGGATCGTGGTCACCGGGAAGGTCGCGGACGTCTGGCCCGCCGCCACCGTGACCGTGGCCGGGACCGCCGCGGCGAGGCTGCTGCTCGTGAGGGCGACGATGGCTCCCCCTGCGGGTGCGCCCTCCGTCAACGTGACGGTTCCCGTGGCCGCCGCTCCGCCCGTGACCGCGGCAGGCGCCACGCTCGCGGACGAGAGCGAGGCCGTGATCGGCGTCGAGGTGACGACGCGGCCCGTCGCCCGTGTCGCCGCGATGCCTCCGTCCGAGATCACGTCCAGCGTGTAGCCATAGGTGGCGGCCGGCTGCACCACGGCCCCTTCGTCCTTGCCGTCCCACGTCAGCGTCGTGGACGCCCCGGACGCCACGACCGTGCGGATCACGTTCGACGAGGCATCCAGGATCCGCAGCCGCCAGGTTCCCGGCGAGGTCGCCGCGACCGACCAGTCGGCGGATTCGCCCGCGGCGGGATTGAACGGCGCTGGCTGGCTGGCGCTCGTGATCTGGTACTCCGGGTTCGTCGCCGCGACGAGCCACGGCTCGTACGCCACGCCAGCCTGCACGGACTGGCCGGTCCCGGGACCGGTTCCGGACGGTCCGCTCGGCGACGCCCAATCGTTGAGGCTGGCCGGAACGGCGTTCGCCGCGTCGTCGTCTCCGATGCCGCCCGCGGCGTTCCCGGAGAACGAGCAGTTCGTCACCGACGCGTGGCCCCCGGTGAGGACGTTGAGACCCCGCGCCCCGTTGGCGGTCAACGTGGAGCTGACCAGGGTCGCGTTGCCCGCCGCCGAGGAAACGGTGACGCCAGCCGTCGCGTTGAACGAGGCGGAGCAGAACGAAAGGAGCGTGGGACCGCTCTGGATGTCGAAGCCGTTGGTCAGGGAACCGGTCGAGACGACGTGGTCGAAGGTCGGGCTCCCGGCCCGCACCACGATGTTCCCTCCGTCCGATACCGCACCGCCGTAGGAGACCGTGGCGTAGGCGATCTGGCTTCCGGCCGTCGCCCCCGGCTGGAACGAGATGCTCTTCCAGATCCCCGGTGTGGGGGCCGCGGCCGACGAGGTGAACAGGATGGGGCTGGCGGGCGTCCCGACCGCCAGCAGCTTGCCGGAGACGTTGAAACGAGCCCCCGCCGGGAATTTCACCGTGACGCCCGGGTCGATCGTGAGGGTCCCGTCGGCCGGAACGGTCAGGGTGGTGTTCGGTGCGGTCACCAGGTACGGAAGGCCCGCGTGCCATGCCGTCGTCGTACCGACCGTGCCGGCGTTGAGACCGATGACGTCCTTCGTGCCGGCGCCGTTTCCGCTCGCGGAGACGTCGGAGAGCGTGCTCAGCTCGGCGCTCGCGTCCATGGCGATCGCGTAGTCGCCGTTGTTCGTGATCGTGACGTTCGTCAGGGAGGCCTTCGAAGTGTTCGAGACGACGATGCCCTTCTGGGCGTTGGAGCTGAACGTCGAGTCGATCAGCGTGGCCGTCGCGCTCGACACCCAGAGCCCCGAGAACGCGTTACCCGTCGACGTGCAGCTCTGGAGCGTCGCCGAGCTGCTGGCAGGCGTTCCGCGGAGGTTGAAGCCGTTCGTCGACGACCCGGTCACCGTCACGTGATCGAACGTCGGGCTTCCGCTGGCGACGACGATGGCGGCGCTGTCGGATCCCGATCCCGCAAACGACACGGTCGCGTGGGCGATCTGGCTCGCGGTCGAGGAGCCCGTGTTGAGCAGAATGCCCGACCAGGCGCCGGGCACTGGACTCGCCGCGCTCGACGTGAACAGGATCGGGCTCGCCGGAGTTCCGACCGCCGAGAGCCTCCCGGAGACGCTGAGCTGGCCGAACGAGGGGAACTGCAGCGTGACACCCGGGTCGATCGTCAGGACCCCCGTCGCACCGACCGTCAGAGAGCTGCCGGCACGCCATGGAACCCCGGCCGCGTGCAGGACCTGGTTGCTGATCGAGATCGTCCCGGCGGCAATCCCGATGACGTCCTTCGCCCCTCCGCCATTGCCGCTGGCGATGACCCCGCTGATCGAAGAGAGCCGGCCGTTCGCGCCGACCTCGATCGCGAAGTCGCCATTGTTCGTGCTCACCAGGTTCGTCACAGAGGCGCTCGAGGAGTCGAGCACGCGGAGCCCGCGGCCGCCGTTGCCCGTCAGCGTCGAGTCGGAGATGACTGCCGTCGTGCCCGAGCCGAAGACGGTTACGCCGTTCCCCCCGTTCCCCGAGGCCACGCAATCCCGCAGCGTCGCCGTACCCCCGGACACGCTGAAGCCCTCGCTGACGGAGTGGCTCACCGTCACGTGATCGAACGACGGAGCCCCTCCGGCCGTGAGGATCGACCCCAGGTCGGAGAGCTCGACGAAACCGCCGTACGAAACCGTCGCGTACGCGATCTGGCTGGCGCTGGACGAGCCCGACTGGAAGTTGATGTTCTTCCAGCTCCCGGGCGACGGCGTCGTCGCCGAGGACGTGAAGAGGATCTGGTTCGCCGGCGTTCCGACGGCCAGCAGCTTGCCCAGGACGGTGAGCTTTCCGTTGCCCGGGAACTGGAGGGTGACGCCAGGGTCGATCGTCAGCACGCCCGTCGCACCGACCGTCAGCGTCCCGCTCGCCGAGAGTCGCCAGGGCAGGCCGGCAGCCCGCAGCTGCTGATTGCCGATCGAGATCGTGCCCGGGTCGATCGCGATCGCGTCCTTCGGCCCGCCCCCGTTACCGGACGCCGTGACCCCGCTGATCGCGGTCAGCCGGGCATTCGCGTCGATCCCCATTGCGAATCCGACGTTGTCCGTGAGGGTCAGATTGGTCACGGACGCGCTCGAGAAGTTGACGGCGTTGAGGCCACGGTCACCGTTGGAGGTCGACGTCGAATCGGAGACGAGGGCCGTCGTGCCTGGGCCCCAGATACCGATCCCCGTGGCCGCGTTGCCCGAGGCGACACTGTTCCGGATGGTGGCGGTACCGCCTGTGACGTTGAAGCCGTTGCTGGAGGAGCTGCTCACCGTCACGTGATCGAAGAGAGGCGCCCCCCCGGCGGCGACGATCGCCCCGAAGTCCGTGCCCCCCCCATACGACACCGTCGCGTAGGCGATCTGGCTGGCCGGCGACGAGCCGGGCTGGAAGGTGATGTTCCGCCAGACTCCAGGCGCCGGTGTCGCCGAGGACGACGTGAAGAGGATCTGGCTGCTCGGCGTCCCCACGGCGGTCAGCTTGCCCAGCACCGACAGCTGCGTACCCGCGGCGAAGAGCACCGTCACGCCGTCCTCGACGGTGAGGGTGACCCCCGCGTTGACCGAGACGTTCGAGGTCACCACCCACGGGCTCGCCGCCCGAGTCCAGGTCATGTCGCTCGAGATCGCCCCGCCGACGGTCGAGCCGGTCAGGTTGACCGTCGTCGTGGGCGTCACGGCGTAAACACCCGTCGCGTTGTAGATCTCGGCCCAGAACGACACGACCGCTCCCGGGGCCGACGGCCCGAGGCCGATCTGGAGCGGAATCGCGGCGCTCGCGCCGGAGACGCTCACCGTCTGCGTGACGGATCCCGCGACCACTGGCCCCGTGGCGTGCAGGATGACGCGGCTCAGGCTCGCGTTCGTGTCCGACGCGTTGACGAGCACGGAGACGCTCGTACCCGCGATCGCCGGCGACGGCTGGCCGGGCGCCAGGTCGGCGGTACCCGACGGACGGCCGATGCCGGGCGCCAGGATCGGGTCGCGCGAGGTGAGGGCCGCCCCTCCCGAGATCGTCGCGTGATCGAAGCGATAGACCCCTTGCCACGCGTCGCCCTCTCGCACGTCCGGCACGCCCGATTCGACATTCGCGACGAGCCTGACGGACCCGCCGTTGATCGCGTCGGCCTCCGTCCCGATCTGCCAGGTCCCGACGAGTGTCGCGCCTCGCCTGACCTCGATCCAGTGCCCCGCGAAATACGGCTGGATCGCCGAGAGACCGGTCACGAGAACGCTTCCGCCCGATCCGGCGGCTGCGGTTCCGGCGCCGAGGAAAGGCAGGACCGTCTTCTGGCCCGCCGTCCCGGCGTTGTCGATCGTCAAGTCCCCGAGGCTCGAAAGAGGGCCCCTGGTGTACACGGTGCCCGCACCGCCGTACCGTGCCGTGATCCCGCGTCCACCCACCGCCTTCAACGTGCTCAGGATCGAGCCCGAACCGTTGACGTAGTCGACGGAGACCGCCCCGCCACCGCCATCGCTGCCGGTGGTCCCCTGGGTCATGACGGCGCCGTTCGCTTCGATGGAGCCGTTCCCGTTCAGCGTCGTGGTGGAGATCCAGACCGATCCACCGGCCCCGACGCCGTAGTACGGCCCGGTGCCGTTCGCACGGATGGCGCCCGCCACGTTCATCACGTTGGCCGTCACCTTCAGGACGCCACCGCCCGCGCCTGGAGCGCCCACCGAGCCGCCTCCACCGGCCTCGCCCGGACGGGTGACGCTACCGAAGGTCTCGCCCAGCGGACCGGTGTTGATCCCGCCCTGGCCCATGTGGCTGCCGCCGGACCCGGGAACGACGACGCCGGGGTACGCATATCCGGCCACGTAGCCGCGGCCGCTCACGTCGATGGCGGCGGTGGCCTCGACCGTCAGCGTCCCACCCACGTTCAGCGTCAGACTCTGGGCGAGGCCCCCGGGCGGCGTGGCCGGGTGAGTCAGGACGCTTCCGCTCTTCACGGTCAGGTCGGTCGCCGAGATCGAGGAGGCCGACACATTGCCGGAGACGGAGGTGAGCGGCACTTCGAGGGGGTACGCCAGCTCGAGGTACTTTCCCGGGATCGACGGCCCGACGAGCTGGGCCACACCCGCGGGTCCCAGACGGATCGGATCCGCGCTGACGACGCGGTCGCCGCCGAGCTCGATCGAGTCGAACCGGTAGACGCCCTGCCACCGGTCTCCCGGCGCCAGCGCGATCGTCTCCGCGTCGTTTGGCGCGAGCGTCACGTTCGAGCCGGCGATGGACCCGATTCGCCACGTTCCCTTCAAAGCCCCGTCGGCGTCCTTCACCTCGACCCAGTGCCCCACGAAGAACCCGTGGACGACCGGGAGGCCCGTCGCGAGCACGGCACCGGCGGTCTGCCCACCGGCCGTGCCCGCGCCCAGCGAGGGGAGGATGGTCGGGGCCGCACCGACCGTACTGCCGTTGCTGATCCTCAGTGTCCCGTAGGCCGCGCCAGGCCCTTTCAGATAGATGGAGCCGGGTCCGCCGTACCGCTGGTTGATTCCCTTGCCGCCGAGCGTGCTCAGCTTCGAGAGGACGGTACCGCCCGCGTTGTCGTACGACACGCCGATGGCCCCGCCCCCGCCGTCGCTTCCGTACTGCCCGACTGTCGCGGTGCTTCCGCCTGCTTCGATCGTGCCGTCCCCGTCGATCGAGGATGCTTCGATCCAGATGGAGCCGCCTGCCCCGACGCCGTAGTAGTCGCCCGTTCCGTTGGCGCGGACCGCGCCCCACACCTGCATGGCCGCGGTAGCCAGGTGTACGACACCGCCTCCGGCGCCTGGCGAGGACGGAGCGCCTCCACCACCCGCTTCGTTCGGTCGGTAGACGCTCCCGAACGTCTCTCCGATGGCCAGATGCGCCAGCGGGTCGAAACCACCCTGGCCGACGTGGCTGCCGCCCGAGCTCGCAAAGCCAGGCACGACGACACCGGGGTAGCTGACCCCGGCCGCGTAGCCCTTCCCGGTCGTGTCGATCACTCCGCCACAGTCGACGACGAGCGTGCCCGCGATCGTCAGCTCCAGCTTCATTCCAGGTGAATGCGTCAAGGTCGCACCGGGAAGGACGAGGAGCCCACCGAGCGTGCGCGGCGTGTCGATCGTGAGCGTCGTCCCACCCGCCACGAAGTACGTGGTCACGGCGTCGCTCGCCGACGGAGTGCTCGTCAGGACCGTCGCGGGGATGACGTGCACGTCGACACTGGCGTCACGGAAGTTGTTGGAGGCATCCCAGGCTCGGACGCGATACCGCACCACGGTGTCCGATGTCGCTGTCGGGAGCGACGTCGGGTCGCTGGTCACCGAGAACGGGGTCTGCGTTCCGGACGCGGGCGACTTGACGGAGAAGGGATCGGTCGCCCCGTCCGCGAAGAACTCCACCCTGGAGACGCCGACGTCGTCCGTGGCGACGACCGAGATCGTGAAGCCGCCGTAGCCGGACGGGAAATAGGTGTTGCCGGACAGGGGGCAGCTGATCGTCACCGTTGGCGCGTTCGGGTTGTCGAGCGGCTTCACCGTAACGGTCCGTCGGCTCGGTACGGCCGCGTTCCCCGCAAGGTCGGTCGCCGTCACGACGATCTCGTACGTCGTATCCGCCGACACCGGCGGTGCCGTCCAGACGCGGCTGATCGGCGACGTCGTGGACGTCGTCGTCACCCCGTCGACGGTGAGCGTGATCTGGGCGAGGGCGATGTTGTCGGTGGCGGTCCCGGTGATCGTCACGGCGTCGCCACCGGTGTACGTGTCGTTCGGACCGGGCACCGGCGAAAGCTGGATCGGACTGACGACCGGCGCCGTCGTGTCGGCCACGACGGTCCACGCCTGGGTCACCTCGCGGGTCCGGCCCGCGCGGTCGGTCAGCTTCACCTTGTAGGTCACCGGACCGGCCGGCTGGGTCGGCGAGAGCGGCAGGAGGACCGGAGTCGCACCGTGCGTGACAACGGTCGGCTCGTTCGAGTACGTCGTCGTGTTCGTCACGCCGACGAGCGACCAGGTCGTCTCGACCTTCGAGAAGCCCAGGAAGTCGGCGCCGCTCCAGGTGACCGAAAGCGTCGTGCCCTGGCCCACGCTGCCCGCCGGCGGCGTGGACGTGAGGGTCAGCTGCGGCTGCTCGGCGCGGAGAAGGAGCCTGGACTCGGCGTCCGCCGTCACCGACACCCGGTCGTTGAGGTTCGCCCCCACCGTCAGGTCGTCGTCGAGGACGAGGCGCGTCGCGCCCGCGAGCGTCACCGACGCGAACGCGCTCCGCGCGTGCGCCGTCACCGTCTTGCCCGCCGTGAGCGCGGCCTGGATCTCACCGAGCGCGGTTGCGGAGCCGGGCACCGACAGCTGGACGGTCGAGGCCGTGAGGCGCGTCTGGAGGGTGACCGGCAGGAGCCACGTCCGCTGGTTCGCGGGCAGCGGATCGTCGAGGAACGCGACGAGCGTCTCGCCCTCGACGGCGCCTCGGACGAGCGGAGCGTCGACCGTGAGCTTCCCCGCTGCCGAGTCGGCCAGGGTGATAGTCGCGTCGGCGACCGCGCCGTTCGAGAGCCCGGAGAGAGCCGGGATCGGCGTCGTCGACGCCGGCTTGCCGGAGCGATTCGCCACGCTGAGGCTGCCCGCGTCGGTCGGGTTGCCGGCTCCATCGCGGCGCTCGACCCAGATCGTCCCCGCGCCGCCGATCGCGGTCGCGGTCGCGGGCACAGGGCCGTTCCAGCCGCCAACCGACTCCAGACCGATCGTCAGGGGGCCGGTCGTCGGCTCGACCGTGGAGATCGCGATGCGGCCGCCGCCGCCGGCGCCCGTCTGCGCGGGGCTGCTGCTGGAGCCGCCGTTGGCATGGACCCGGCCCGTTCCGTCGATCCGCTGCGCGACGATCCGCACCGCGCCGCCCGCGCCGCCGCCGAGGAGGTCGTTCGAGCGCGACTCACCGTCGACGTCGATCTCGCCGTGGAGGCGCACGGTGGCGGTCCCCTGGACGCGGACCACGCCGCCGCCGGCACCACCTGCGACGGACCCGTTC